>DAOUCY010000173.1:0-18874 GCA_034431625.1 Anaerolineae bacterium | reverse complement strand
ATGATCTCGTAGTACCAGGAACCTTCCGCCGTGTAACGCTTCCAGGCGTCTTTGCTGATGCCGTGCAGCGCCATAATGCGGCAGCGCTCGGCGATAGTGTCGTCATTGGTGACAATCATGCCGCCTTCGCCGGTGGTGATGGTTTTCGTGGCGTAAAAGGAAAAGCAGACGGCGTGTTGCGTGTTGCTTGATGCGTGCAGTGGTGAGTCCTGCAGAGATTGGCCAATCATACTCCCCTTGTAGCGCGTGGGAAAGGCATGGGCGGCGTCTTCGATGACGGCCAAGTTGTGGCGGGCAGCGATCTCATCGATCGCATCGAGGTCGGCGGACAGACCGGCAATATGCACGGGAATGATGGCCTTTGTGCGCGGTGTGATGGCCGCTTCAATCTGCGCCGGGTTGATGTTGCAGTCTTCGGCGCAGACATCCACCAGCACAGGCTTGGCGTCGAAATAGCGCACGACCTCAGCGGTGGCGGCAAAGGTGTAGGGAGTCGTGATCACCTCATCCCCCCGTTGCAGACCAACCGCCTCCAATGCCAGGTGCATGGCCGCCGTGCATGAATTGACGGCGATGGCGTGTCTGCCGCCGACGGCGGCGGCAAACTCTGCTTCAAGTTGTCTGGTTTTGGGGCCAGTCGTGATCCAGCCAGAGAGAAGAGCTTCCTTGATCTGTGTAAACTCAGTATCGTCCAGATCGGGCAGGGCAAACGGCAGAAACGCACTACGCACAATCCCCATCCTTTTTGTGCTCAGATTTTTGTGACATGTCGATTGGTATACGTTTGGAAAGGTCCATGACATATTCGTTCATGGCGCGGCCTTCAGGCGTTACGAACGACCGTTCACAGACAAAACCTATCCGCTGATAGAAGCGATTCGCAGGCTCGTTGTTGTCACGATCCGTCGTCAAGTCCACCTGCTGCAATCCACGCCGCACTGCTTCATCGAGAAAGGCGGACACCAACAGTTGACCTATCCCGCTGCCCTGGCATGTAGGCAGGACAGCAATCGACATCAGTGTACCGCGTCCTGCGTGCTGTGTCACCTGTGCGGGCATCGAAAATGCTCTCAGCAGCCTGGGGATGATGGCTGGATGTCGCACGGCGGACGGAAGGGCGCTCCATGCAAAATGCCACCATCGTCTGCGCAGGAGGCGGCGGTAAAAGCCTGCCGGCTGCACCGTGCCCGCAACAAAGCCCAGGACTTCTATATCTTGAGTGGCTACATAGCCGATCCCATCTGGATCTTCAAGAATCGCCGTATAGAGATTGCGTAGGAACTCGGGACCAAGGACCGTCAGAAAGAAGCCAGGAAAACTCTTCATGTGTACTTCTGTCACGGTGAGAACATCGGACGGAAGCATGTTGCGTAAGAATAGGTTTTCCTGGGATGCCATGAGCAGATAAACCCCTATCGAGCGTTATCGGCAGAACTCTCGATGATTTTGATTACTTGAGGCAAACATACCTCTTTGGTCAGGTGTTGCAAGACATACGTCCGCCCGGCTTGCCCACGTCGATTCAGCTCATCCGAACCGAGCTGTCTTATCGCTTGGACTTTTGCTGCAAGCAAGTCTGGCCGATCAGGTTCGACCACCCAACCACATCCCGATCGCTCGATAAGATCAGCCAAATCTGATTGTGGAAGTGCGGTTGCAAGGACGGGACGACCTGACAGCATATAAGACAAGAGCTTCGACGGAACGGAAGCCATCGATTGCTCACCAAGCGTGGGTAGCACCAACAGATCGGCGGCAAGCAACACCTCAGGATCACTCGAAATATCCCAGGGCGAGTGAAATCGAATCCGGTTAGCATGTGCCTGGGCAGCATGCTGGCATGATGCAAGTTGGCTACCACTCCCAGCGACCAGCAGACGAATGCCTGTTTCGTCCGCCAACAAGTGCATTGACTCTATCAGGACTTTCACCCCGGCAGCTACGCCGATATTGCCACCATATACCAGCAAGAACTCAGAATCTCCGATGCCTTGCTTCGTGCGATAATCTTGCCCCGATAGACTTCCAGTCAGCCTGTTACTGTCAATCCAATTGGGAATCATACTCAGCCGGTCTGGATTGACTTTGCGCTGCCCCAAGTAGATATTTGCAAAACGTTCAGAGATCACAATCACATGAGTACTGTATCGAGCAATGATGCCATCAATCCAGTACATCAATTTACTGATAATGCTATTCTGGCTGGTTCGTTGTTGAGCAAACATTGCCTCTGGGTACACATCCTGTACTGAAATCACCAACGGGATATGTCTAGCATTAGCAATTAAACACAATAGTCCTGTCGCCACAATGGGCCAGGTATTTGCGTAGATGACGATGGGTTTTGGCATCGTTAGGACTTGCCACCCTGACGATAAGCCGAAGGATAGGTTTTCCAGGAAGCGGCTCACGGTGCGTGATTCAGGTGAAAGGGTCGAAAAACATCGCACAATCTCAATGGTAGAAGTCAACTTCTCACGTTGCACAAACCGGCGGGAAATGCCAGGATATAGCTTTCCTGCAGGGCGGTTGGGAAAACTTGTCACCACAGTCACATCAAATCCTGCTGACTGCAATCCTTCGGCAACCTGGGCGCTGGTTTGGGCTGAAACCACTGGCTCAGGTGGATAAACGCAGCTAACAACAACGGCGCGTCTACGCATACCGATATGGTTGGTTGTCTTTTGCTGATCGTCTGGAAACGCACTGTCTATTGCCATACTGCTGCAAACTTACGTTTTTGAGGCTCTCTGAATTTCCGCTTCCACCATTTCTTCGATGATAGAACGCAGGGAGCGAGTGATTCGCCATTCTGGAAAGTGATTATGCAATTTACGCAGGTCAGAGATATAACAGATATGATCGCCGATGCGATTCTGCTCCTGATAGGTGTACTGCACGCGATAGCCGCTGAGTTCTTCGATCAGTGCGATGCACTCGAGAACCGAAGCTGCGTTCTCACGTCCACCACCTAGGTTGTAGACCTCACCAGGCCGAGGATTATGAGCAAATGCTTCAAATGCCTGGATGACATCGTAACTGTGAATCTGATCGCGCACCTGCTTGCCCTTGTAGCCGAAGATGGTGTAGGGTTTGCCGGTGACTGCCACATGCACCAGGTAGGAGAGAAAGCCGTGCAGTTCCACGCCGGAATGGGAAGGACCAGTGAGACAGCCACCGCGGAAGATGCCGACATTCATGCCAAAGTAGCGGCCATACTCCTGTGCCATGACATCAGCGGCGGTCTTGGAGGCGCCAAACAGCGAGTGCAGACAGCGGTCGATCCGGCATTCTTCGCTGACGCCGTGGTAATCCTCTGGACGCGCATAGTCGTAGCGGGTGTCGGTCTCAATCAGAGGAATTTCGTTCGGTGCATCGCCATAGACCTTGTTGGTGCTCATAAAGATAAAGATTGCTTCTGGATTGACCTGGCGAGTGGCCTCCAACAGATTGACCGTGCCAACGGCGTTGACGTCAAAATCGACCAGCGGGATGTCTTTGGCTTTGTCGTGAGAGGGCTGCGCCGCACAGTGAATGACCATGTCGGGACGGCGCTCACGAAAAAGGTTGAGGACGCCTGTGCGGTCACGAATGTCCAGATCGACATGATGGAAGTTACGAGTCGCCTGCTGCAGACGCGCCAGGTTCCAAGTGGTGTCGCCTTTGGGGCCAAAAAACTCACGGCGCATGTTGTTATCGACGCCGATCACTTGATAACTCTGCTTGTCGTAGTATTGCACAGCTTCGGAGCCAATCAACCCACTACTACCAGTGATAACAATGTTTTTCATAGTTCGAAATACTGATCCTATTCCTCAAAGTGAGACGCGAACCTATCGGCGCAGCTTGGCAGTTTGCAGTGAAAACACGTGCAATTGAATCTACGGAACAAAGAGAACACTCTCATGAAAGTGTTCTAGGTGACTTAGTACAGTCTCATCCACCACTTGGTTTGATTGCCCAACGCAACGATAGCCAAGATCAGTCAGCAGGGAATAACCCTCTCTCAATAAATCAAGGGTATGGAACTCAATAACCATTAATGGTCTGTACTGAGAAATTGTCTTCATGGCCCCACGGAGAAATCTCACTTCAGCTTTTTCGACATCAACTTTGATAAAATTAGGTGCAGGCAGATTCATGTCCTTTATGTATTTATCCAGTGGCTCCGTTTGGCACATTTCTAACCGGGAGTCTGTTTGTGAACCTTGCATCTCAAGACTTGTCATTTTGGTGCTACCACTAGAAAGCTCGATCACCTCACTTACGTCAGAAAGTCCAACAGTGTGAATAACTACATTCGAGAGCCGGTTGGCATCAATTGTTTGTTTAAGAAAACCCTCTGACGTGGATGGTAGTAACTCGAACGCATGAACAGCACCTTGGCCAGCAAGCCTTTTTGCAAAGATCAGAGTCGTGTAGCCGATATGAGCACCTACATCATATACTGTATCCCCAGGTTGAATATGTGACACGGCCAATTTGGCTATCCAAGTTTCGTCGAAACCGAGAAACATCCTTGGAGAGATGTCAAAACTCATGAAAATCCTGCTGCCCCTAATTGGACCGAATGGAATTCGGACAATTCGCGGGGATTGTCCAAAAATGCGTATACCCAGACTTCGGACTATTTTCTTCATCCAAGTTTCTCCATTACCTGACGCAATTTATAGACCTGCATCTCCCAGTTATAGATATTTTCTGCGGCTTGTCGGGCATTAGACCCCATTTGTGTACGCATCTTTTGGTTACTGGCAAGCGAAACAATACCGTCAGCTATCGATTGAGGAGATGCTCCGTCAACAATCACACCGCACTTTTGTTCGGTAACAACCCTGCGGAGAGTGGGCACATCAGCTACAACCACGGGTAGAACCGCAGCAAAGTATTCGTATAATTTTTGTGGGGCAGCCAGACGATGCGCTGTATCGACTGGTAACACAAGATTAATACCAATATCGCTAGAACGGAGCCTGTCTACTACTTCTGTAAAGGGAACCTGCTGAATAAACTCAAGCACTCCTCTAACGGTAAGCGACTCAACGATTTCAGCATTCTTGAGAGTACCCGATATCCCACCGAGCACAACAAAACGAATCTCTGGCGCTGTATCTGCAACAATCTGCATAGCCTCCAGCAATTGTTCAGAGGCATAGGTTGGGCGTAGCGCACCCACATGAATCGCCGTGATGATGTCGGACTGGGCGCCAGCCTTGACGGTCTCCGGTAAAGGGAAGCTCTTTAGCTCCGGATATGAACCAATAATGACACCTGGTTTCGAGAGATACTTGTACGCTTGCTGTCGCTCAAGGCTAACGTGGATTATCTCATCTGTATATTGACTCAAGATACGCATCAACTGCCGAAGAGCGGCACGTACAATGCCCTGCAACGGTCTAGGAAATGCAAGCGCCCGATCATCATACACTTCCTGCAAGTCAACCAAAACTTTGCAGCCATACCGTTTCTTTGACAGAACAGCAACGAGCCAGGCGTCAGGCTCAGAACAGAACAGAATATCGGGTTTGACCTCACCTACTTTGCGAAACAGAACAAAGACGTTGTTTAACCGTTGCCATATCGCGCGAATCGTATTTGCAAAACCTGCATCATACCAGAAGTTTGCATCCGGAAGTGGTAGGGGGTAAAGAGTGATACTGCTTACATCTTCCGAGGACTCTACATCCGCCGGCGCAATAGCTACGATTTCGTATCCAAAATCGGCCAAAGTGTTCAAGATTACCCTATTCCGTGTGTACGTGACCCTACCAATACAAGAGATCATGCACACAGTGGATGAGTGATTCGATTCATTCATCTCTGCTCAACCTCTGGAAGGTGTTGTTGCTTGGTGATGATTTGCGGAAACACTGGCATTGCTGACGCTCTATGCTTCGTTTTGCTGGTATGCCTTCGCGGGCGGGTTGAAAGGTGAAAGACGATAAGCAGAGGAATGAATGCCTGCAAGAATGTCCATGCCAATGCTGAGAAACTACTGCGAAGATATGTCGCGGCCAAGACAGAAAAATAGAACCAAACCAACGAAAATAGAATGCTTCGGCCAAACTTGTTGTCAGCCCAGGCGACAAGCAGCCCGTAAAGGAATAAATTCAGAAACACACCGAGAATACCAAATTGAACCAAACCTTCTCCCCATGGCGTAAACGTCCAGACACCCCAACCCTCATCAGTCATGGCAAAATGTTGGCCAAATAACTCAGTTGTCCAACGTGCCTCCATCGATGTCAGTGGTTTTCCTGGCCATAGCGCTCTGGGGACCGCAGTCACCAACACGTAGACATAGGATAGACCATACTCATAGGACACATGAGCAGTTCTTTCAAGTTCCCACAATATCTCATATCCACGCATCGGTGAGAAGTTAACTGTTATCGAATCCCAAGCCTGTTGCCAGGAAAAATCGAGCGTGAGCAATTTATCGAGACCTTGTGTCCTGACAATGTTCAGTGCATACATCAGCAGCACAAACACGATACCAAAGCCGACTGCAGCCGGAATTGACAGTGATTTAGTACGGTTACGCACAAAGTAAACTACTGGGAGTAATAGGGTCAAAATAACTGGCAAGCGTGTTGTGGCAACTAGAACAATACTTAACACAAGCACAAAGTAGATCAACATTGATTGTATCCATCTACTTTGGCTGAAAGTGATGGCAAGCCACAACAAGAGGATAGGTTGCGTAAACGAGAGCAATCTATCTAGTATGGAACCTTCATTCGACTCGTTAAGGGCTGTAGCCAAAGCAGACAAACGCGCACCTGTCACAAGGTCTACTATGTTCACCAGGTTGAACTGCGTCTTTTGGTATAAAAAGACAAGTGTAGTAACTAGAAAAACGAAAAACGCCAGCCAAAACCATTCCATGCGCAGAATTCGAACTTCAGACAGTAACCTAGGCATGGAGTTCTTTCGCTTCCAGAGTGGTAGGTGCAAGCCTATGTAGAGAAAGATTATTCCCAAAAAAGTTGTAGCGGCAAAGGCTGTATCGTTCTCAAGGCGAAAACGTAATCCACTGTTGGTTAGAGGCGCATACACCCACATTGTCAACAGTACAAGGTCGATCAATACCTTCACATCAAACGGATCAAACCGTCGTCTTGCTGACAACAGCAGTAGTTGGTGGCCCAGTATCAATACAGAAAAGAAAAGGATTACCATTTACCCGCATTCCTTCGCGATATCCTGTTGCAACTGTCGAAAAAGCGAAAGCGGGCTCATTTTATCAATGAAACGTTCGTCAGCACGATTTATCCAGATCTGAGCAGATTCGCAATCGCCTCGGTCCAGGGACATCTGAGTCAACTGCAATTCTTCCCAAATATCTCCCTCTGTACGCGGCAATTCAGCGGCCATCTCCAGATAAGAAGCAGCGCGCAACGGATCGGCGAAATAGTAGCGGAAAAGATTATGCATGACACGCAACGCATCAACTCTATTCTCATTGCTCAAGTCAGATCTTGCCAACATCGTCTCTAGTTGAGCATAGACGGCTCCCGAATTCCCGGTGGTAGCCAACTCTGTGATGAGGATAAGCAACTTCACGCGATCTTGGTCATGGCCAAGTGCGGCGGCCCGTTGGTAGTGGAACACTGCCTGTTGAGAGTCGGGTGTTGATTTGCTGCGGTAGACGTCGCCTAGCTTTATCTGAATTTCGTGGTCTTGTGGCCACATGGCTTCGAGCCGTTGATAGAGCAGAAGCGCGTTTTCAAATTGCAGGGCATTGAACGCCCGATTAGCCTCTAGTCGCATTGGAAAATCAAATCCGATGGCTCGCCACATCTCACCGGCACGGCCTCTCTCATCGAGCGCATAGTGGGTATGTCCCCATACCATTCCCTCAAGAGGGTGATTGCGTGTTGCCGAGGAAACGCTCAGAATTCTGAGTACGTCATCATATTTGCCGAGGGCGTAGAGCGCAAGCGCGTATAGATAGCTTTGATTTCTGGAGGCAGTACTCTCCCAAAGCGTAACGGCTTCGTTCATGGCGATTGGGTCGTTTACGGCAAAATCACCCACAAGGAAGCGCGTGGCATCAGAATCAACGGCATCACGTTCAAGTGATTGCACCAAGAGAAGGCTCGCCCAATTCCCCTTTACTGTGTCAGCGATGGATGCCATCCAGAGCCAGAGTAACAGAACAAACGCCAACAGTATAGCGAGAATAAGATGATTCTGAAGTTTTATAAGACTGGTCGCTCCCTGGATCATGCTACTTCATTCCGTCAAGCCACATTGGATGAATCGGCTATCAGGTCTTGGTATTGTGTCATATACTGCAGCGCCAGATGATCCCAGGTGTGGCGACTGGCGTATTCAATGCTGCGTTTGCGATATTCTTCGAGTACTTGGGGTTGGCTTAGTAACTCATCAATTGCCTGGCCCAAAGCAACCGAATCACCGGGGGGAACCATTTTACAGACATCAGCAAGCCCCAAGTTGTGCCCAAGGGCTGATGCGATGACCGGTTTGCCGCGTCCCAGGGCATGATGAATAGGACCACTCGGCCCACTTACTTGCAGGTAGGGCACAATGATAACGTCACTTGCTTCCATCCAGTCCGATAGTTCAATGTCACTCAAGTACTCGAATTTCAGGACGATACGACTGTTATCACTCATTTCCAGTTGCTTTTTCGACAGACTATCGGCATAATGCTGCCCTTCACCCCCCTGAGGTAGACCTGCTATGGCAATTACTAAGCTGGGATATCGATAGAGTAATTGTTCGGCACAATCCAAGAGCAGGTGATAACCCTTGTCCGGCCGGACGAACCCAATCGCGCTGATAATACATCGTCCAGAGAGGTCTAGCCTACGCTGTGCCTCCTGTTGTTGTCTAGACGATATCAGATTACCAGTACATGGATGGGGTTCGCAGGTGAGTCTCGCTTCTGCAAGTGAATATTCTGTTGCATAGATATTCTTGAGCGGTGACATCTCTCCCGCCACTGCAAAACTCAGAATATTGCTCCACCGTGCAAGGCACCGTAGATTTGCACCATAGAGCCAGGTGAGCCATTTAGATAATGGCACAGGCAACTTGTGGCTTTGCCAAAGATCAGTCAATTCAGAACGTAGCCAAATCGAATGCGCTGTGAAAACCACTCTTATGCCTAATAACCGTAAAATCGCAACGATAATAGCCACAGGCTCACCGAATATACCGCCGTAGCGCGGCGTATGCGTTCCTTGAAAGTGAACAATTTGCGGGCGAAACCGAATGAGTTGGAACAATAACGGCAATAGTGCAATAGTCGCCCGGATTCGACTATATGGCTGAGTAATACGGCGTACTTGAAGATTGGGCAACAACTGCTCGTGATCAGGCGCAGAGGTGTTTTTGTGGGCTATCACCAGAATGTTCACTTCTGGAAACTGCCTTGCAAGCGACAAAAACACTTGCCCTGTATAATGCGCTTCACCAAAGGGATCGGGCGGAAAGCCTGCAATAACTGCTATCTGCATTTTTGGTTTTCTCATTGTGCGTAGGGTATCTGTACACTTTCATTGTGCTTTTCGTTCTTACCCCCAGAGTATCTGCACCCTGACGGCAGTCACTAACTCTGGTTGAAACTGAAATAGTGGCAAAGAAAGTGGGTAAATTACTCCTCTTGAACCGCACTTAGGATGACTTGGCTAAGTTCAGCAGGGACTGCGAAAACATTATCTACCTCGGTGCATTCCTGAAAATCAGAAACCAACCGAAGACGGAGACTCCCATTCCTATGATTACGCTCAGGTCTATAGAATCGGTACTCGTTTGGGAAAAAGGGGTTACACGCTTGGAAACACTCAAGACCTTGACGTCTATAGGCAGGCTTGTTGACCTCCATGAATATGACTGGTCTCCACTTTTCAATTGCAAGTTGCGCCCCAGCCAGAAAGGAGCTTTCATGTCCTTCGATATCCAGCTTGATTAAGCCTACATCTTCAACACCTATATTCATGTAAACTTGATCTAGTGGCTCAAGTTGCACCTCGCAGTCTGCGAATCCATGATAATCTTCGACAAGGGTTGCGTTTCCGGTCACGGACCCTCCTCGAAAGTCATCACCCAACTTGATCAAAGCCTTTCTGCTGGAATCCGAAAGTCCGATGTTTTGAGGCAATATTGTTGAACCAAGATTATTGATTCGGATATTCGATATGAGCCGATTGTAATTTGGTTCCAGCGGTTCAAAAGCATAGACTTTTTGATGTGTACCCTGAAACTTCCATCCAAGAGCAATCGAGTAGAAGCCAATATTTGCATCCACATCTAGAAAGTTCCCACCTATCTGTCCGATTTTGATTAGGGCGGATATGAAATGCTGATCGTAGTACCCTTGATAGAACGAGAACCATTCCGTACCAGATCGCAAATCAACTATCATTTTACTTCCATCACGC
This sequence comes from Anaerolineae bacterium, assembly GCA_034431625.1. Lineage (GTDB taxonomy): Bacteria > Chloroflexota > Anaerolineae > Aggregatilineales > Phototrophicaceae > CFX2. The sequence continues at coordinate 8,462 of DAOUCY010000173.1, read as the reverse complement.
ATTGAGGCTATGGTGATTGGATCAGTTCCGATTGTGAGAAAGAATCGGTTTACCAAGTCTGCAATTCGACCTATTCCACGAAATCGGGAAACAGGTCGAATAAGATTCGCTAAAAATGACCTTGACTCTTGTTTGATCATGTCGCTTCCTATACCTTAGGATGTGGGAAATCCACAACAACTGCAATCCGTGTAATCGGATTCCTTATCATATGTAAGCTATCCCTTTCACGAATTCCGCAAACCGATCACTAACTCTGCTTGATTCATATTGCTGCAATGCGGGAGCGTTCAGTCGCTGTGCAGCTTGATTTGCGAGTTCGGCAAAATGCAGATCGATCTCCTGCAAAGCCTTTAGGATTGATTCCTGAGTGTTCTGTGCAAATAAGATGCCTGGAAATTGCGCCAACAGACGAGCAGACGGATCTTGTTCGCGGGGCAGTTGCCCAATGTAAAGAATTAAACGCCCTGATCCTAGATATGGATAGACCTTTCCAGGAATCTGTAGGGTGCTGGCGTTGCCCACAATCACCAGAACATTGCTAGAGTTGATCCAGTCGAGAGATTCTTGATAAGAAACACGCCCAGAAAACGTCACACTGTCAAGTTGCAGGCGTCGGGCTTCTTCTTCAAAAGAGAGGCTGTGTGGGCCAATGATGTTCAGCGCAATGGCGTGTATAGATGTTTCAGACTGCCTTAATACGTTGATCGCACGAATTGTCGGGATAAGATTGCGGTTTGCCTGATGCGCCGCTCCCACATGCGAGATCGTGATTTGTCGGATCGATTGTGCAGATTGAGTATCTGGAGGAGAGAAATCGTCCGCACTATAGCCATAACAGGGGAGCACGATTGCTTTGGGCAGGCTGTCACCAAACCAGGACTGGTACGCTGCCAGCGTCTCATCAGTGGTGAAGACCAATCCTGCTGCATGAGGGATTGTGTCAAGTTCAATCGCCCGGTTGCGTTTGGCTTTCAGCATGTACATCCACGAATCGGGGTCGACAAGGCTCAGTGGGTCACCCAGATCGGCGATCCAAGGTATAGAGAAACGACGGGACAATACTGACCCGGCCATATGCGCTGTATAGCTCCCACTATGTGTGATGAGTACATCTGACTTGCAGAGATCAGGTAGTCGACTACACAAATCAATTACCTGGTTCTCCCACCCTGCGCGCACATCAGGCGCAGCCAGCCGGTACATCGCGTTGGCGTAGAGCCAGGTCAGCCACTTTCCACCTGGAAGCCTGGCAAGTTGCAACATGGTTCGGTCATATTTCGTTGCATTCGTGCGAAGAATCGTTGCGTGGGAAGGAAGCCGATGCAAGAGTCCCTCCTCCACGCCTCCGGTCATCTCTGCACCAATCAGAGTTGTGGAGAATCCGTGATCGTCAAAACGCCTCAATCGCTCGATCAGGTGCAAAGTCGATGATTCGCTGAATGGGGGTAAACTTGCACTGATGACTAATGACTTTATCTTCATAATTGGGTCAAAGATGATTGGTCGATTATTTGCCAAACTCATTGTAGACGCATTTGAACATATTCACATCACCGATCCACATCACCGATCCACATAGATCCGTGATGTCTTCGGGATGGTGTATAGATCGAAATATTTAGGGATTGCAACAATATCAACACACGCAAATGACGCTGTAACCTGGTCAAGATTATTGATCTGTGTAAGCGAAAGGTATCCGCGCAAGAACCTGTCGCGGCGCCAGGTTGGTCTATAGATTTGATATCCAAAGGCATGTAACGACCCCTCAATCGAGTCTACCTGCTGAGCGGCTGATTGGAACGACATCCGGTTCACTTCAGCCTCCTATCTGACGAAAAACGCATCCAACTGAAGACAAATAGACCTACAAGTACAAGTTGAAGGGAATAGGATATCAGATATGCTCCAGATAAGCCCAACGCTCCCCATTTGAGCAAGATGATAGAACTGCCGATAAACGTAACGGCCCAGACCGTATTGAGTCCCAGGCTGAGCCACATCTTCCCCATACTCCAAATCGCATTACCAATGCCGCCAGCAATGGCGGAGAATAGACCAGACATAACCAGAAGAGCCAGCACTGCCCAACTACCTGCAAAATCACTCCCGTAGGCTGCCATAATCCATGGAGAAGCAACAATTACAATCACCGATAAGCCGCCTGTGATAATTGCCGTGACTGCCGTGTTGAGTTTCAACACCCGCATGTAATCATCACGGCTGCGATTGAGTGACTCTGACAACATAGGCAACATCGGTCTTGCGAGAACAGAAGGGAGAAAAAGAATCGCTATTCGCCACTGATTGGCAGCATTGTAGACTCCCATCTCCATATATCCATTTGGCTGATTTACTAATAACGCGCTTGCAGACCAGGTGGTCGCCACCACCACTACCGAACTCAGCAAAGCCGGAAGCGAAAAACTGTACAAAATGTGCCATTCGCTGCGAAGCGCAAACGGGTTGATCGTTAAATTCAATCCTGCCAACTCTTGGTGGATGGCTCGCTGATTAAAAACTACAGTCACTAAGGCAATTACGCCGAGCGCTAGCACAGATCCCGACAACCCCCACAACCATGCACCAAGAATCATTGCGGGCAGGCTAACGAGTCCCCGCCAAAGGTTCACATGCGCCATTGCGCGAAAGGCTTCGAAGCCTGCCAATACCCCGTTCTGAACACCAGTCAATCCGTTGAACAAGAGCGCCAATGACGCCAGAACGAGAACGCTTGCCATATCCGGTGAATTGAGAATTTCCGACGCCAGAAAAGGCGCGCCTATCCAGAGTAGAATCATCATGAGTAGGCTGGCGATGAGTCCTGCAGTGGACGTCATACCGATAATGTCGCCTACGCGGCTAGGGTCTGAATTACGCAGTTCAGCGATGTGCTTCGTCGCTGCAACTCCGAGTGCAGGACCGGCAAAAATGACAACTGTGCCAATGGTGCTCTGAATGATGCCAAGCTTGCCATAGCTCTCACCCCCTAGTAAACGAGCTACGGCAATAGAGGATACAATTGTCAGTCCCTGTGCAAACGCCGAACCTGTGAGCGACCAGAAGGCTCCGTTGGCTATCCTGGTGTAGATCGGTTCATTCTCAAGCTTTGCCGTGACAGACTCTGGCAAATGTCTGGCAAGTGAGCGAATCACAATAGTGCCTCTACGATATGCTTTGCAGCTCTACCGTCACCATACGGATTCGCAGCTTGCGACATCTGCGAATATTCATCATTGTTGTCCAGTAATCGTCGTACGTGTGACACAATATCCTTCTGGTCGGTGCCAACTAAACGAGCTGTGCCTGCTTCGATTGCTTCTGGGCGTTCAGTTGTATCTCGCAGCACCAGAACCGGCTTTCCAAATCCTGGTGCTTCCTCTTGAATACCACCAGAATCTGTCAGAACCAGATAACTTCGTTTCATTACTTGCACCAGGGGTAGGTAATCCAAAGGAGGCAATAAAAATATGTTAGGAATGCCCCCTAGTAAGCGATATACAGGCTCCTGTACATTGGGGTTCAAGTGAACCGGGTAAATAATATGCACGGTATGGTATTGGTTGGCAATCTCTTTCAATGCTACACAGATGTCTTCCAGGGGCTTGCCAAAGTTTTCGCGCCGATGTGCTGTCACCAGAATAATGCGTTTGTCCCAAGATATCTCTGCTAGAGGTCCACCCTCAAATACATAGGGCAATTTAGAGACGAGATTCAAAGCATCAATCACCGGATTGCCCGTCACATGAATGGTATCAGGAGAAACTCCTTCGCGTAAGAGATTATCTTTGGCGCTTTGAGTGGGCGCGAAGTGCAAATCCGCAACAACGCCTGCAACCTTCCGATTGATCTCCTCGGGAAAGGGTTGCCATTTGTCACCGGTGCGCAAACCAGCTTCCACATGCCCCACCTTCACCCGGTGATAGAAGGCAACCAAACTAGCCGCCATAACCGTTGTCGTATCACCTTGGACCAGCACCCAGTCTGGTTTTTCATTAGCAATCACTGGATCAAGCGCCGTAAACACCCTAGCAGTCAGGCCAGACAGTGTCTGTCCCGGTTGCATAAGGTTCAGATCATAGTCTGGTACGATGCTAAACAAATCGAGAACCTGATCCAACATCTCGCGATGTTGTGCTGTTACACAGACACGCGAAGTAATGCGGTCAGGGTACTTCTCCAATTCTTTCACTACCGGAGCCATCTTGATAGCCTCGGGTCGAGTCCCGAATATGGATAGTACCTTGATCATTGAATACGTCTCATGATATCCACAGTCCGTCTTGCAGCATTACCATCCCAAAGCTCTATCTGTGATTTACGCCGTTCTATATCTGAAGTCAGTATCCGCTGTATCGCCGGGAGCAAGGCTTGATTGGACGATTGGATCAACTGATTTGTACCATGCGTTACTGTCACCGGCCGCTCTGTATTGGGCCGAGTCGTCAAACATGGCACACCGAGATAAGTCGTCTCCTCTTGCACCCCGCCCGAATCGGTCAGCATCAGGCTGGCGTGCGCCTCTAGCGTCAGGAAATCCAGATAGCCCAATGGTTCGGTCAGCGTCAGGTTGCCGCAGTCGAGCGCAATGCCCAGCCCGGCGATACGCTGGCGTGTACGGAGGTGTACAGGAAAGACTACCTGGGTCTGGCGGCTGATTTCTGACAAGGCAACCATGATTTCACCCAGGGTCGCCAGGTCATCCACATTGGAAGGGCGGTGCAACGTCACCAACACATAACGTTCCAGCCCAAACTGAGTCTGCAGGCCGGGCCAGCGTGCCTCGGCTTTGGGCAGCAGCCGCACCAGCGTATCGATCATCGTGTTGCCTACGAAGCAGATTTTGTCCTCCGGGATGCCTTCGTTGCGGAGGTTCTCGTTGCCGCTCGGCTCGGTTGTGAAGAGCAGGTCAGCCAGGTGGTCGGTCAACACCCGGTTGATCTCCTCCGGCATGGTGCGGTCGAACGAACGCAGACCCGCCTCCACATGCGCCACCTTGACGCCGAGTTTGCTCGCCACCAGCGCGCAAGCCAGAGTTGAATTGACGTCGCCAGGAACCAGAACCCAGTCGGGTTTGTGCTCCAATATCACCGGTTCAAACCGCACCATCACCTCGGCGGTCTGCGCCGCGTGAGAGCCAGAGCCAACCTCCAGGTTCACTTCAGGTCTGGGCAGTTCCAACTCGTCGAAGAAGACCTGCGACATGTTCGCATCATAGTGCTGGCCGGTGTGGACCAGAATCTGTTCGAATTCGTCGGGATATCTCGCCATTTCCCGCATGATCGGGGCGATTTTTATAAAGTTGGGGCGAGTACCCACGACATGCAAAATGCGTTTCATCAATTGTCTCCCCGATACATCTCGATAGTTTGGGGCACAGTCCATCTTCAAACAACGTCTGGCTTTGGAACCTAAACTGCGCCTGAGCGCGGCTCACATTCCCCTTGGGCCGCGGCTGGCCGTTGGGTTTGCTCGTGTCCCACACAATGCGCCCGTCAAAGCCGGTCAGCCGGGCAATGGTTTCGAGCAAATCTTTGATGCTGATCTCAAACGCGCTGCCGATGTTGACCGGGTCGCTCTGATTGTAGCGTTCGCCCGCGAGCAGGATGCCCTCGGCGGCGTCCTCGACATAGAGAAACTCGCGCGTCGGCGAGCCGTCGCCCCATGCCACAATCTCAGCGGCGCCGCGGGCTTTGGCTTCCAGACACTTGCGGATCAGCGCTGGAATCACGTGCGAGGTTTCCAGGTCGAAGTTATCACGCGGCCCGTACAGGTTCACCGGCAGTAGAAAGATCGAGTTCCAGCCATACTGCTCGCGATAGGTTTGGCTCTGCACCAGCATCATCTTCTTTGCCAAGCCATAGGGCGCGTTGGTCTCCTCCGGGTAGCCGTTCCACAGGTCGTCTTCGTGGAAGGGCGTCGGCGTGAACTTGGGATAGGCGCAGACCGTGCCGATGGCGATGAACTTCGCCACGCCGGCGCGCCACGCCTCATGCATCAGCGGCACGCCCATCATCAGGTTGTCGTAGAAGAACTCGGCCGGCTTGGCGCGGTTGGCACCGATGCCGCCGACGTGGGCGGCGAGATGAATGACGTAGAGGGGCGAGGGGCGAGGGGCGAGGGGCGAACTTGCCGCCACGTCCGCAAAGAGCTGGCGGATGGCCTGGATGTCGCGCAGGTCGTAGTCGGCGCGGCGCGGAACGATCACTTCGGCGGCGCCGCGGGCGCGCAGCTTATCGACGATAAAAGAACCAAGAAAGCCGCTGCCGCCGGTGACGATCACGCGTTTGTCACGCCAGAAGGTGGCGCTGTCGGGCCAGGCGGGCTGTGGTTGATGGTTCTGCATGGGCTTCAGGGCTGTCATGTTCATGCCAACTGCGGCTCGTAGTCGATAGGTTGCGGGCAGAGCAAATACTCCAGGACTTCCGCCTGCATTCGTTCAATTTCTAGCCGATACCCACTGGTGACTGCCTCAAATTCTGCTGGCTGTGCCGTCCGCCGCATTTGGGCTAACCAACGTTGGAACTGTTCAATGCGCTCTTTGGTTACCTGTAACTCGTGATCGTTTGCAATCGTCATAGGAGCACCTCCACAATCCCACGCCTCGATCCGTCACGTTTGATCTGCCAGTGGCTGACAAACTCATCGATCGTCTCGCCGAGTAACAAACCAGGCCTGACCCAGAAGACACTTGCCCCATAACGAGCCTGGGCAGTCGCATGATCAAACAGTGCTTTTGCCTCAATCGGACACTGTTCCAAACGGAACTCATCGTCCATGATCAGAATCACGTCGACGTCATTGGGGTTGAGCTTGTCCGTCACATAGCTCCCAAACACGATCACACGCTCCAGATGATCAGTTCGTTGCGCCAAATTCAGAATGTGAAGCAGCCGTCTGGTAACAAGTCTTCGTTGCTCAGACCCCCAACCAAATCGTTCAACAACGGCATCGACAGTGACATGATGCACGCCAGGCGGCAGATCGCCAAACTCGTTGCTTGGCGGCAGTATCATGGGCGCCACGCTTTCAAATCACGCAAAGTTATCCATGAAAGAGCCAAGAAAGCCGCTGCCGCCGGTGACGATCACGCGTTTGTCTTGCCAGAAAGCAGTGCTGTCGGGCCAGGCGGGCAGCATTGAGTTCATGGTTGACATGGCGCGTAGGATAGCACAGGCGGCGGCGAAGGTTGAAATTGGAGGTGGGGCAAGTGAGTATTTGAGGGAAGGATGACGCCAAGCGACCGAGTTGCTTGGCGTGTCTATGAGTATGTTGCGAAACCCGATCATCCGAACCCATCTCTGCTCTATTTGATTGTCGATATAGTACTTCAAGTCTGATCATTCAGCGCCCTCTGTTTGTAGGCGCGCCGCTGCACGTCTAGAAACGGTCGAAAATCCCAAAACTGCCGAATGATTTTGGAGAAGAACGCACCCCGGTCGAAATCATCCGTTCGGTAGATCAACCGATTCTGGCGCACCGCTTCATGCTTGAGCACGATGTCATCGGTATCGAGCGTGACCAGATCGACATTACAAAATCCTGCTTGCGCCAGTTTAGCCAGAATATCGAGTTTTGGAAAAGAGTGCGCGTCTGGGTGAAGTACAATCGCAAGGTCGAGGTCGCTCTCGGCATGCGTGCGGCCAGTGGAAGTCGAGCCAAATAGATAGACTGCCTGAATCTCGGGATAGTCAGCAAAGACGCTCGACAGGCGCTCCAGATTAGGAAGCACCCGTGAATCGCGCTCTGTTCCTTCTTGTGCGTTTCGGGATAACTGTACACTGAGCGCTGCCATTCAGTTCCTCCGACGCAGACGATATCCGCTCAAAAGCCAAGTTTCTCGGAGAATCTCAGCTTTTTCATTGCGTATCCAAAGTATACCACAGCCGCGTTCGCGCCGGGGACACATCCGGTGGGGCTTTACACCACGTGGCGCGTATCGACCAGCAGCCGGGCGGCGCGGCGCACGCTTGTCCAGTCGTAGGCGTCGTGGTCGGTGACAATCACCACGCAGTCGGCGGCGGCCAGTGCGGCGTCGAGGTCGGTGACGCCCACCATCTCCATGCCGTCGTGTTGGAAGGCGGGCACGTGGGGGTCGTGATAGGCGACGTGGGCGCCTTTTTCTTCGAGCAGGTGGATGATGTCGAGCGCCGGCGACTCGCGCAGGTCACTCACGTTCTTCTTGTAGGCGACGCCCAGCACCAGGATGTGGCTGCCCTTGACCGCTTTGCCGATGTCGTTGAGCGCATCCTGCACCTTTTGCACCCAGTAGCGCGGCATCTCCGTGTTGATTTCGCTGGCAAGTTCAATGAAGCGCGCCGTATACGCCAGCGTGCGCATCTTCCAGGAGAGATAGAGCGGGTCGATGGGGATGCAATGCCCGCCCAGCCCCGGGCCTGGCGTAAATTTCATGAAGCCAAAGGGCTTGGTGGCGGCGGCGTCGAGAATCTCCCAGGCGT
>DAOUCY010000172.1:0-81283 GCA_034431625.1 Anaerolineae bacterium | reverse complement strand
CGTTCAGACCGTTCTTGCCCATCACCTCTTCCATCGCGTCGATGAAAATCCGGGCAAACTTGTTCGGATAGTAGTAACCACTCTTCTCAGGCGGCATTGTCCGAGTTTCCTCCAGTTGGTGAGAAACGTTGGGGTTCCGCGCGCTGCAAGCTTGGCTCGGTCCCGGTTCGTGTTAACCCAGCTTCGAGTATAAAGCCAAACAACATTCCATCACAATGCAAGATTCGGTGTTTCACCTACTATCTCGACCGGCCCGCCAACGAATACAGGGATCATCGCAGCATCCAAAGACTCGCTGGATGAACGTGGAAGCCGTCCCTGCATGCTCCACGGCCCCGTCCAGATGACCTCGACATCCACGACCTTGCCTTTCCAGTCCGCGCTGTCCTCAAAAAAGACCAGCTTGTTCTGGGGCGTCCGCCCACGCCACTTGCCCTTGTGCTGGTCTTCAACCAGCACCGAGACGGTCTCGCCCAACAGGCGGCCGTTGATCTCGGCCAGCACCGACGCTTGCAGTTCTTCAATGACCTGAAGGCGTCTTCGCTTTTCTTCGTCCGGTACATCGTCTTCCATCGTCCGGGCACTTAGGGTGTGTGGACGCGGAGAATAGCGCGCCAGATGAACTTTATCGAGCTTGAGTTCAGCCAGCAAGTCCACCGTGCCCTGGAATTGAGCTTCGGTCTCACCCGGAAAACCCACAATGATGTCGGTATGGATCGCCACATCCGGAATCCGCGCGCGGATATTGGCAACCAGCTTCCGGTACTGAGCAGTGGTATAGCCGCGTTTCATCCGTTCCAGTACTGCATCGTCGCCAGCCTGCACCGGCACTTCGATCACGGGCATCACCCGCGGTAGTTCTGCAACAGTATCCAGCAGCTTGTCGGTCATCCAGTTCGGATGGCTCGTCAGGAAGCGAATGCGTTCTAGCCCAGTTTCCTCAGCGACCTGATGGACAATCCGCAGCAGATCCGCCAGATCAGGCCCATCAGGAACATCTTTACCGTAGCGATCCACAATCTGCCCCAGCAGCGTGACCTCTTTCACCCCCTGGAGCGCCAAGCTGCGCACATGCGCCACAATCTCGCCCACGCTCCGGCTGCGCTCAATTCCTCGACGGCGGGGAATGATGCAGAACGAGCAAGCATGTGAGCAGCCGTACACCACAGGGACATGGGCGCTGATCAAGCTCCCCTGTTCGTGCGCAGGCAGTAGAATATCGCCGTCCTGGATCGCATCTCGCTGTGCACGGTCGCGCCGCTCGATTCGCAGGGCTTCGTCTTCCTGCATCCGGCTCGCCAGGAAATCAACCATCGGCATTGGGTCGCTCGGAGCCATGAAGACATCCACATAAGGGACGCGCTTCCGCAGTGCCAGCGCATCGCGCACACCCACCAGACAGCCCATCACTCCGATAATCCGCTGCGGGTCGCGGCGCTTCAACCGGTTGAACTCGGCCAGCCGGTTGAAGGCTTTATCCTCAGCAGATTGGCGCACAACGCAGGTATTGACGACGAGAATATCCGCCTCATCCGGCGTCATTACTGCCCGATGGCCCAGTTTTTCCAGCTCTGAAGCCAGGAGCTGGCTGTCAGCCGTATTCATCTGACAGCCCATGCTCTCCAGAAAATACTTCATCGACTCGATCCAACTATTACGATATTCAACGAACCGTATTGTAACGGAGCGTGTGAAGTCAGTCAATCCGACCGCGTGAGGCGGATCGACGGATTCGGCCTATCCCGGTTCACAGGGTACTGGCTGAAGTCGTAGCCCCCGGAATGCACCTCGTGCCGAGGTGAGCTTGAGCAAAAGCACATTACCCTCCAGCGTCACGTAATCCGTCACGTCGGAAATGAGGAGACTTCCTGCCGCTGTGCCCACATGCCAGCCGTTGATATAGAATTGAGTCCCCTTGGGAGCCTCATCGACCATCAAGTGAAAGCGCAAACACTGATCCGCAATCGGTTCCAGATCAAACCGGCGGCGGAGATGCAGCTCTCGATAAAACTGCACCACATCTCGTGGGAATTCCTCGATCCGCGCCAGTACACCCCACGATGATTCATCGAGCAAAGAGGCACCGTAGGCTGGATCCATATCTTCGGTCGGGAAGTAGCGCCAGTCGTGATCGAGCACAAGCGGGGTCAGAGGTGCCATGTGGGGAAACTGCTTCTTTCACACTGTCCAGTGAACCGAGACGCCCTGAAAGCGGCCTGAAAGGTCTGCCTCGACGCGAAAGCCAATCCGATTCCGGCCAGGAGACACACAGGCAGTGATATCCCATTCAAAGGGAGGATCATCGGCTCCAGGGTTGGTGTAATGTGTCACCCAGCGGTCGTTGATATAGATGCCGGTCCGAGAAGGAGCCGCGTCGATGCAGAGCCAGCAGGCCGCCTGTGGATGGAGCGCGGGCAGTATGAAGTCCCGGTACAGGTAGGCTGCCCAGCCTTCCAAGCGGCGGCGGTCGAACGTCCAGCGTTCCAGGTCAACAACCCGTTCCGGTTTCAGAAATTCGTACAAATCCGGCTCAAGCTCCAACCAATCACAACTCCAATCGGCCCTCAAGTCAAGCAGGCTAAATTGTTCCACGTTGACCACCTAAACATCTCGTGCATTTCGTGGAACTGTAGCGCAGATGGATGAGAAGCGGCTGAGCAAACAAAAGAGGGGCAGACCGCCCCTCTTCGCTCCTACCAGATCATGCGCCTTAACGCGCGACCAGGATTTCATCAACGAAGCCCTGTTTCAGACAGGTCTCCGCGTCCATCCAGTAGTCACGCATCAGCATCGAACGGACATCCTCAACCGATACCCGTGACCGCCGGGCATAGAATTCCACCAGCCGGTCCATTGCCTTGCTCTGAAGCGTCATCTCGTCCTTGAACTGCTCATGCGTCCCCCACTTCACCCCAGAAAGCTGGTGGATCAGCATAAAACTGCTGGGTAGGATGAACCGCTTAACGCACGACATCGAAATCAGCGTGGCTGCGCTGGCGCAGATCCCCTCGACAATCGAGTAGATCGGCGTCTTGATCATTGCCAATTGGTCGGCTACGCTGAAACCGGTAAACAGATCGCCGCCATAGGAATGAATATGCAGCCAGATCGGGGTCGGTGGTAGCCCTTCCATATCACGGGAGAGATACTCCTGCCGCAGCGACGAATCCACCTGGCGGATTGAACGCATTAGCGCCAAGCATCGATCACTGTCTACATCAGCGTAGAAGTAGATATGGTTATCGACCGTTTCCACAGTCAGGCGCGGATTTTCGCCGTCACGGCCAAACCCCGCGCGATACTGCATCATCGAAATCAGGTTCATGAAGATTGAATCCCCTCACTCAACCGGAGTGACTTGCCAGAGCTGCACAGCTCATAGCATCGGTATAACCGATTGTAGCCAACAATGGAGCCGCCAGTTCCCCCCATAAATGGGTGTTCTGGTGTGAGCCGTCACAAACCGGAGTAGGGAATTGGGCGAGCAGTACAATAGACCAGCATAGGGCTGCTCGATATGACGAATTGTATCCTCTTAAATCCCGGTGAAGCTTATATTTTCCGGGTGTGCTGCAGCATCCATTCATAGAGTTTGGGATTGTTGTAGGTCTTCGTCCAAGAATCGTGCTGAGCCGCGCGGTACACCGTAAACTTGATGTTGCCGCCCACGGCCTTGAGCGCCTTGACCACACGCTGCGTTTCCTCGATAGACACAACCTCATCCTTCGCACCATGGAACGTCCAGATAGGCAGGTGCTTCATCTTTTCGACAGCACGGTCAAGATCAATGTACCACGGCAGTCCGCCGCAGATTGGCAAAGCCGCCGCAAATCGCTCGGGGTAGCGAGCGCACAGCGTCCAGGTTCCGAATCCGCCCATGCTCAGCCCAGTCACATAGACCCGTGCCGGATCAACGGCATAGTTGATTTCCAGGTCATCCAATAGTCCGAGCAGTGCATCAATATGATCGGCCCACCATTCGTCAGCTGGGCACTGGGGCGACGCAATGATGAAAGGTGTGGGATTGTGCTGGTCGAAGCGCTTCGGCGGACCATGTTTCTTGAGCGATTCGAGTCCGAGCGGATGATCGGTGCGTTCGCCCGCGCCATGAAGAAATAGCATCAGTGGCCAACGCCGGCTCGTTTCGTACCCATCCGGTAGCGAGAGCAGGTAATCCAGCTTAAGCGTGCGGTTGATCTTCCTGCGAAAATTGTGGACAGACTGTGCCATGTGAACAAATCCTTTGACGTCGAGCCGACCTTGTTTCACGATACCACGGCTGATGTTGCGCTTCCAATCAGGCCATGACACAATCGGCTGCAAAGCGTATTACGAATGAGGTCATTCCTGATGCGGCATACAGTTCTCCTGTACAATCCGGTCAGCACGTCCAAAGGCAAGCAGCGGCTGCCACTTTCTCTGCTGTCAGTCGCCGCGGTCATTGCAGAAGACTATGATGTCGAGTTCATCGACGGCAACCTGATCGACAATCCAGCCGACTACATCATAGAGCGAGCCAGAACAACCGGGGCAAAGTTGCTGGCCGTCACCGTGATGCCAGGGCCGCAGCTCCGGCAGGCTGTACCTGTCTGCAAAGAGGTGAAGGCGGCGCTTCCTGGACTGACTATCCTTTGGGGTGGCTACTTCCCAACCCAGCATTATGAAGTCACCCTCCGCAGCGATTACGTGGATTACGTGATTCAGGGGCAAGGCGAAGCCCCCTTCCGCACCTTCGTAGACCGGCTGCATCACGGTGGAGCATTGGAAGACATCCCCTCGCTCGCCTATTCCAAAAACGGCACTGTGATCGTCAACCCACGCGCTCCCAACGTGCTGATGGACAGCTTGCCGTGGATGCCCTATGACCGCCTGGACGTAAGCCGCTACGTCGGACGGAGTTATTTGGGCACGCGCGTCCTCAACCACAACACCAGTTTTGGGTGTCCTTTTGCTTGCAATTTCTGCGCAGTCGTCGCGCTCGCCAACCGCCGCTGGCTTCCGGAGAGCGCCAGCCGAGTCGCCGCCATTGTGACCCACCTGCAAGACCGCTGGCAGATCAACGGTCTGGAATTCCACGACATGGATTTCTTCGTCCGCGAAGACCGAACCGCCGAGTTCGCCGAGCGCATGGTCAGTAAAGGAATCGCCTGGTGGGGTTTAGGGCGAGTTGATACGCTGATGAGCTACTCCGACGACACTTGGGAGAAGATGAAACGCGGTGGTGCGAAGATGATCTTCATGGGTGCCGAGAGCGGCAGTGATGAGACCCTCAAACGAATGAACAAGGGCGGCAGGTCGAGCGCTCAGATGACGCTGGCACTGGTCGAGCGAATGAAACATTACGGCATCGTACCGGAGCTTTCTTTTGTCATGGGAAATCCACCCGATCCACGCGAGGACATCGAAACCACCATCCAGTTCATCCGCAAAATCAAACAGATCAATCCCGCAACCGAACTGGTGTTGTATATCTACACCCCTGTGCCGCAGGAAGGCAGCATCCTCTTGGACGAAGCCCACAAACTCGGCTTTCGCTTCCCAGAAACGCTGGATGAATGGGCCAGCCCCGAATGGGCCAAGTTCTCGATGCGGCGCGACCCCGGCACCCCCTGGTTCAAGGATACCGTCCGCAGCCGAGTGCGGAACTTTGAGGCAGTCATCAATGCCTACTATCCCACAGTCACCGATCTACGCCTGCAAGGCCGGTGGCGCACGGCGTTGCAAACGCTGAGCGGTTGGCGCTACCGGCTGGAATACTATGACTGGCCGTATGAACTGAAGGCGCTGCAGCGGCTGATTCACTACCGTCGGCCAGAGACAACGGGCTTTTAAGGAACCGGTTGCATCGTTATTGCGACCCCCCAATCGACATGATATACTGGCACCTCGTTCCATTCATCACAAACGGTTCGAGGTGATCGTCATGCTTCGTTACGCCTGGATTGCCCTACCCTTGATCGCGCTGCTCTTGGCCGCATGTGGGACGGTTGCCACGCCGGAATGGTCAGCGGCTGCCCAGGAAACCCGTGTCGCGCTGGCCGCGACCAGCGAACATCTCACCGAAATTGCGCCAACAGCCACCCCAACCGCGACTGAGACGCCGGTCCCAACCGCGACGTTCACCGCGACAGCCACCCCAATGCCCACCAGCACTCCCACGCAAATCCCGACGATGGAAGCTGCGGCTCCAACTGCGCTGCCAACCGCTGCCCCAGCAGGCGGATCAGGCGACCCGCTGGTGTATGTCGGCCCAGGTGATCCAGCACGGGGACAGGCCCTGTTCAATGAAGTGCGCGGCGAGGTGAACTTTGCCTGTGCGACCTGCCATTACTACAATCAGGAAGCCCAGTTAATCGGCCCAGGCCTTCTCAACGTCTCCAAGTGGGCGCTGGAAAACATCCAGGGGCAGACCCCACAGGAATATATCCACACCTCGATCACGATGCCGGGCGCATTCGTCGTTCCTGGCTATCCCGATGGGCTGATGCCGCAGGTCTATGCCCAAATCTTCACCGAACAGCAGATCGAAGACCTGGTAGCCTATGTGATGTCGCTAAAGAGCTAAACCCTCCACTTTGCGCCGCGGTGGGCGGAGTCAGCCTCACTCCGTCCCACCGGCTTAATCTCATCGCTTACTACTGCGCGCCTAGAAACACTGCCGACCTAACCAACCCCTTTGCAGTCGTTAGCTTTCCAAAGATAGAAAAGTCCGCATCGATACCATCACCCCCTACCCAAGTCTGTGTTCATCAAGACTTATCCTGGCGTTGATGTCTTCTTATCGCAGGGTTAGTCCTGCCTGAATGCAGGGTGCGTATAGTAGAGCTTAACTCGATGATCAGAAAGCGGGTGGCTCCATGCACAATGCCGACTACGGAACGGCGGATGTTCACATGCACACCCATCTGAGCGATGGGCTGGCATCACCGAAGCAGGTTCTCGATTACGTGGCGCGTCATACCTGTCTCAACGTGATCGCCATCACCGACCACGATCGGTTGGATGGCAGTCTGTGGGCAGCAGAACAGCGTGATCGGTATCCATTCGACATCATCCCCGGCATGGAAGTGAGCGCCGCCGATGGGCATGTGCTGGCACTGTGGATAGCATCGCCAGTTCCAGCAGGGCTGTCAATCCAGGAGACAACCTGTGCCATTCATGAGCAGGGTGGAGTCGCTATACTTGCTCATCCCGGCGAAATGCTGATCCACCACGCCAGCACGCTGCGTTACCTGCGCCAGCCTGAGGTGTTATTCACCTTGAATGTCGATGGCGTCGAGGTCTACAATGCGGGAACCATGACACCGGGCAACAACCTGATCGCCCGGCGCATCTGCAATCAGGTTCCGCTCCCTGTCATCGGCAGCAGCGACGCGCATACCCTGAGCGCGATTGGATTGGGGAAGACGCGCTTCCCTGGCCGCACCGCAGACGAATTCCGTGCGGCGCTGCGCTACAGACAAACTGCCGCGGAAGGTGAACGATGGCCTCTCACCGATTACTTGAAGCTTTCAATCAGTTCGATCCCCAGAAAGCGGAACAAATCTACGATTCAGAGTTTGCCTTTGATACCCCCGACTCCGATGCACTGAAAACCTCCCCGATCCGGCGGGTAGTGCTGTTCGCCGAGTCCTTCCCGCCTAAAGTTGATGGGGTCGCCAAAACTGCCTACCTCACGCTGCGCTATCTCCAGCAAACCGGACGTGAAGTGCTGGTGTTCGCGCCTGACATGGCCCCAACGCACATCGGCCCATCACAAGTAATTCCGTTGCCATCACTGCCGATGCCGCTAGCACCGGAGACGCGGATTGCACTCCCTTCGCTGGCAATCAGCAGCCAAATCGCTGCCTTCCAGCCAGACCTGATCCACCTGTTCAGCCCGGCGCTGCTTTCCGTGAGCGGGATGCTGACTGCGCGCAGGCGCAATATTCCTGTGATCGCCAACTACCAGACTGACTTGCCGGCCTACGCGCTGCACTATGGCTTTGATCTGTTGTCATATCCAATTCAGAGCTGGTTGCGCTACATCCACAACGGCTGCCATCTGACTCTCGTGCCGTCGAACTACACGCTGCAGCAGCTTCAGAGAGGAGGCTACCGACGGTTGCGGCGTTGGGGGCGCGGCGTGAACATCACCCGCTTCCATCCCAAGCGCCGTTCTGCTGAATGGCGCGCCCGTTTGCTGAATGGACGTGATCCTGATTCGCTTGTGTGTTTGTACGTTGGTCGGCTGGCGAATGAAAAGCGCATTGATCTGCTGCTAGACGTAGCACGAACGCCGGGGGTGGCGCTGACCATTATCGGCGATGGAGCACTGCGCGATGACCTAGAAAAACAATTCGCCGGGACAAACACCCACTTCATGGGATACGTGTACGGTGACGACCTGGCCGCAGCTTATGCCAGCGCAGATGTATTCCTGTTTGCCGGGCCGTGCGAGACGTTCGGACAAGTTGTCCAGGAAGCGCTGGCCTCTGGGCTGCCGTGCGTGGTCATTGACCAGGGTGGCGTGGCCGAACTGGTGCGAGACGGCGAAACAGGGTACAGTTGTCCCGGTCAACCGGAAGCCTTTGCCCAGGCCGTGCGCCGCCTGCGGGCTAACCCAGAACTGCGCCAGTGCATGGCGAGCAGTGCCCGGCGTTTTGCCGAGTCACGCCCATGGAGCGTCATCATGTCGCAGCTTGAGGGACATTATCAAGAAGCGATCCGGCTGAATGAGCGTTTCCGCCGGCTGAATCAGCCAATTCATTCGCTTCCGATGCTTTCCGGTTGGCTGAACAGGGAAGCATCCACCGAGGACCGCTATGACTACGAACCCCGCGACCGTCGCATTAATCGCCCATGATGGCAAAAAGGCCGACATGGTGGCTTTCGCCTTGTCGCATAAAGATGTCTTGATGAAGTACGAATTGGTAGCGACCCGCACCACCGGCCAACTGCTGCGCGAGAAATGCGGCCTCCCCGTCAAGCAGATGCTCTCCGGGCCGCAGGGGGGCGACGCCCAGATCGCCGCGCAAGTCGCCGAAGGCAAGATTGAAGCCGTGTTCTTCTTCGTCGATCCGCTGACGGCCAACCCGCATGATCCCGACATTCAAGGACTGCTGCGAATCTGCAACGTACACAACGTGCCGCTGGCGACTAACTCAGCCACAGCCAGCTACATAATCTCCACACGGGCTTTATAGATATAGAGTCACGTGACCGCGCTCTCCAAGAGAGTGATTCGCCGAGCATCACAGTCAATTTCGGTTTCGATGCCGTAGGGCAGTACCAACATGGGATCGGTGTGGCCAAAATCCATCCGAGTAACAACTGGCAAATCGCGCAGCCCCAACTCGTTGCGCACGACCTGGATCACCGCTTCGTCATAGGCGCCAAACTGCTCGATGGGAACAGCGCCACCTGGACGACCGACCAGAATACCAGCCAAATTCTGAAGCACCCCGGCAGCGGCCAGTGAACGCAGCATCCGCGTGACTTGTGTAGGCGGCGGCGCTTCTTCAGATGTTTCGAGGAAAAGGATAGCATCCTGCCAATCGACGAGCGGCGGAAAGTAGTCAGTTCCACGCAGCCAGTCCAGCACCTCGACGCAGCCGCCGAGCAGCCGTCCGCGCCGGACTCCGCTCCCTTGCAGCCAATGCCAGGGGGCTGCCGGATTCAAAGTCCGTGAGCGCGTTTGATTCATCCGGTCGCCCCAATCCAGAAACTCAACTGTCCAACCATCGTGGTTAGGCTTCAGCTCGCCGATAGGTGCGGGTGAACAGAGGGTGCGGCGCACCGAGTCGACCATGTAAGGGAACAAACCGCCGTTTTCAGCAAATCCCGCCATGATCGAGGGGCCGTAGAAGGAGACCAACCCAGCTTTCCAGCAGGCAAAATGGGTAATGGTGGTGTCGGAATAGCCCATGAAAATCTTGGGATTGGCACGAAGAACATCGAGATCGATGTGAGGCAGAATTCGGATAGAGTCCTCCCCCCCAATCATCGAGAAAACCGCGTGGATCGATGGGTCTGCAAAAGCTTCCATCAGATCATCAGCACGAGCTTGCGGGTTGCGGGCGATCCAAGCGGCGTCTTTCAGCGCGTGGCGAGTTGGAACCACGCAAACGTCAAAAGCGGCTTCCAACTGCGCTTTACCCGCTTCGTAGCGATGTGGGAAGAGTGCAGCTCCTCCCCAAGAGAGGGTGATGGCCGCGACTGTACTTCCAGGCTGGAGACGGACAGGTTTACGCATAGTTGATTAGCCCTATTGAATAACAAAGAGCGCAGCCTGATCGACTGCGCCCCACCACCGATCTTATGAAGACGTCCCGCTCATGTCCTCAGGAGTGACAGATCAAACTGGCGAACAGCATCGCGGAGCATATCTGCTCCGGTGACTTTGGTTCCGGGAGAACTCACCACGGCCAGATCGACAGGCAGGCGGTCGTTGAGGTCACGTCCCGTGGCTTCCTGGACAATCGATAGGGCCGTTGCAGCGCAGGCAATGGCGTAGCGCGGCTGGCGGCTATCGAAGTTATCTTCGGTAAAAGTGTAGCTGTTATACATGCGCTGAGTCAGCCGGATAGCCTGGAATAATACCTTTAGGATTTCCCGATCCTTATCTTTGATCTTGGGCAGGTGTTCGCTGATATACTCGTCAGGAGTCATGCCCTTAAAGAGCGCAGGAAGATACCCGTCACGCAGCGTCCAAGGATCAATGCCGAAGGGCATAATGATCTCTTCATACACGCGGTCGATGTCGCTGGCCGCATTATCCAATGCGCGGCGCAGCGATCCTTTCCACAGTGTGTTGTGCTTGGAGTCAGAATAGCCAGTCGCCCAGGCAGTCAGCCCAGGTTGATCCCCCCATGTACTGCGCTCCTCAACTTCGACAACCTGGCTCGGAGGATGAGACAGGTAGTACTGATCAAGGCTGGTGAGTTCATAGCCGGCAGCGCGAGCTTCGTGGCTGACCAGCCAGTAAAGGAACTGTTCCTCTCCCGCATAATGGTGGCCGAAGGTTTCACCGGCGGTCGCCAGCAGTGTCAAGCCGACTGGGGAAGCTTTCCGCGCTGGACCAAGCACCTGCCGCGACCAATGCCCAGCTCCACCGAGGTTGTGAATGTTGAAAGAGAGTTCGGCAGAAAGGGCATCCGACCGGGCAAACACCGCGATGCTTTTCCCATTAGGGAGGTCAATACGGTACGGCCCAGCCCCCTCGTTCACCGGAAGGTTGCGGAGCTGGCGGCTGGTTAGCAGCGTATAGCCTACCCCAGCTTCAGCCAGCATCGACAGCGTTTCCAAGTCAACAGCCATCTCCGGCAGCCAGAAACCAATTGGCTTGCGGCCGTAATGCCGTTCAAAAGCAGCCAACCCCCACAGAATCTGCGTACGCTTGTCACGCTTGCGAGCCAAAGGCAGGATGACATGGTTATAGGCGGTTGCCAGTGCATTCCCACCCTGACCCGACTGAGCAACCGCCTGATGATCCGCCTCAATAATCAGTCGGTAGGTATCCGGAGCATTCTGTTCCAGCCACTTGAGCAGGCCTTCACTGAAACTGAAGCTGATCCGGTTGAAGTTGCCAATCTGCGCGTTGGGAAAATATGAAACCTGGTTGATGCGGTCATTCCAGTTCAGGTACGGTTCAGCTTCTGGTTCAGCGCCGATTTCCCCAGTGATCGGATGGCCGCGCGGCGGCTGGCTGAAGTGACCATACACACACAAGGCCGTGCGTTCGATTTTAGACACGACTCAACTCCTCAAGGTTGCCTGGCGGTGAACCGGTGGCCCTTCCCGTGAATTTGGGCAGTGATGTCAGCAGCAGTGTTCAGACCACGGACTCGCGCGATCTATTTTTTCTTATAGCCGAGCTGGGTTCCGCTCGGCACGGTCTTGTTGGTGAACTCCGCGAAATCTTCCAGCCGCAGATCGGTTCCCAGCACCGCACCGCGGCCGATAGAATACCCAGCGGGAATATGGCTGTTCTTACCGACGCAGGTGATCCCAAGTTCACCCACATCCTGTATCTTGCCAACGCGGGCATTATGGCCGACAACCACAATCTTATCCAGAATGCAGCGTTCGACGACGGCGCCAGCTTCAATGTAGGTATCGGTCAAGACGATGGACTCGCGCACAACAGCGTTCGGGCCGATATAAACACCGGGCGAAAGGATCGAGTTTTCGACCAGCGCTCCTTCCGAGACAACCGACCCATCAGTAATCATGCTGTTGCGAACAGTTGCACCGCTGTGGATGTGGACAGGCGGGCGCTCCTCGCTGAGGGTATGGATGACCCAGGTGCGGTCATTCAGGTTCAGCGACGGCGGCGAGCCAATGAGGTCCATGTGAGCTTCCCAATAGGCGTCGATGGTTCCGACATCGATCCAATACCCACCATAAGGATAGGCATAAACGCGCATCCCTTCGATGACCATTCGCGGCAGAATGTCCTTGCCGAAGTCGTGGCTGGAACTCTTGCGCTTCTGGTCTTCAATGAGCATCTGCTCCAGCACCGCATAGCTGAACACGTAGACGCCCATGCTGGCGAGGTTGCTCGGTGGATTAGCCGGCTTCTCAACAAATTCGCGCACTCGGTAGTCATCATCCACATCGAGGATACCGTAGCGGCTGGCCTCATCCATTGGGACGCGGATGGTGCAGATGGTCACATCAGCTTTCTTATCTCGGTGGAACTCAAGCAGGACATCGTAGTCCATCTCATAGATGTGATCGCCAGAGAGGATCAGCACGTAGTCCGGACGACCGCGCCGCACAAAACTGAGGTTCTGAGAGACTGCATCAGCTGTGCCTGCGTACCAGTCGGTATCATTGCGGCCTTTGTATGGCTGAAGGATATGAACGCCGCCGGTGAAGGAGCGGTCAAGGTCCCAAGGACGGCCGCGCCCAATATGGTCAATAAGGCTGTGGGGACGGTACTGGGTCAGCACCAAGACATCAAAAATGTTCGAGTTGACACAGTTGCTCAAAGTAAAGTCAATAATTCGGTATTTTCCGGCAAACGGAACAGCCGGCTTGGCGCGTTTAGCGGTCAGCGTCGCCAACCGAGTTCCCTCACCACCGGCCAGGATGACTGCTTTGATTTTCACGGTATCCTCACCCTCCTAAATATCGAATAGACCTACCTTAGGGCACAGTCACATAACCACGATGTTTCTCCAGCGCGCGGCGGTAGACATCGGCATAAGCCCGCGCGCTCCGCTCCCAACTAAATTCGATCTGCATCGCCCGCCGCTGCATCCGGCGCCAGGCTTCCTTGCGGGTATAGTACACATCAATAGCCCAGCGCAGCGTCCCTAGCACAGCTTCTGACTGCTCCCACTGGAAGACAAACCCCGTGCCGGTATCAGCAGGACCGTTATCATAGTTCTGCACAGTATCGGCCAACCCACCCGTTTCGCGTACAACCGGCAGCGATCCGTAGCGCATGGCAACCATCTGGCCGATGCCGCACGGTTCAAAGTGGCTCGGCATCAGAAACATGTCACAGGCAGCATAGATGCGTTGGGCGATAGCCGCATTGAAGCCCTGGTAAACCTTCGCCCGCCAGTAAAAATCTTTACCCAGCCGCCAGAATTGGTATTCCAGATCAGGCTCGCCTGTCCCCAGCGCCACGAACTGGACTTCAGTATCGGCCAGCAGACGGCGCAGCGCCGGCAGCGCCAGATCAAACCCCTTCTGTTTGACAAAGCGGCTGACAACACCGATCATCGGAATATCATCCCGAACTTCCAAACCCGAATCACGCTGCATTTCACGCTTGTTGGGGAGGCGCCTCTCCTCGAAGTTGTCCGCGTTGTAGTTGGAAACCAGCAGTGGATCAGTCTCTGGATTCCAGTAGTTGGTATCTAGACCGTTGAGAATCCCAACTAGGTCATTGGCGCGGGTTCGCACCAGCCCATCCAGCCCATAGCCCATGTAAGGGTACTGAATTTCGATAGCATAACGCGGGCTAACCGTCGAGACCATATCGGCATAGGCAATCGACATTGCCAGGAGGTTATCGGTGAGGCCGCGTGAAACCAGTTCGGGATGATGCCGTCCCGCGATC
Organism: Anaerolineae bacterium; assembly: GCA_034431625.1. Taxonomy (GTDB): domain Bacteria; phylum Chloroflexota; class Anaerolineae; order Aggregatilineales; family Phototrophicaceae; genus CFX2. Next base: position 67,227 of record DAOUCY010000172.1, on the reverse strand, counting down.
CCCAATTGCCAAAGCCACCCCCCCACATGCTCACCCTGGTAGGCCATATTGTGGATGCTGACAACCGAAGCCGTCTGTGCCCAGACCGGATCGCGACGGCTTTCCGAGATCAAGAACGGGATCAAGCCTGTATGCCAGTCATGGACGTGGAAGACATCCGGGAACCAGTCTTCACGCTGCTTGAGTTCCCAGGCAACAGCCATCGCCACTTGATTGAAGAACAGATAGCGGGGAACATCCCAATTCCATTCTGTGTACACCGACGATTCATTACCGAAGAACGGCCACCCCTGGACGAAGTAGATGGGCACGCCGTCATATTCGGTGGTGAAGACATACACATCGGTAATGCCGGTCACACGCGGGAACTCGAAGTCAAAGGCCGGAACGATTTTGTACTTCTCGTCCGGGATAAAGCCGTAGTGCGGCAGGATCAGGCGGGCATCGATCCCCAGTTTGCGAAGTGCCTGTGGCAGTGACCCGACGACATCGGCCAGCCCCCCGACCTTTGCAAATGGCGCAGCTTCGGCGCTGACGAACAGCACATTAGTGCTCAAAACCGTTCCCCCTTTTGTGGCGCGAACCAGCGAAAATCAATGTCCGGAAAAAGCTTATCCAGTTCCCAATATTCCTCAGCCAGCTCGCGGTTCGGGTTGCCAATCTCCAGCCCCATCAACAGCTTGTTGAAACGCTCCAGATGTTGGCTGAAGCGCTGGATGGCGTATTCTCGCGCCTGCCCCGTCGTTACCAGAAAAGGCCAATCCGAACTCTGCGCCAGCAGCAGCTCACGGGCGGCCTGGTTCAGCACGATAGTTTGGGTCTCGTCGGCATTCGCGTAACGGACGGCGAAGCGCTCCATGCGGGCCTCGGCCTCGTGAATGGGTTCCCACATCCAGTGGGTTTCGCCGTTATCCCAGGTGAAGTGTGTGCCGCTGCTGCCCCACGAGCTTTCCGGGATGAGCAGTGTCTCAGTTGGCGGGTGACGCTCAATGTAGCGCCCAGCAGTGGTCAATTCCAGGTCGGCATTGGCAGCCAGATTGCGGAGCGCCTTGCCCAGCCAATCAACCCCCTCGAACCACCAGTGACCGAACAATTCTGTATCGTAGATCGAGGCAACCAAACCGCTGCGACCGGAAGCACGCTGCGAGTCGCGCAGCAGGTCACCGACCAAGTGGACGAAATGCTCGGCATGTTGGTCGGTTTTGTAGCGCGCCCACTCTGGGTTATAGACATCTTTATCGGCTAGATCGACATCAACTCCGGTCACACGCCAATAGCGCAGCCCACTTGTGCCAGCTTTTTTATGGAATTCGCGGTAGTCGAAGTCGCCAGGATAGCCGTGCTTGGCACTCCAGACCTGCATCCCAGTTTCATTATTGCGGCCAATCACCGCTACTCCGGACGACAACCCCACATCGCGCCCACTCCCGCTGTTGCTAACATAATAGGGTTGGTAGGTAGTGGCTGGACGCTCTGGGGTTTGGAGCAGCGGATTAGCAGGGATGGCGTAGCGCCGCTTGACGTAGCTGTAAGGCCCAATAACCTCCCCCGCCGCCACGCCGACGGGCTGTCCACCGGTGATCGTGTGCGTTTCAGCAAAGAAGAAACGCAGCCCGAAAGCCGCTAGTAGGCTCTCCAGCCCAGCACGCTTCTGCCCGTCCTCGGTCACATAGGCCGGTCGGTAGGCACACTCTGGGAGCCACCCCCCGCTCGGACGCCGTCCAAAAAGACGTTCATAGCTGCGCATGCCCGTCCGCATCTGGGCGTACAGCGAACTATCCCGCGACAGCAGCGGCAGATAGGCGTGTGTAGCCGCTGAAGTGATGATCTCGATGAAACCCTCATTCTGCAGACGGCGAAATGCACCGATCAAGTCACGGTTGAAGCGGTTGTGATAAGCGCTCTGAATCTGGATATACCCGTCACGGAAGAACTCGGCCAGCCCCCTCAGCGCGGGATTGGCGCTCTCCGGCGCTTCAAAATAGGCCATATCGCTGCGTGCTGCCGCGATGCGATCATCGAGGTATTGGTCAAGATGATCGAGGATATCCGGATCGGCCAACTGCTCGGCCAGCACCGGGGTAATCCCCAGCGTCAGCCGGAAGAAAACACCCTGCTCTTTGAGGTCATACAAGGTTTGCAGCAGGGGGATATACGTCTCGACAGCGGCTTCGTGAATCCATTCCTCGCCGTGCGGCCAGCGTCCGGCAAGGCGAGCATAGGGCAAATGCGAATGCAGCACAAAGGTGAATGCGCCCAGCGATGACACAGCAGCATCTCCAAACTTCAGGCGACTCGCTCGAAATTGTAACGTTTCGATAGTTGATGCCGCAACAGATTGGAGCACAAGTCCGTGGTTGTTCCGCTCTCAGGTGGCGCTGGGTGGAACCAATGGCAGCACCATCGTGAACACGCTGCCCTGACCAACCTCGCTCTGCGCCGTCAAGTAGCCGCCGTGCGCTTCCGTCACCGTTTTAGCAACGAATAGACCTTGCCCCAATCCACGCGGATCAAGCAGTTTGCCACTGCGTGTGCGGGGTTCACCGCGGTAAAACCGCTCGAAGATATGCGGCAGATCCTTGCGCGAGATGCCAACGCCGTTGTCGATGACTTGGATGGCGACTTGATCCTCGCCGCTCAAACCGACCAGAAGAACAATGTGACCGCCTGGTTCGGTATACCGCACACTGTTCTGGAGCAGATGACCCAGTCCCCAACGCAGGCGCTGGTCATCACCGACCAGGGTGAGTTTTTCAGAATCATGCACGATAACCTTTACATCCAACCGCGCCCGCTTAACTTCTGGCGTCATCCCCCGGACAACCTGCCAAACCATATCCTCAACGTTGATTGGGTCTCGCCGGACAGCGAAAGCCTGAGCGCTCATCTCGGCGATGTCGAGCAGCTCCACGATCATCCGGTCAAGAATATCAACGTTGCGGGTGATGGTATCCAAAAAACGGCGGTTCGGCCCAGAATCGGCTTTGCTCAGCAGCACATCACTCATCCCCTTGATGACTGCCATTGGCGTCCGTAGCTCATGGGAAATCGCCGTGATGAACTGATCTTTCAGGCGCTCAGTCAAGGCTTCGCGGGTTACATCTCGCAGCACGATCATTGTGCCCAAGCGCTGGCCGTGACTGTCGGCGACAGCAGCGAAATGAGCGCCAATGATCTTACTGCCGATCTGGACGCGGGTCGGCTCGCCGAGCGGAGCCAACTCCGAATCGACTTGGACAACATCCCGGTAAGCATTGAAGAGCGTACCTAGTTCGCTCGTCCAGAAATCTTTGCGGCTGCCGATGAGTTGACGCGCAGCAGCATTTTCCAGCACCACCCGGCCTTCCATATCCTGCATGATGATGCCGGCATCAATGACATGGATAATGCCGCTCAGGCGCTCAATCTCAGCGTCGCGGGCAGCAACCATACGCCGGAGCTGGCGAGTACGCGACTCGTCGGTGTTGGGTGGTTCGGCAAGCGCAAGCTGCTGTTCCGTCTTCGAGCCGCGTCGCAGTCCTCCATAGAGGCGGCTGAACAATTGCTCTGTGGCACTGCCCAACCGGTTCACGCGCGTGATCACACTGCTGATTTCACGAGTATCCTTCGGCATCGCTTTGCAACTCACTCCATCTGGCGCCGTCCAACTGGCACGATGCGGCTGTTTGTAGTTCCAGTATAGCTTGAGACTGCAACCCGTGCTGGAAACCACAAAATCTTTAGACGTTTGCACATTTCCTGAACTATAACTATGGTTATAATTGAGGTGGTTTTTTATTTCAATCCAGTGAGAAGGAGCTTCCTCTTGTCAACGTGGATGGTAGTCGAAGACGAACCCGATATTTACGAAGTGCTGCTTGCCATGTTCGAGATGTGGGGCATTGATGGGGTCGCGTTCGTAGATGGAGAGGAAGCCAGTACTTGGATTGACGAAGTGGCTGAAGGTCGCTTCAAGGGGGAGCTGCCTGAACTAGCCCTGTTGGATATTCGCCTGCCGGGACTCATCAGTGGACCAGAGGTCGGAGCCAAGCTGCGGAAATGCCCCCCTCTGAGCCAATCAGCCATTGTATTGTTCACTGCTTACCGCCTGACCCCGGAGGAAGAGAAAACGTTCATGACTCAGGCTGACGCCGATAAGCTCATGTACAAGCCCCTCCCCCGCTTGACCGAATTAAAGGCCATCCTAGAAGAAGTGATTGCCGCCCGCCGCGCCAAGGCGTCCGTGCAGAATCCAAAGTCTTGACCCGGCTCACAAGAGTATTGTATGGATAACCAAGCTCCAACTCGCGCTCTCAATCGCCGCTCACTTCAGCTCCTTCAGTTAGGCTTTCCGGTGTTGGCTGTGGGCGTACTGCTGGCGATTATCGGCGCGTTGCTCCGCACCATTCGCCTCGTGCCGCGTGGGGATCGGCTGGATGGTCTCTACGAACTCGTCTGCGTCACCCTCATCATTCTAGGTTTTATTTTGCTAATTGTCGGCAGTGCCGTGGTCATCCGGGCGATTACCCGGCGGCGCAGCAATGAACTCGCCGCGCTGACCGGGGACTTCCTCCAGCGCACTGGCCAGTTCGATGAACAATTCACCTTCATCAGCAACATCAACCGCAGCGGGCTGGGTTATATCGACGCCGTGCTGGTTGGCCCGCCGGGTGCATTAGTCTTCCGCATCCTTGATGCTCAAGGAGTCTTCGTGAACGAAGCCTCTACCTGGATGCTCCAAAAGTCTGGGGGGCAGCTTCGCCTGTGGCGTACCAACCCCACCAAACAGGTGATTGAGGACATCGACCACCTTCGCCAGTATCTCATCAAACATAAACTGCGCGATGTACCGGTATACGGCATAATCGTCTTCACATCCAGCCAGCAGGTAACTCACATCACCGAGGCGGCTCCCACCGTCCCGGTCAGTCATCTGGAAACGCTGCCGCAGAATCTCTACCGGGAATACCTCAAAACCCCGCAGCGCATCCCGCCGCCAGCCGTCCAAGCCGTCAAACGCCTGCTGTTGAACTGACAGGCCATGCCAACGACAGTGCTTCTAGGGCCGGTAGGCTCTGGCAAAACGCGCGAACTCCTGTCAATCCTTAAACAAACTACGCGGGAACACCCCCTCTCGCCGGTCTGGGTACTGCTGCCTGGCCGCCGCCAAGAAGATGCCTTCCGTGAACGGCTGGCCGCCGAGCCTGGCGACACCTTCTTCAATATCACGTTCTTCAGCTTCTACACTCTCTACACTCACTTGCTGGACATCGCCGCTCAACCACAGCGTCAACTGGACAGCACCTCCCGGCTCCGCCTGATCCGTGCCCTGTTGTTGGAACTTCAAGGCCAGGGGCAACTGCGCGTCTTCCACCGCATTGCTGACAAGCCCGGCTTCGTCCCAGTCATCGCCGATTTCATCTACGAACTCAAACAGAACCGGATCACCCCAGAACATTTTAGCGCTGCTGCTGCACACGGCAGCCCCACCGACCACGACCTAGCTGTCATCTACAGTGCCTACCAGGATAGGCTCCGCCAAAATGATCTGGTAGATCGTGAAGGTGAAGGCTGGCTCGCGCTGGATGAACTTGGCCGGCAGCCCACAATTGCCACGGATGTCCGGTTGCTGTTGGCCGACGGCTTTGACCAGTTCAACCCGCTCCAGGCTCAGCTTCTCGCCCGGTTGGCAAGCCGTGTGCATCACACGCTGGTTGGGCTGCCAACGGTTCCAGGACGAGAGAAAACCATCGGGCGGCGCTTCCAGGAGGCGCTCACTCAATTCCAGGCCGCGCACCAGGCGGCTGGCGTGCCGCTGACAGTCGAACCGCTGGCAGCCCTCAGCAGCATCCGCAATCCGGCGCTGCGCCACCTTGTCGAAACCTGCTTCACCCCCAACAACACCATCCCGTCATCGAACGGCTCCATCGGCCTTATCGAAGCCCCAGATCCTGTCCAAGAGTCCGCCGCGCTGATGCGGCAGGTCAAACGCCTGTTGGTCATGTCCAGCAGCCAACCAGAAGATATCCTCATCGCCGTGCGCGATTGGGAACGCTACAGCGGCCCGCTGGCGCAGGCTGCGCGGCGCTACGGCATCCCAACTGCCTTCCACTATGGCGTAGCAATCAGCACAATTCCGGTCATCCAAACCCTCCTACGCCTGACCGAACTGGCAGCAGCGGACTTCCGCCAGCAGGAGGTCATTAGTGCGCTGCGCTCCCCGTATATCTACGCGGACGGTCTGTCCAGTGAGGTCATCGACCTCCTGGAACGCATCAGCCGGACACAGCGGGTGATCGGTGGGCGTGACCAGTGGATTGAAGCAGTCCGGCAGGCTGCCCAGCCTCAGCAGACCGAGGACGGCGAACCGGTACAGATGATCGACACAGATCAAGCCGCCGCGTTAGAACACGCCTTGACCCGCTTCTTTGAAGCCGTAACCCCGCCAGAGAGCGGATCAGCAGCCGAGTTCGTGGCCTGGATTGAACACCTCATCGGGAATGATCCGCAGGCCGATCCAGATGAAGAGTCTGCCCCCTCCATAGATGGTCTCTCGCTGCGCCTGCTGGAGGCCATCCGCGCAGCTGGCGTGCCTGCTGAATTCGTCAGCCGCGATCTGAGTGCCATACACGCCTTAAAGCAGGTTCTGGCCGGACTGCTGGCCGCCCAACGTCTGTTCCGTGCCCTAAACCTAGCGGGCGATGATCGCCTGACTGCTGCCGAATTCATCTATGATCTCAAGATTGTCCTGGATGCGACTGCCATCGACAACCATCCCAGTCGCTTTGGCCGCGTGTTGGTTACGACCATCGCCGGTGCGCGTGGACTCCCGCATGCCCACGTTTTCATCCCTGGTCTATCCGAGGGGATTTTCCCTGCGCCTGTTCCCGAAGATGTCCTTTACCTGGACACCGAACGCGAGCAGCTCCGCGAGCGCGGCATCCATTTACAAACCCAGGCCGAACGCGCCGCCGACGAGGGATTGTTCTACGAACTCATCGGGCTGGCGCGAGAGTCGCTCACCCTCTCGCGCCCGACGGTGCAGAACGGAACACTCTGGCCGGAAAGCTACTTGTGGCGCATGGTGCGGCAGACCTTTGCTGACAGCCCAGCCCTTATCGAACGCAGTCGTATCGCGCTGGGAGCCGCGCCAGCAGTCGAAGATGCCGCCTCCCTCGATGAGGTCATGTTGGCAACTGCTGAGTTGCTCAACCACACCGAACTGTCCCCAACCTCTGCCGTGGCCTACAACGGGTTAGTGGTGGCTCATCCCCAGCAGTGGGCGCACATCCGCGCTATGCGGCACATGGAGTACCGGCGCATCACCGGGCATCCGCGTGATCCGTTTGATGGCTGTTTGAGCGATCCTTACCTGTTAGGCTGGGTAGCTGGTGCTCTTGGCCCACGCCGTGTCTGGAGCGCCAGCCAGATGAACGACTATGGATTGTGCGGCTTCCGCTTCTTCGCCAAACGCCTGCTCAAACTGGAGCCGCTCCTCGAGCCGGAAGAAGGTCTGGATGTCCTCCAGCGCGGAACGCTCAACCACGCCATCCTAGAAGCGACCTACCGCCGCCTGGCCGACGAGAACATCCCGCTGATGCCGGGCTATGTCGAAACAGCACTAACGATCCTGCGTGAAATCGCCGCCGAGAAGTTAGCCAGTGCGCCCCAGCAGTATGGCTTCCGCGCTTTAGCCCTCTGGCCGCAGGAACAGCAGACCATCTTACGGAAGCTCGAGGCCGTCATCCAGCAGGATTTCAGCGATAGCAGCCCCGTGAACAAGTTCAGCGGAGGACAGCCCCGCCAGCCGTACCGCTTGGAACAACCCTTTGGTCTCGACCCCGCTGTGCCGTTGGAAATTCCGCTGCCCGCTCCCACCGGAGCACTCCGCGTCCAGGGATATATCGACCGCATGGATCGCATCGGTGATGCTGTCGTAGTCATCGACTACAAGACCGGCAGTACGGCCATACCAATCAGCGAGATGCGCGAAGGTCGCAATTTCCAGATGCTTCTGTATGTGCTGGCCGGGGAGCGTATCCTGGCAAATACCCCCGATCCAGCCGCGCCAAAACGAGTTGCAGGTGGTCTGTTCTGGCATCTCAGTAACCAGAAATCCAGCGGCGAGATCGATCTCCAGTCCGAAGAAGGACAGTCTGCCTTAGAAGAAGGATTAGCTCACCTCAGCGAGCATATTCAGCAGGGACGCGCCGGTGTCTTTCCCGTGGAACCCGGCAAGCCCGTCGATGGCGCGTGCAGCCACATCTGCGAATACAGCCAGTTGTGCCGCATCCGCGTCCGGCAGGGTTGGTGATGGAGAAGCCGACGATGCAGTTAAGCCGCGCCCAAGATCAAGCCATCCACGATCACCAGCATAATCTGATCGTCACCGCTGGGGCCGGTTCCGGCAAAACGTTTGTGCTGGTGGAGCGCTACCTCGCCCTCTTAGATGCTCATCCCGAATGGCCGCTAAATGCGCTGGTCGCTATCACTTTCACTCGCAAAGCCGCCCAGGAAATGCGCGACCGCGTCCGGCAGGCTTTGGAGCAGCGCTACCAGTCAGCGACAGATGCTGCTGCCCGGGACTTGTGGGCGGAACGGCTCCGGTCGATGGACAGCGCCCGCATTGATACTATCCATGGACTGTGTGCTTCTATCCTCCGTGCCAATGCCGCCGCCATCGGCATCGACCCCGGTTTTGAGGTATTGGATGAAGTCCAGGCACGTCTGTGGTTGGAAGACACCGTTGATCTGATTCTTGGGCAGCTTGGCAAACGCAGTGACCCTGCGCTTGACCTGCTGGCCGAGCATTCCCCCCAGCATGTGCGCTCAGCGCTGCTCGAACTCAGCCTCACCGACATTCCAGATTTACCCCCGGACTTGTTCACTCACTGGCAGACCGATTGGGAGCATCAGGCCGTCCAGGCGCTGGATCGCCTGTGTGAAAATCCGCTGTACCGCGCCGCTGCGGACTGGCAGCCGCCACCAGAAGAAAGTCCCAGTTCAGATACATTAAGCCAGAACTGGCTGGCGTGCCAGGAATGGACGCACACCCTCGACAGTGCGGCAGACCTCAACACGCGCATGGATGCGCTGGCCGAAATCAGCCGCCTCCGCATGGTAGGTGCAACCAAACGTACAGCCATGAAACAGACCGTCCAGCAGCTTCGTGATCTAGCAAAAGCTGCGCTCGAACAGATTGGCGATCCACCCGGCGAGATCGACCGCCGCACGGCTGAACAGATTCCGCTCTGGGGAGCCTTAACGCAGCAGGTTCAGACTGCCTATGCCACGGCCAAACGGATCGAAGGGGTGCTGGACTTCAACGACCTGGAACGCCTGACCAGAGACCTGCTCGAAAACCATCCCTCGGCGCGGGCGCGTTACCAGAGTGCAGCCTTCCAGCACATCCTGGTCGATGAATTCCAAGATACCAACGCCGCGCAGTGGGCCATCATCAACGGCCTAGTTCGCTTAGAACAAGGCGGCAGCCTGTTCGTCGTCGGTGACCCAAAGCAGTCAATCTACCAGTTTCGTGGTGCGGATGTGCGCGTCTTCGAGCAGGTGCGTGACCGCATCCTCCATTACGGCGGCCAAGCTGTCGTCCTGGCGGATTCCTTCCGGTCGCATCAAGCACTCGCCGAACGCTTCAATCATCTGTTCGAACGCATCCTCACCCGCGATCCAGCCAGCCTGGTCTCAGCCTACGAAGTCGAGCACGGCCAGCCGATGCGAGCCAATCGTCAGGCTGCGCCGTCACCCGTTCCCCCCCTAGAACTGCTGCTCATCGGCGAGTCTGACGACGGGTCAAAAACCAATGCCGAAACCCGCCGCCGCGCTGAAGCTGCCGCCCTCGCCCAGCGCCTCCGCGAAATCGTCGAAGTCGAACAGCGCCCGGTCTATGACCGGCACAGCCACCAGACCCGTCCTGTGGGCTGGGGCGACATCGCCGTGCTGTTCCAATCGACAGCGGCGATCACACTGTACGAGGATGCCTTCAAAGCCGCTGCAATCCCCTTCGTGACCATCGCCGGACGCGGCTACTACAGCCGCCAGGAAGTCTGGGACATTCTTAACCTGCTGTCCGCGCTGCACAACCCCGCCGATGATCTAGCGCTGGCCTCAGCACTCCGTTCACCGCTCTTCGGCCTCAGTGACGATGCTCTCCTGGCGCTTCGCCTCCAGCGGGACGAGTCCGGCGAGCGCCTGACGCTCTGGTCAGCGCTGTATCAAACGGCGCCAGAACTTCCCGAAACCGATACCGCGCGGATCGCCTTCGCGCGTGAATGCCTGCGCCATCTGCGCGGATTAGCTGGCCGCGTCACCATCGCCGACCTCCTGCGTGAAATCTTCCATCAGACCGGCATCCTCGCCATCTTGACCGGCCTGCCCGACGGAGCGCGGCGGCGCGGCAACGTCGAGAAGCTGCTCCAGCAGGCCGAAACCAGTGGTGAAGTCATGCTCGGCGCATTCACCCGTGCCCTGCTCGATCTGAGCAGCCGCGAAGTCCGTGAAGGCGAAGCCCTGACCGAAATTCAAGCCGCCATCACCTTGATGACCGTCCATGCCAGCAAAGGGCTGGAATTCCCACTGGTCGCACTGGCAAACACCGACTGGCGGCGCGGTAGCGGCTCTAACCCACTGGCCTTCTGCGACCCAACCTATGGGCTGGTCTGCAAAGTTCTCATGCCCGAAACTGGAGAGAACAAAGCTGGCTATGCTTACAATCGCAGTGCCCGGCTGGCGCAGCTCCGAGAACAGGCTGAACGCAAGCGCTTGCTCTATGTCGCCGCCACCCGCGCCCAAGACTACTTACTCATCAGCGCCGCTGCCATCCCCAAACCCGGCCGCCGCACCGATCCCACCTGGATCGAGCAGATTACCCAAGCACTCGACATTCCAACCGAGAGTCTCCATGCCGGAGATCAGCAGTTCGATGGCTTCCCCTGGGGAACACTGCCCGTCCGCGTGGTCATCGCTGCACCCAATCAGCAGGCTCTACCCGAAGTCAAAACGCTCTGGGATCATCCTGCTGTACAGCGCGGCGAGCCGCTTTCGGATGTACACCTTGCGCCGCCGCTGCTTTCGGGCATTCCCATCGAACGCAGCCGCGTCGCCCGCCACCTGAGCGCCACCCAAATCGCCGACCTCGGCAGCGCGGCCCAAAGTGCTGCCCATGCCCAGCGGCTCCGCCGCAGCCTGCTCCATGACGCCCCAGATCATGTGGAGGTCATCACCCAGCGCGACCCGCATCGCGTTGCCGGGCGTATCATCGGCGAAATCGTCCACCGAGTCCTGCGCCGACCAGAGCTGCCGGATGGCAAAAATCTCGACGACATCCTCTCCAAATATGCCTGGGAACAAGGTGTCGTCGATGACGACCAGCGCAAATATACCCTCCAAGAAGCCTACAAGCTCCTCAGCCAAACCCTCCGCAGCGATGCCTACGCCTGGCTGAAATCCGCGCGGCAGGTCTACCGTGAACTGCCCTTCATCTATCGCGCCGGCCAGCGCACCATCCACGGCATTCTTGATGTCCTCTTCCAGCGTCCCGATGGAACCTGGGCTGTGCTGGATTACAAAACCAGCGCTGTCCCTGGCTTCCACAGCAGCAGCGACCGGAGACTGGTCGAAGACCACGCCCGGCGCTATCATTTGCAAATCGGCATTTATGCGGCAGCGGCGCAGGCGCAGCTTGGACTCAACCAGCCGCCCGGCGCCTACATTCATTACATCCGCGCCGGCCTGACCATTTATATTCCCGAAGCGGACTGGCGCGCAGCGCTGGATCAGCTTGAACAGTCTATAGGTCAGTTATTGGTGGATTAAAAAGGCACAGTCATGTTCCAGCGGCTTTCCATGCAGCTCCCCGCTTGGGCGCGTTCCAACCATCCCCACCTGCGTTACGAATTGGGGATTTCGCGTCCCAGCACTCGACGTTCCCGTTACTTCCGCGGTGCGCTGGCGGTCATTGCCACCATCCTGCTCTTCTGGTTCGGCGTTGCCATCGCCACCAACTTCTTCCAGAACCCGCCCGGCCAGAACCTCACTGAGAGCATGATGGCCGTTGTCTATTGGCCGACATTAGCGCTCCAGGTCGTCATGCAGGTCACCGTGCTGGCACTGACCGTCAACCTCGTTACCGAGCAGAAGCGCCGTCTGGCCTGGGATAACCTCCGTGCCACCGAAGGCGGCGTTGCCCTGGCGCTCCGCACCCGCTGGGCTACAGTCTACTACCGCCTGCGCCTGATCCTGGCCGCTGTGCTGCTCATCCGCGTCGGTCTGATCTTCGGCATCCTCTACGACCTCACCGCTTTCCAGGGACGCTACATCGACCTGCTGCTCAACGACATCACCCCCAAACTGCCGCCCTTGGTCGGCGCGCTGCTTCTGGCCTTCCTGATGACAGCCGCGCTCCTGCTGCCAATCACCAGTATTGGCTTGATCGCGGCCATCGGCCTGTTCATCTCAGTCAATGTCCAGCAGCGCGTCTACAGCGTCATGACCCAGGTCATTGTCAGCGCCATTGCTGCCCTTATCGTCAGCGGCCTCATCATCGGCGCGACCCAATTCGTCCGTGGCGAACTGGCCGGAGTCATCCAAACCGATGCTGCCGCCTGGGCATTGATGGGTGCATTCTCTGCCGTCGGCGATTGGGGGTTGTCCTTCCTCCACCTCGGCTTCTACAGCGAGGTCTGGGCGACCATTCCCTACGCCGTCCTATTCGGGATCGCCCTGCTGGGATTCGCGCTGCTCCAATCAGTGCTGACCGAGTGGATACTGGCGCTGGCAGTCCACCATGCTGAACGCATCGGCTGATCGATGACCATCCGCCTAAATTCCACCAGAGTAGCACACCCCCAAAACGCCGAAACCGCCTATAATGGGCACAGGCTGTTGTCAGGGGACCAACTCCAGGAGGACTTATGCTGCGTGTACGTCAACGACTGCTTCTGTTTCTAAGCTTAGCCGTTTTACTCAGTTTTGTGCTTTTCCCTGCCCATCAGTTCTATTCGTTGGCCGGTGATGTTCCCGATATTCCCGGCACGCCCGCCGTCGAACTCGAACCGCAGGTGTTGGTCGATTGGATCCAACTGCTCTACGACCGCGTGGAAGCTGAAGCAGTCTCTGCCCCAGGAGCTGCCCGCCTGTATGCCTACGCCGGAATTGCAGGTTACGAATCCGTCCGGCCAGGCATTGCCGATGCCTTCTCCATGTCCGGCCAGCTCAATGCCATGCCGGAAATGCCTTATCCTGATCCTGAACTGGAATATGACTGGATTGCCTCGGCCAATGGCGCGATGTCCACAGTCATCGCTGGCCTGTTCCCGGATTCGCCGGATACACTGAAAGCTGTCAGTATGCTGCGCGAACGCCAGATCAAATCCCGCCAAAGCAAAGTCGAGGCTGACGTGCTGGAACGTTCCACCGCCTTCGGCGACAGCATCGGCGCGGCCATCATGGAATGGGTCGCCATGGACAACTTCGCCGAAACCCGCAATATGCCCTACGAAATCCCCACAGGTGACCCCAGTCTGTGGATTCCAACCGCGCCAGGCATGAAACCCGTCGAACCCTATTGGGGACAGATTCGCCCCTTCGCACTTTACTATGCTGATGGCTGTGCCGTCCCGATGAAACTTGCCTTCAGCACCGATCCCAATTCGACCTTCTACAAACAAGCCCTCGAAACAAAGGTCGTCGGCGATAAGCTCACACCGGAACAGAAAGACATCGCCCGTTATTGGGTCGATACGCCCGGTGAAACTGGCACGCCCGCCGGTCACTGGATGCTCATCGCCGCGCAGATTGCCGATCAGCTTGATCTTAAACTGGACATGACCTCGATGATGTTCGGCTTGGTGGGGACAGCCGTTGGGGATGCCTTCATTTCCGCCTGGTCGCTCAAGTACCAAATCAACCTGATCCGCCCCGAATCCTACATCCAGCAGTACATCGACCCACGTTGGCGCCCGCTCATCGAGTCGCCCGGTTTTCCCGAATATCCATCCGGGCATTCCGTCGTCTCTGGAGCCGCCGCCGAAGTTCTAACCGGCATGTTTGGAACCGAGGCCTTCACCGACCGCTCTGGCCGCAAACACGGTCTGCGCGAGCGCTCCTTCACTTCATTCCACGCCGCCGCTTACGAAGCGGCCATCTCCCGGCTGTATGGCGGCATCCACTACCGTGAAGCCATCGAAGGTGGCCTGGAACAGGGTCGCTGCATCGGCCGCAATGTCCTGGATTATGTCACCCTTCGTTCCAAGCCGCAGGGTGAATAGCCTCACAAAACGAACGGGGGCTGTGCGACAACCGCGCAGCCCCCATCGAGTCTGAGCCTCGTGGGTCGAGACCCGTCGCAGCTTAGGTAATGACAACGGAATTGTCACCGCTGAAAGGATTAGGCACATACTTGTCGGCGTGCCAATCATTGTGCCAGTCTGTGCCGTTGACCAGATAGCGGAACTGGTATTCCCGCCCCGTTTCCAGTTCGAGGGTGATCGAGAACGGCCCGCCCTTCTTGGCTTTCTTCATCGGGGTGGCTTTCTCGTCCCAGTTGTTGAAATCGCCCACCAAATAGGCAGACTCCGCCTTGACCGATTCAGGTAGGGTGAACGTCACTTTGCAGACCGGCTTACTCTTGAGCTGCTGTTTCTTCAGCATCGAACTTTCTCTCCTCCAATTGACGAAGTGGGCCTGTCAGGCAGACCCGGGGAACTCGCGTTCCGCTGGCATTGTATGCACTGGAAACACATCCGGCAAGGGTTGCTTTCAAATACACCTATAAATTCCGAAGTATTAAGGATCATTGCCAAGCCTCGCCCTCTTCTGATATGCTTTTCACCATCGGAGACTGGAGCTTTGCAGCTCACCACCCCATACACAATTCGTCCGACTGAGTCAGGAGACTCGCTGAATGATTAAACCTGTTACGCGGATCAACGTGATCCCGAACCTGCCGGAGCCGCTGCGTCGGCTTCAGGAATTAGCCTACAACCTCCATTGGGCCTGGGATCACGACTCCATCGCCCTCTTCCGCCGCCTCGACGGAGAACTCTGGGAAAAGACCAGCCACAACCCTGTCGCCATGCTGGGGCAGATCAGCCAGGAACGGCTGGAAGCTGTCTGTAACGACCCCGGCTTCATGGCAAGTCTGCGCAGCGTCTGCGAATCCTTCGACGAGTACATGAACTTCTCCAACACCTGGTTTGAGAAGTACTACGGCAGCCTCCAGGATCGCCCGGTCATCGCCTACTTTTCGATGGAATTCGGTATCACCGAATGTTTGCAGAATTACTCTGGCGGCCTCGGCGTCCTCAGCGGCGACCACCTCAAGAGCGCCAGCGACCTCGGCATCCCGCTGATCGGCGTCGGCCTGCTGTATCAAGAAGGCTACTTCCAGCAGTATCTCAACGCCGATGGCTACCAGCAGGAACTCTACCCCATCAACGACTACTCAATACAGCCCGTCATCCTCCAGCGTAACGCCGATGGCAGCCCCATCAAAATCTCCGTTCCCATGCCGGGCCGCGATCTCTACGCGCAGATCTGGAAGGTGCAGGTCGGGCGCGTGCCGCTCTTTCTCCTTGACTCTAATGTCTCGGAGAACGAGCGTGAAGAAGACCGCAACCTCACCGACCGGCTCTACGGTGGCGACCGCCGCACCCGCATCCGCCAGGAAATCCTCATGGGCATCGGCGGCATCCGTGCCTTGGACGCGCTTGGCCTGCGCCCGACCATCTGCCATATGAATGAAGGCCACTCGGCATTCCTTGCGCTGGAACGCATCCGCCAGTTGATGACCGAAAAGAAGCTTTCCTTCCAGCAAGCGCGGGAAATCACTTCGGCCAGCCACATCTTCACCACCCATACCCCCGTCCCAGCCGGCTTGGAACGCTTCGGCTTCGACCTGATCGACGAGCACTTCACCGATTACTATCGCAGCCTCGGCCTCTCGCGGGATGAATTCCTCAACCTGGGCCGCGAAAATATGGGCACCTATGAACTGTTCGCCATGCCCGTGCTGGCGCTCAACCTCTCCGCCGGTTCCAACGGTGTTGCCAAGCTGCACGGTGAAGTCTCCCGCAAACTGTGGCAGTGGCTCTACCCCCGCGTCCCGGAACACGAAGTCCCCGTCGATTCCATCACCAACGGCATCCATGTCCAAACCTGGATCAGCCGCGAAATGGCAACGCTTTTCGACCGCTACCTCGACCCCGCCTGGCGCAAAGAAGAGTCCCGTCCGGATGTCTGGGACAAAGTCGAGACCATCCCCGACGCCGAACTCTGGCGCACCCATGAGCGCCGCCGCGAGCGCTTAGTCGCTTTCACCCGCATGCGTCTGCAAAAGCAGCTTGAACATCGCGGCGCTTCCCAGAGCGAAGTTCATGACGCCAACGAAGTCCTCAACCCGGATGCGCTTACCATCGGCTTTGCCCGCCGCTTTGCCACCTACAAGCGCGCTACCCTCCTCTTCCGCGACCCCGAACGCCTGCGGCGCATCCTCAACAACCCGGATTACCCCGTGCAGATCATCTTTGCCGGCAAGGCTCATCCGCATGATACCGGTGGCAAGGACTTGATCCGCCAGATCGTCAACCTGTCGCGTCACGAAGATTTCCGCGACCGCATCGTCTTCCTCGAAAACTACGATATGAACATCGCCCGCCACCTCGTCCAAGGCGTGGATGTTTGGCTCAATACCCCCCAACGTCCCAAAGAGGCCAGCGGAACCAGCGGCATGAAGGTCATCTACAACGGCGGCCTGAATTGCAGCATTCTGGATGGCTGGTGGGCAGAAGCCTACAGCGCGGATGTCGGTTGGGCCATCGGCAACGGCGAAGAATATCCTGAAGACGAATGGGAAGCGCAGAACTTTATCGAAAGTGAAGCGCTCTACAATTTGCTTGAACAGGACATCATCCCTCTCTTCTATAACCGGGGGCGTGATGGCCTTCCTCGCCGATGGATTTCCAAGATCAAAAGCGGAATGCGTAAGCTCGCTCCCTATTTCAATACCCGCCGTATGGTCCAGGAATACACCCAGCAGTATTACATGCCCAACTTCAAAACTGTCCAGCAGATGACCCAGGGTGACATGAAAGAGGGACTAGCCTTCTCTGCCTGGCGCAGCAAGCTCGACAAAGCCTGGCGCCACATCCATATCCGTAGCGTAGAAATCCCCGAAAAGCTCATCAAGGTCGGCTCAGAAATCGAAGTCACCGCGCTCGTCGATCTCGGCCAGTTGACCCCCAAAGATGTGCGCGTCCAGCTTTTCTACGGTCAATTGAACACCCAAGGCTACATCACCAACAACGCCCAAGCCGTGGACATGATCGCATCTGGTGTAGAAAGCAGCGGAACCTGCCGCTTCACCGCCAAGGTGCAGTATGTCAGCAGCGGCGAACGCGGCATCTCCGTCCGTGTCCTGCCCTACCATCCCTATCTCCACACCTCATTCCTGCCCGGCCTAATTACCTGGGCCAACAGCTAACCGGAACACCGTAACAAAAACAGGGGCTTCCACCAAGCCCCTGTTCTTTTTCGAACGCTTGCCCTGCCCGGCCTGACTACCCTCGCAGCAGACGCGGCAGATCCCGGAGCTTCGGCGTTTGTCCCGCCAGCAGACTCTGCACCCGGAACATCCGCCCCGCCAGCCAAATCATCAGCACATCGAAGATCGCCAGCAGCACCAAGCTGAGAATAATCTGCCAGGCTGGAACCGTCGTCAGGGCTACCCGCATCACCATCGACAGTGGTGATGTCAGCGGGACCAGACTCAGGATCGTTGGCATCGGTGCATCTGGCGTCGTGAGGAAGATGCTCAGGAAGTAAAACGGGATCACCGCCGGCAGCGTGAAGATCACCGCGTACTGCGGTCCTTCTTGCATCGAGTTGGAAATTGCTCCTACCGCTCCATAGGCCGCCGCAAAGAACAGATACCCAAACACGAAGTACAGTACAAAGACCACCACCTGGTTTAGATCAAGTGACAGTCCTGCCAGCCCCGCCAACGCGGGCACAACATTCCCAGTTGCGATCCGCCCCAACAGCAGCATCGCCCCCATCCACACCACCACTTGCATCAGCCCCAGCAGCCCCATCGCCAAAATCTTACCTGCCAGCAGTTGGATTGGACGCACTGTTGAGACAAAGATTTCGATCAGCCGGCTTTGCTTTTCTTCGATCACCGTCTGCATCAGATACCCATTGGTCGTGAATACGCTCAGCATCATCACGACGGCAAACAGATACACTGCCAGGAAATCAGTGTCGAAGTTCGTCTCCGTCTGCCCTGTCGAGTCGCGCTGAAGGTTGATCTCGCGGAAATTCGCCGGGTTGACCAGCCGGTTGAATAGATCCTGCTCTACCCCCTGCGAAAGTTCGCCCAGGATGAGCTGGCGTATCGGCGCGCTGCTCACCTGTGACAGCGAAAACTGCGGCATCACCAGCATCACATCGCCTGTTTCCAGGTAGTCCGCTGGAATGATGTAGTACACATCGATCTCGCCCGCGTTCAGTGCCGCTTCTGCCGCGGTCTCGTCCGCAAACCGGGTGAACATCTCGCGCATATCCCCTGGATCGGGGAACAATCCTGTCTGATCGACATACCCCGCTGCGCGAATGCCCTGCGCAAATTCTTCCATGCCGTTCAGTGGAACAGTCGTCTCCTGGTTTTCTGGTGCGTTCTGGCTACCCAGCTCGCTGATGAACTGGTAGCCAAAGAACAGCACATAAGCCAGCAGCGGCACGCCGAACGTCATAAACAGGTAGCCCTTACGCAGGAAATTCCGCCGCAGTTCGTAACCAAAAATGATCCACATCGAGCGCAGCATCGTCATACCTCCTGCACCGGCGAATGCGCCGCCACCGTTTCCATGCGCGCCGGCGACCGCAGTCCACGCCATACGTCGCGCAGACTAAAGTGTTTACCATAGCGCAGCAGCGCCCAGCGGAATACCCGCGCCGAAAGCCAGACGATGAGGACAGTCGTGACCAGCAGGATCAACACACTCGCTGCAAGCTGCCACGCCGGAACCGCGCCAAAGCCCAACCGCAGTAGCATCGTCATCGGCGCCGTGAATGGAATGAAGCTTAAGATGACCGCCATCGTCCCGCTCGGCTCTGACATGAAAGTGCCGATGAAAAAGAACGGAATGATGAACAGAATCGACAGTATCGATGCATACTGCCGGCTTTCCTCTTCTGAACCAACCAGTGCTCCGATTCCCGCCTGAATCGCCGCTAGCAGGAAATACGCTAACACAAAGTACACCAGCAGCACGATCATCAAATCAACTGGGAAGACTATGCCGTTCAACGCTGGGATATTCTGGCCGAAGCGGATCAAGAGCACCCCTGCCACCAGCCAGATCACGATCTGTGTCAGCCCCAAGGCCCCCAACCCCAGGATTTTGCCGCCCAGAAGCTGCATCGGGGTTACACTCGTCACCAACACTTCCATGATCCGGTTGGTGCGCTCCTCGACAATCCCGTTCATCAGGTACCCGCTGGTCACTCCTGCCGCGATCAGGAACACGAACGCAAAAACCATCGGGATGAAAATCAGCGCCGGCAGATTAGCTTCTGTCAGATCACGCCCGCTGTCATTAGCATGTACAGTCAGTTCCACCGGATTCTGAATGCGCTCCAGCGGCACATCCGCCGGGAGTCTCTGGCTCAGATTCGCCAGCAGTAATGCCTCAATCTCGCTTTTCAGTGCTTCCGGCGACCCGCCGTAGCTGTACACCGGCACAAAGCCATTCTGCAAGTACGCTGCCGGCAGCACAAAGTACGCCCCAATCGTTCGCGCGTCCAGTTCTGCCCGCGCCGTCGTCTCGTCAGCAAACGCGACGAATCGGTCTGCCCCATCTTTAGGAAATACCGGATTGGCAAGCAGTCCCGCCTGATCCACATAGCCGACTTTACCAACCGACTCAACATCGTTTGCTGAATTCAAGATCAGCGTGAAGATGATGAACCACATGAAAAACGTGAACAGCGGCGCACCGAAGACCGCGAACAGAAAAGCCGGTCGCCGTAGGTTGTAAAGATATTCGCGCCGCGCGATGAGCCACATCTTGTTCATGACGCAGTGCCCTCGACTACACGGATGAAGATGTCATTTAGGCTTGGCACAGCCAGCTCAAAACGCTCGATCTGCATACTCGGATCAGCCGCAATCGCCGAGAGTACCGAATCCGCTGTCGCCGTCGGTTTCAGATGCAGCATGGCTGCCTTGCGTCCATTTTCCGTGAGTTCGACCTTTTCCACGCCGGGCAGCGCTGCCCAGTTGCCCTGCCCCTCGACGATGATGGCGTGCAGTGCATACTGGCGGCGGATGTCGTCTACCGGCCCGTAAAGCTTCTGGACGCCGCGGTCGATCATCAGTAGGCGGTCACACATCTCTTCAACCTGCGACATCTGGTGTGTGCTCATCACCACCGTGCCGCCCTTCGCCTTGAATTCAAACAGCAGGTCCTTCAGCGCCAGCGCGTTCACCGGGTCCAGACCCGAAAACGGCTCGTCAATGATGATGAGCTTGGGATCGTGCAGCACTGTGACGGCGAACTGTATCTTCTGCTGCATACCTTTGCTCAGTTCGCTAACCTTCTTGCGGGCATGTTCCGCCAGCCCCAACCGTTCCAGCATCGCCAGGCTGCGTTTGCGGGCTTCGCGTGGCGCGACTCCCTTCAGCGTCGCCAAATATTCCATCATTTCCGCGACGCGCACATTGCGGTACAGCCCGCGTTCTTCCGGCAGATAGCCGATGCGCTCTTTAGTCGAGTCCGTTAGCGGCCCGCCCAGGACGAAAATCTGTCCTTCATCGGGCTTGAGGATATCCAAGATCATTCGCATCGTTGTCGTCTTGCCGGAACCATTCGGCCCCAGCATCGCAAATATCTCAGCTTGCTCGACATCGAAGCTCAGGTTGGAAACCGCGCGGAAATTCCCGTAACTCTTGGAGATATGCTCTACAGAAATGGCTGCGTCCGAGCGCATAAACGTTCTCTCCTTCAAAGGCAGATCGAGTTTTCTCCGCACCTGAACACCAAAATTCTATACGCATTCTGCACCGTATCAGTTGCATCATAAGAGTGTGGTTTTATTGGTTCAAGGCGTCGCTTGTTCACATGTCCAGGGCGTGTTACAATGCCGCCTTGTCTGCAAAACGTTAATTAGGGCTTTATATGACACGGTTTCGCAAAAATACTCGAAAAGCTCAATGCTATTCTGTTGCGTCAGTTTGTGACCCGATGGTAAAATAAAGTTGCGTGAACGAGCAAATTCTTTCTTAATGTTGCGATCCATTGATGGACAACACTTGCAGCCAATACAGGCATCAAGCTGTGCCCAACACCCATGCGCATTGCATCGGAGGTCTTGATGAAAAAGCACATCCTGGTCGTAGATGACGAAATCGGCGCGCTGACCCTCATCGGCATCATGCTCGAACGCGGCGGTTTCGGCGTACTAAAGGCCAAAGATGCCAAATCAGCCCTCAGCGTCCTTGACCAGAATACACCCGACATGATTATTCTGGATGTGATGATGCCTGGCATGGATGGCATTGAACTCTGCCGCGTCATCCGTGACCGTGCTGATACCAGCAAGACCCCGGTGCTCATCCTCTCTGCCCGTGGCGATGCCGAAAGCATCATGCGGGGGATCGAAGCCGGCGCGAACGACTATCTGCCCAAGCCCATTCTGCACCACGATCTCGTCGCCAAGGTCAAGGTCATGCTCGGCCAGAGTGACCCCGCCCTCTAAGAGCTTCTCGAAATCCGTTCCATCTCCGTTCAGTGGCGCACCCTCACCCGGTGCGCTTTTGATTCTGCTGCTTCACGCGCCATACAGCGCTCGGTAGATGCTGTAGAACCCGTAGATGCGCTGCACATAGATGCGCGTACTTTCGATGGTGATCGCCGTCATATACTGGTCTGGATCACCGCCGGAAAGTTCCACCCAGTTCAGCGCTCTCCCCGGTCCCGCGTTGTACGCCGAGAGCGCTACCTGCACATTCCCATCGAACAACCGGAGCTGCTCCGCCAGATAGAACGCCCCAAACTCAATCCCTGCATACGGTCGGAACAAATCGCTGTGCTGGTAATCCGGCCACTGTAACTGCTCAGCAATATACTGCCCTGTTGCCGGGATCACCTGCGTCAGCCCCTTCTCGCCAGCCGCGGCTGTTGCATACGTATCGAACAAACTCTCATGCCGGATCAGCGAGAACAACAGCAGCGGATCCACGTTGTACCGTGCCGCCGCATCCTCCACTACGCTGAGATAGTAGATCGGGTAGCGCAGCCGCGCGATATACAGCGGCACATCCAGCGTGCCCACCCCCGCCGCCCGGATAATATTCGCCCCGGCCAGCACCGAGGGGTTATAGGCCTCAATCCCCCGCAGGAAAATCGCCAACTGGAAAGACAGCAGTCCATCCGCCTTGTAAGCCTCGATCACATCGCGGAACTCAACCTCAGCCGCGTCATATGCCCCCACCGCCCACAGCTCATTGCCGCGGATCAGCCGTGCATCCGCCTGGAGCGTCGGCGACAGCGGCCAGAGCGCCCCTTCCTGAGTAATCCCAAATGTCTGCCGCAGCCAGTTTTCCGCTGCCGCCAAATCAGCCGCCTCGTCGAAGCTGAAGCGGTAGCTCGCTGGTCGTGCAAACGAATCCCGCCCTTGCAAAATATCTGCCGCCCGTGCGCTGAAATAGCTGTCCGGCGACGCCTGGATCGCCAGTTGGAACGCTTCGGTCGCCGTCCGTGAATCGCCCCGCATCTGTGCCAGCCGTCCCACCCACAGATACGCTGCCGCTTGGTCGTCCCCAGTGACAGTCGCCGCCAGGCGCGCATACAGCCGCTCCGCCCCTGCGGTGTCATTCGTGTTGTATGCTGCCGACGCCGCCAGGAACAACCCGCTCCGGGCCTGCTCGCTCTTAGGGTACAGCTCCGCCAGCCGTTCGAACACCTCCCGTGACTGTGTCGGATTCCCGTTTGTCCCGTATAGATACCCCGCCCGCCACAGCGCCTCCGCCGCTTCTGGCAGGTAGTTATACGTCTCGGCCATCTGCAGATAGTGCGCAATCGCTCCCGGTATGTCCCCAGAAAGGAACTTCGTCCGCCCCTGTTCCAGCAGCGCCTGCCCGAACAGAGGATCGGTCGGATACTGGTCGATGATCGTCTGGAAGGCCACCACCGCCGCCGAGGGATTCCCAATCTCCCGGTACGCCCGCCCCAACAGCAGATGAAGCTGTGCCGGAATCGCCGAAAGGACACGCTCCGTCGTATACCGCGTCAGCGAGTCAATCGCGTCCTGGTAATCCCCATAGTAGAAGCTCACCTGCCCTCGCAGATAGGCATCCACTTCGCGGTTTGCTGCCACCAGCGCCTGCATTGCCTGGTAGGCTTCGGGTCGGTCAGGATACGTCTCAAAGATCGTCTGCATCCGCGCCAGCCCCGCCTCAGTATTGCCGGCGTCCAGCAGCGTTTGGGCTGCTCGGAACTCAATCGTCGCCCGGTAGGGCGCATTCCGCGCCACTTGCAAAATAGCGTCATACTGCGCCAATGCCTGCTGCGGCTGCCCAGCCGTGACGTAAACCTGTGCCACTTTCTCCCGCAGCGCCAGCAGCGGGACCAATGTCCGCCCCGCGTCCGTCGCCGCTTGGTAGCTAGCGAGCGCCGTCTCAGTCTGTCCCAAAGCCAGTTGTGCGTCTGCAATTCGCTCCCACACATAGCTGTCGATCAGCCCCGGCCGCAAACCGAGATACTGCTGGTAATCGTTCAGCGCCGCCTGCCACTGCGATAGCCCCAGATACGCATCCCCGCGCAGGAAATAAGCCTGCGCCAACCGTCCATCGGTCGGGAACCGCGCGATGAACTCCGTCAGCGCGTTCACCGACTCGCTGAACAAGCCCTCTCGCAGCGCTGCCCGCCCCAATCCAAACACTGCCGAAGCCGCTATCTCCGCCGGGGCTGAACCGCTTTGCAGAATGTTCTGGTAAGCCGCCACCGACCGCTCAAAGTACCCATTCGTCAAATCTTGGTTGGCAAGCTGTAGCGCCACTTCCGGGGGTATAGTCGGCGTAGGGGGAATCGTTGGGGTCGGAGTCAGTGTTGGTGTTTCGGTCGGTCCCGCCGTCGCGGCTGGTGGCGTCGCCGTCACCACAATTGCGCTTGGCTGCTCGGCCAGATTACATGACGAGGCCGCCAGCATGACCAGCACAGCCATCCATCGAAACGAGTTGGTGCAGCAGTGAAACTTCGAGTGTCTCATGGCCTCCGAACTTATCGCTAAACGGCCAGATTGGCGCATTATGGCGAGAAGGCCGGCGGACTGTCAATAGCCCCACCCGACGCGATACCTACGCTGGGTCGAGGTCGCCGCTCAACCACGGCATCCCGAACCCCACCACCAGATGCCCCGCTTCCGCCAGCGCCTGCCCCAATTCTGCCGTCTGTGTGAACATCCACCAGTGTGTCGCCGACGGCAGAATCCCAACCCCGAAGTCCTCGACAACCAGGGCGCTCAGGTCGCGCCGGGCAAAGCGCGGATGCGAACTTGGCATTTGCGGCGCAGCCTGGTCCGTTCGCGTCAGCATCACCCGGAACCGCGAGGGATTCCCAGCCGCCCACGGCGTATCCGAATAACTCAAGAATTGGAACTCAATGAACGCCTGCAGGCCATCCTCTAGCGGCCGGACGAACCGGAACAGCCCTCCCACCCACTGGGTAGGCCGTTCTTCCAGTGTATACCCCGCCGCGCTGAAGGCCTGTCCCACCACCGTCACCAGCATCAGCCGGAAGTGCTCCTGCGGCGTATCCGCCATCATGATCGTGATCCATCCAGCAGTCGCGCTGTATCAGCCGCGGTTGTCACTGGCATCTGGCAGACGAACCCTCGGCACACATACACAGTTGGCTGACCCTGAATTGCCGTCCGCTCGCGCAGCAGCGGGATCATCTCTGCACCAACCACTCCATCTGCCGACAGCGCACTAATGGCATTCGGTCGGTATGGTTTCTGGATGGCATCTAGCAGCGCCTGCGTTTCCGCCCGCGCCGGATCGCCCACCACCGCCACCTCGTCCAGCCCGCCCACCAGCATATCGACTGCGCTCAGCCCTTCGCCAAATGCATTCGGGTACTGCCGCATCGCCTCGGTCAGCAGCGCTAGCGTCCCCCGCGCCGCCGCTTCGTATCGCGCTTCTCCCGTATATGCCGCCAGCCGGATCAGGCTCCGCGCCATCATCGCGTTGCCCGATGGCACAGCGTTGTCCTGCATGTTCCGCGGCCGCGCAATCAGCGTCTCATGGTCATCGCTTGTATCGAAGAAACCGCCGTCCGGCGCGGGGAAATGCTCCAGCACAAATTCGCTCAGGTTTCGCGCCGCCTCGAACCACTGTGGGTCGAACGTCGTCTGGTACAGCTCCAGCAGTCCGTCGATCAAGCAGCCGTAATCCTCCAGTGTGGCGTTGATCTTGCTCACCCCATCTTTGTGGCTGCGGAACAGCCGCCCGTCTGCCTGCCGCGAATGCCGCAGCAGAAAGCTCGCGTTTTGGATCGCCGCCGCTCGGTAATCCGCCCGGTCAAGCACTCGCGCCGCCTCCGCCAAGCTCGCCAGCATCATCCCGTTCCAACCGGTCAGGATTTTGTCGTCTAGCCCTGGTGCGACCCGCTGCGACCGTACTGCGAACAACTTGTCTTTGATCCCCGCAATCCGCTCGCGCAGCGCCTCCACTGTCAACCCCAACCGCTCAGCGATCACCTCATCCGGATTCGGCACATACAGGATATTGTGCCCCTCGAAGTTGCCGCCTGCGCTTACCCCCCAGTACTCCACCGCCACTCGTGCATCTCCACCCAGCACCGCCTCCAGTTCGGCCAGACTCCACACAAAGAACTTGCCTTCCTCGCCTTCACTGTCTGCGTCCGTCGCGCTGGTGAATCCCCCATCCGGCGTCGTCATCTCTCGCAGGACGTAATCATAGATTTCCGTGGCAATGCTCTTGAAGAATACATCCCCCGTCACCTGGTAGGTGTGCAGATAAACCCGGCTCAACTGAGCGTTGTCGTATAGCATCTTCTCAAAGTGCGGAACCAACCACACTGCATCTACACTGTAACGGTGGAATCCCCCACCGATCTGGTCATAGATACCCCCGCAGGCCATCCGCCGCAGCGTATGCGTCACCCAGTGCAGCGGCTCAGGGTCTCCGGTGCGAACGTGAGCGCGCAGCAGGAACTCCAGGTTCATCGGCTGTGGGAATTTCGGCGCACCCCCAAACCCACCGTGTACCGGGTCAAATCCCTGCCCAATCTTTCGGTAGGCTGCCGTCAGCAGATCAGCATTCAATGCCGACGCATCCCCACCAATCCCCAAAAACTCCCGGTTCAAGGCGCTGGCTAGATTATCCGCCGCAGCTTCCACCTGTGCCCGCCGCTCCCGGTAAGCCTCCACCACGCCAGCCAGCACCTGCCGGAAAGCCGGCATATTGAAACGCGGTTCGCGCGGATAATACGTCCCACCGTAAAAGGGCCGCCCGTCTGGCGTCAGGAATACCGTCATCGGCCAGCCGCCGTGCCCGCTGAACGCGATCACCGACTGCATGTAAATATCGTCTACATCCGGCCGCTCTTCCCGGTCTACTTTGATATTGACGAAGTACTCGTTCATGATCCGCGCGGTCGGCTCGTGCTCGAAGCTTTCGTGCGCCATCACGTGGCACCAGTGACACGCGCTGTACCCCACGCTCAGCAAAATCGGCTTGTCTTCCGCCTTTGCACGCTTGAACGCCTCTTCACCCCACGGGTACCAATCCACCGGATTATCGGCGTGCTGACGCAGATACGGGCTGGTTTCATACTGCAAACGGTTCATCGTGTCTCATGTCACCCTTCAACTCAACCAACAACATACCCTTCAACCCAATTCCTCTGTCTTCTCTAAATCCCTAACTGCTAATCCCTAATCCATTGCATTCAAGAGATACCAAATGTTTTTCCAAAATGTCACCCTAAACGCCTCATTTTGTGCTATCGTAGACATACAGGTCGGTATGGACGAGCTTCTGCGACCAAAGGTAGTCCCTTTAGGGGCCTGTCCTCCCCAGCCGCATCTTTACAATAGAATAATAATATTTTTAACAAATATCGTACCCCATTGCAGTTGCAATTGCAGTACTTGCAGTGTGTTCAACTTTTGCGCTCTTGTGCGGGAAATGTTCACCAAAGCCAACCGAGGAGGGCGATATAATTCTCACATCCGCATTCTCATTCTTATAATTCTTATCACTTTTCGCATCAATCGCCGCATTTCTCTATCAAACATAAACGATCAACTACAAAATTTCGCCACATCCAACCCTGCCGGCACTGACGCCATTGCCGCCATTTGCGACAGCTCACCATCTTATTTGTATGGATATAAGTCATGAGCTAATATCCATAAACTTCTACCACGCATCCCCAGAATCCACTTTCCGGTTCAGCGGGGATGGAGCTGGAGCAACCGCCGGAGGAACAATCTCCCACACCCACGACAGCCAGTCTGCGATCTGAAGCCGCGTCTCCCGTGTAACCCGTACTGCCGCTTCGCATCCCCGCGGCGAAAACGCATACAGGGAAAGGAACTGCCTTCGCTGAATCCCGACCAGGTAATCATGCTCCCAGCGGTGTTCTCCCCAAAGGAATGTCTGCGAGTCCGTTTCCCGCTTCAGGAACGCCAACCACTCGCCGCACACCATCGGGTTTAGATCGTCGAGGTGAAAGTGCATGGTCATCATCGACCCATACGTGAACGACAAGTGGAGGATCGACTCGCCTGGTTCCCCCTCAATCACCAGCGTCGAGACTCCGTCCGCCGTTGCCAGCGACCCGCGCGGCACGCCCTTGTTCTTGAACCGCGCCACAGTCAGCAGCGGAACCGTCGGGTATCGGCTGTTCAGTTCGCTCGCCAGATCAATTTGCCCCGCGAAGAACTGCCGCACCAACCAGGGCGCGTTCGGCGGGATGCGCTGCGGCGGAGCCATCTCCTCATTTGTCTCCAATAACCGCCGCGAAGGAATCGTCCGGCTGTCCGGCTCTGTTGCTGTGTTTCGGCGTTCATCGCTCATCCGTGACCATCCTTACCACGTTAGGCATTCTACGCCCTCCGAGTCATCCCTGCTAACCTTCAGCTTAACCTACCCCACTGAGCCGCGCAACTTCGCGGCTTTGAACCATCTGAACACTGCACAACCTGCGAAATGGGGTTTCGACTAGACTTTGTTACATCGATATGACGTACCGCTCATGCAGTTCTAACCCGCAGGACATATCCTTGTACCAGATAACATAGGCCAACAGGAACAAGTTTCGTGCTTGTTCATGCTCAAATAGAGATGAGTGAGGGAAAACAGTGCAATCTCCCGGCAGCGACAAGAAACCCAACCCCCCACAGAATAACAACAATTCGCCGTGGTCGAACTTCAAGGTTCCCCGTTGGGTCTGGCCGATCCTCTGGATCGTACTGATCCTCTGGACATTCTCGCGCGTCCAAGACATGATGCTCTTTGCTAGCGGTGACCAGCCTGTCACCATCGCTTATTCCTTCTTCCGCGATCAGGTCGTCGCTGGCAATGTCGCGACTGCGACCTTCCAGGAAACGGTGGTACGCGGAACCTTCCGCCAGCCGGTCGTTTACCCGCCGGATGGTTCCCCTCTCCTCAATACCATTCGCCAGCAGCGCGTCCTGCGCTTCACAACCACGTTGCTCCCAGTCAGCGACTCTGAACTGCCCAACCTGCTCGCCCAACACAATGTCACCGTGACCTCCCAGTTCTCGGAGACATCGCCTATCCTGTTATTCCTGCTGAATTTCGGCCCCATCCTCATCATCATCGGATTCTTCATCTGGTCAGCCCGCCGGGCGCAGGGCCAGATGGGAAATGTCTTCGGCTTTGGCCGCACCCAGGCACGGGAGTACACCGTCGAACGCCCCAAAGTGATGTTCTCGGATGTAGCCGGCCAGGATGCAGCCAAGACCGAATTGGTCGAAATTGTCGATTTCCTCAGGGAACCCGATAAATACATCGCTCTCGGAGCGCGCATCCCCCGGGGCGTCCTTCTGGTCGGCCCGCCGGGAACCGGTAAGACGTTGATGGCCCGTGCTGTGGCAGGTGAAGCCAACGTCGCCTTCTTCAGCATCTCAGCTTCCGAGTTCGTAGAAATGTTCGTCGGTGTCGGAGCCAGCCGTGTCCGCGATCTCTTCAAGCGCGCCAAGGATGCCGCTCCCAGCATCGTCTTCATCGATGAAATTGATGCCGTCGGTCGCCAGCGTGGAACCGGTCTGGGCGGTGGCAACGATGAACGTGAGCAAACGCTCAATCAGCTTCTCTCCGAGATGGATGGTTTCGACCAGACCGAGAGTGTCATCGTCATGGCCGCGACCAACCGCCCCGATGTTCTTGATCCAGCGCTGCTCCGCCCCGGACGCTTCGACCGCCAGGTGACGGTCGCTCTTCCGGATAAGAGCGGGCGCGAGAATATCCTGAAGATTCACACCAAAGGCAAACCCCTGGCTGAGGACGTAAGGATCGAAGACCTCGCCAAATCGACCATCGGTTTCTCTGGTGCTGATCTTGCTAACCTGGCGAACGAAGCCGCCCTGACCGCAGCCCGTCGCAATGCCCGCAAGATCACCATGCGCGACTTCCTTGATGCCTTCGACCGTATTGTCCTCGGTACGGAAAGTCCCCCGCTTTCCAATGAACAGGAACGTCGCGTAGTCGCCTACCACGAAGCCGGTCATGCCATCGTTGGAGCACTCACGCCCGGCGCTGATCCCATCTTCAAAGTGACCATTGTCCCGCGCGGCCAGGCTCTCGGTGTGACTGCCGCCCTCCCCGACGATGACCGCCGTAACTACTCGAAAGAGTATCTGATGGCGCGGATGCTGGTGCTGCTCGGCGGACGTGCTGCGGAAGAAGTCGCCATCGGTGAAATCACGACCGGAGCTTCCAATGACCTCAAGCGCGTCACCGAGATGGCCCGACGCATGGTAGCAGAGTTCGGCATGAGCGAAAGCATCGGCCCACTGAACTTCGGCGAACATGAACGCCAGCCTTTCCTGGGCTACTCGCTCTCGCAAGGGCGCACCTACAGCGAAGAAACCGCCGCTCGCATCGATGCTGAAGTCCGCCGCATCGTAGATGAAGCCTATTCCCGCACCCTCGACCTCGTGCGCCGGAATAAGGACAAACTCGACATGTTGGCCCAGGAACTGCTCACCAACGAAGTGGTCGATGGCAACCGCGTCCATGCCATCGCGGCAGACGGCCAGAACACCCCAGTCCCGACGGAGACACCTGCTCCAATCGGCTCGAACTGATCCTACTTGTTGTTTCAACACAACACCCCGCCAAGCGGGGTGTTGTCTTCCTCAAACCATTGAAGCATGTAGTGATCTACGTATGCTGCATCTCCGCCTTGTGAGCAGCGATAATCTGCTGAGTGAGATGCGCCGGAACCTGCTCGTAGTGGCTCAACTTCATCGTGTACACGCCGCGCGCACCAGTGATCGAACGCAGCACATTCCCATAGCGCATCATTTCAGCATACGGAACCTGCGCGGTGATCGTGCCGCGCTGACCTTCTGTTTCCATACCCTGAACCCGTCCGCGTCGGGTGTTGAGGTCTCCCATCACATCGCCCATCATACTCTCTGGAACCACAATGGACACGTTCATGATCGGTTCCAGAAGCACCGGGCCGGATTCTTCGAAGACCTTCTTGAAAGCTTCACGTCCAGCAATCTGGAAGGCAATATCTTTCGAGTCAACCGGGTGCTCTTTCCCATCGAAGACGATAGCCCGCACATCGATGATCGGGTAGCCCGCGATCACACCTTCACCCAGCACGGATTGAATGCCTTTTTCAATGGACGGCAGAAAAGCCTGAGAAATTACACCGCCGACGATCTGGGTCTCGTAGACAAAACCACCACCCGGGTTCGGCTCCAGCCGCAGGTGAACTTCTGCGAACTGCCCTGCGCCGCCGCTCTGCTTCTTGTGGCGATAAAAGTCCGACCCCTGCCGTGTGATCGTCTCCTTGTAGGGAACCTTCGGCATCACCATATCCATGCCAACACCCAATTTCCCGGCACGGCTGATCGCCAAGTTGACATGAGCCTCGCCCATGCCTTCCACGATAGTCTGCTTCACATCTGGGTCCTGCCGCCAGCGCAGCGTCGGGTCGGCCTGTGACAGGCTGGTGAGAATCGTCCCCATCTTGGCGCTGTCGGCTTGAGTCTTGGGCAGCACTGCAACCGCGTAGAGCGGATCAGGAAACTCAGGCCGCACAATCTCGATTGGGCCAGTACGAGCACAGAAGGTGTCGCCCGTCTTGGTTTCAGTCAGCTTAGCGACCACGCCAATATCGCCTGCATGCAGCACCGTCACAGGCATCTGTTCCTTACCACGCATCACCAGCAGCGAATTAAAACGTTCCTCCACACCGCGCACTGAATTGAAATACCGACCATCTGACCGCACTGAGCCAGAAAAGATACGGAAGTAATTGAGAGTCCCGACGAAGCGGTCATTAGTCGTCTTGAAAACATAGACAGCCAATGGACCTTCATCGCTCTGTGGAGCCAGCAGATAGTCTCGTTCGCCATCCGGTTTCTGAAACTGAACACGGCGCTGTGAAGGTGGTGAGACATAGACCATCAGCGCTTCCATCAGTGGCACTGTGCCAATATTCTTTGCCCCAGATGTGACAAACACCGGAACAGTCTTCAGATAAGCGTCACGGGCCGCCTTGCGCATCCCGTCGCGGATTTCCTCATTGGTGAGTGTCCCTTCGGAGAAATATTTCTCGATCAGGGCGTCATCTGCCTCAGCAGCCGCTTCGATTAGCACGGTACGAGCTGCCTCAGCTTCATCTTTTAAATCCTCAGGAAGGTCAGAACGATCCCTCCCTGGCCCCATATAGGCCTTCATCGTCAGCAAGTTGATGACCCCGCTGAAGTTAGCCTCAGAACCAATCGGGAGCATGACTGGAATGAACTTGTATCCCGGAAAACTGGTTCGGAGACTTTCCAGCGTACGTTCAAAGTCTGCATTCTCCCGATCTAGCTTGTTGATCGTCACGATGATCGGCTGCTGGTAGACCTCGGCGTACTGCCAAACCAATTCTGTGCCAACCTCAACTCCCGAGACAGCATCTACCACGACCACGACCGAGTCAGCCACACGAATGGCATTCTTCGTTTCGCCCTGGAAATCGGTCATCCCAGGTGTATCCAGGACGTTGATCTTGACACCTTCAAATTCGAGCGGGATTAGGGACGTAGACAGTGAGAGACCACGCTCTTTTTCGTCATCATCCCAATCCGAAACCGTGTTTTTCTCCTCTACCCTGCCCATACGGTTAATGGCGCCGGTATTAAAGAGCAGGGCTTCTACCAGTGTGGTCTTACCGGCGCCCTGATGGCCCACCAGAGCCACATTCCTCAACTGGTCGGTTTGATACTCTTTCATGAAATGGATCTCCTTAGTTTGCGGATTCGGCATCAGCGGGGAAAGATTCCCCGCAAATTTCTCTGCGTTAGTTCTGCCGATTTTAAGGCGCGGTTAAGCTGTTGTCAAAGTGCATGGGCTGAAACAAAAAGGGGGAACTGTCAAAACAGCTCCCCCCACACATGAACCAGAAGTCTTCAATGCCTGCAATTAGGCTGTGGCAGATCAATCTACTGCCAGGACAGCGGCCCCGAACGCCCGAAATCTGCACCTATCGCCGTCAAATCACGGATGTCAACCAATCCATCTCGATTGACATCCGCTTCTGCAACCGGCGCCGGCACATTGAAGTTGGCTGCAATCAATGCGGCGTCACTCAGGTCAATGACATTGTCCAAATTGGTATCGCCTCCCGTAAGTGTCACAGGCGCGAGGTTAACCACCTGCCCACCTGTCAGGGACAATGCAATCTGAACCGACAGGAAACCAACAGCTCCTGCATCAAGCCGGTAGTTCCCTGGTTGAAGCCCTGCAAAGGCAAACATCCCAATACTGTTTGTGACCGCCTGAAATCTTGAACCGTTTGGAGAGGTCAGGATGACTACAATACCGCTAGAGTCACTCCGCAGTGGCAGCAAAATCTGACCGGATACCCCGGTTGGTGCCGTCGATACAGCCGGAACATCCACGGCAGCCTGGGGTGGCTCAGGCACAATCACAGACTCAACCGTCGCTTGGACGATAGGCTGTTCGACCACAGACTGCGGTTCAACGGAGGGCAATTCTACGACAGGCGCATCTGCTGGATCGACCGGCGCTGGTTCTAATCCTGAAGGCTGATTGCCAGGCGGCTGTTCCACTATGGGCTGTTCGGTCGGCAAGACCACAACTGGAACGGGTTCAACCGGCATGGAGTCTACTGGTTGAGGTTCGACAGGGGGTGATTCCACTACAGGAACATCTACCGGATCGACTGGCAGCGGCTCGACCACTATAGATTGATCAATGGCAATCTGTTCAGCAGGTGGATCGACCGTTTCAACCGGAGCCAATGTCTCCAGGGGCAGTGGAATACCCTCATCTGCTGCGGCTAGGAAAGTCATGAGGCCTGCGGACATGAACAGCAGTCCGCATAGCCCAGTGACCCAATAGCTAGGAATTCGTCGCTTCACGTGCGAAACTCCTATTGGTACTCATTGGCGAGGGTATAATCGCTCGGCAGCGCCAGGCGAGTTCGCATCCGTGAGTACATTCCCACACTGACCGTTAGCAGAATGATGCCGACAAAGAAGAAGACAACTGCCGAGGCCATCATCAGACCATCATTACGTAGGGTAAAGGTTGTGTCTGTGGTGGTAGCTGCGGCGTGTCCGTGGTCAGCCTGGGCTGGAGACTGCAAAGCCGGATTGTTGAACATAGCGGCTTGATTCGGATCCGCTGAGCTAACCGGAGCCGAGACCTGCCCCACTGATGCACTAGCTGATGCCGATGCAACCGTCAGCGTCGAGTTTTCAATCTGTGCAGCAATCTGATTTACCTTCTGGGCAACTAACTGGCCCCCCACTTCAGTAAATTCCGGTGAGACAAAACTAGCCTGCGTCACACTGATTGCTACAGGTGCATCCTTCAAGGCACGAAGGGTTACGGTTCCCAACACCCCATCACCCGTTACCGGTTTGGCTGGCTGCATTAACGTCAGCGCATATTCGATGATGCCCTGGCTCGTATCCGCAGCATTCCGCAGCGCAAAGCCCGGTTCGTCCGCAAAGAACGCACCCGGCATGACTGCCTTGCTGTCGGTCGCGACTACTTCAAAGGCACTTGGATCGTAGGCGATCTTGAAGCTGGTCCCGTAGACATTTATCGCACCGCTGACACGGACGGTTAAGTTTACAGATTGCCCAGCAGACACCTGCTCAGCATCAGCCGAGATGCTCAACAAAGGAGCACTGGTGTTATCCTGGGCACCGATTACGCTCAATCCAATCGACCATATCAAGATCAGGTTAACCAATGCTGTCCAGGTTGATTTACGGTTCATTGTGTGTCCTATCTCTCTACAATGATGAAAGCGCGTTGTGTCTCCTCAAAGGAGAGGTAGGATGGCTACCTCTCAAAGGAGAGGTAGGATGGCTACCTCTCCAAAGTCCTCAGTGACTATCTACTGCAGGATCACCGGCGCAGCCAAGTTAAAGTTACCGCCGATAATCGCTAGATCGCGGATGTTGATCAGTCCATCCATATTAATATCGGCATTAGCCGGGGCCGGATTGACCGGAAGATCGAAGTTCGCACCCACCAGTGCGGCATCAACCAGATCGATGATCCCATTGTTATCTGTATCTCCACCAGGCAGGATCAGCGTGCCAAGATCGATTACCTGGCCACTTTCGGTTACAGTGACCATCTTGCCGATCCGCAGGTGATGCATCCCAATCGCGGTGATCCCGTACACACTTGGAGCGACATCAGTGAAGGTATACATGCCATCTGCGCCCGTTGTGATTGTCGCTAGCACCGTACTATTCGTTATAAGCTGCACAGTGATGTTGGCATTGTCGGGGCCGTTTTGGTAAGCCATCTTCCCCGTTATCGTCGTGAGTGTCGGTGGCGGAGTCAGTGTAGGTAGTTCTGTCGGTTCTGGGGTAGCTGTAGGCGGTTCAGTAGGCGGCGGAGTCGTGACAACGGCACCATTAAAGCTGCCATTCATCACCGTCAGCGGCAGCTCTTTACCGTCCTTATCGACTGCGAGCGCTGTACAGGTCACGCTGCTGCTGCCTGCGCCAGCCACAGTGTAGTACAGCCCATAGGCAATACCGCTTCCACTAAACGGCGTACTCGGCTGAAGTAGGCTCGCACCAGTTGTCCACTTACCATCTGGCTGGAAACCTTTGTCCACGAAGAAACTGTTGCTTTGGTTGAAAATCAGCCCATCTTGGCGCTGCGCCCCCGTCAAGACAGCCGGATCTACCATACACTGTGTTTGCAGACCGTAAACATTCTGGACGTTCACCAGCTTGAGGTGGATATTCACCATCTGCCCTGCACTAGCACTGGCCGGATCAACTTCGACGATCAACGTGGGACCAGCGGGTTCCGGTGTCGGCGATGGATCGGGTGTCGGATCAGGCGTCTGCGATGGCGCAGGCGTTACCGGTGGCGGCGGCTGGGGAATGGGGCCGCTAGGCGCTTGGAACTTGTAGGTTAAGGCCCAGGCGCCAACTGGAAAACCGTCATTCATGAAAGCTGGATCATTTGCATCTGGATTGGCGTGATAGGTCCAGTCCGAGTAGGCCTTAAAGGTATCGTTGTTGCAGTAGCAGGGCTGGGTTATCCAAGATGTATTGGAAACGAACTGCTTGATTGCTCCGGGCGTTCCGGGACTGACTAGACGTCCGTAGGGATCTGTATAGAATTCGCTTGGACCGCTGGAATTGTTGACTTCCTGGACAAAACCAATCAAGCCACGCTTATTGCCCGACCAGCGAGTGTTCCAGAACGAGGCACAATCCTCATCAGGATTGCGAAATTCACACATGTAGCGCACTTCAGTTGGGTTACTGACATTGAAGACAGTGCTCGCATTATCTATGTCGAAGAGACCTCGCGCCTTGAAGACACCAGCTATGTCATAGATGAAAGACCAGGTTTCATAAGGTGTTGTCGTGGCACAATCCGTCGTTGGAATGAATCGGCGCTGATATTGATGACGGTCAAAACTATATCCCGAACCAGAACCTGGGAAAAATAGCTCAAATCCAGGTGTGGGATCACCGGGTGCAGCGCAATTCGGGCTGCCATACCCAAAGTCAGCCATTCGGCGAACTTCCACAAGCTTCTGACCATTCTGGGTATACATGTAGATATCTAGCGCATGGAACTGAACAAGAGCACGGCGAGGACCGCGGCTTCCTTGGTGGAATACCACCATCCATGTGCGACCATTCAGGTCGTTATTGGTCACAAAAACCTTAAAACCTTCGTGCGGCTCGGCCGTATTTTGGATCACAGTGCCATGATGAGGGTCTTGAGCTGCACCAGGATCGACGACTGCTGCCATATTGCCGGTGTAGCCAAAAGCGGGCATACCCGTGCTGGGAAACCCAACAAACTGCCGAGGATCAGCGCCGTGCTCATGTGTGAAGTAGCAGCCATAAGTTGGATCAACAGGAGGATGCCAAGTCGGATAAGTTTTTCCATCCGGCCCCATTGTCACCCAAAGATTGTGAACCCAATCCGGACATTCACGCCCAGCTAGACTACCGGTATTCTGGGCACTCGCAGCAGTCGCTCCAAGCAGTACCAGAAGCGCCAATACGGCACCCATAATGATAATGATGAAGTGATAACGATTTTGCACCATGGTTCGCAGTAATCCTGTTGGTTTCATCGTATTCTCCCCGTCTTAGTCCGATGTGCGGATTCATCAACTCTCAGCGTCTACGACCACTGAGATCGATACTATGAGGTACAATACCTTTACGTTTTTCGGAAAACAATCAGGGGAGATAGGCTAATAGTCCCAGAGAAAAGGTGGTTTAGGAATGAAGTACTGTGCTCTCTGGTGCGTGTTCGTAACACAACCCCAATTCCTTCAAATACGGCGCTAACCTTTCCAACCTGACTGTAACAACCATTGGCACATAGCCGCGCTTCCAGCCCCATGATAAAATCGGGCAAATGACTAATCCGCTCCTGACATAGACGACCCAAAGTCGTGAAGGTTCTTGACATGCCCCCAAAAGACTTCTTGTTTCGCGGTGAGATGGCCGAACTCGATCCCGAAGTGGCGGAGTTGATCCGTCACGAGACTGCTCGCCAGGCTCGCTACCTGATCCTGATTCCCTCGGAGAGTACGATTCCGCAGGCGGTGCGGGAAGCGCTGAGTTCAGCCTTTCATAACATCTATGCCGAAGGGTACCCACTGGATGAAACGCGAACGATGAGCCAGGCCGAAGTCCTGGACTATAACGCGCGGCTGCCCGAATACCGGCGCTTTGCAGACAAACGCTACTATAAAGGAACAGAGTATGCTGACATCGTTGAAGCGCTGGCGAGACGCCGGACGGCTGAACTTTTGGCAACAAACCAGTATGGTCCGAGCCAACTATTCGTGAATGTGCAGCCGCTTTCCGGCGCGCCAGCCAATAACGCGATCTACAGCGCGCTGCTGAATGTGGGCGATACAGTCATGGGGCTGGACCTGCTGCATGGAGGACATTTGACGCATGGCAGCCCGGTAAACCGAAGCGGCAAGAACTACAAGATCGTCAGCTATGGCGTCGATCCGGTGACTGAAAAGCTGGACTATGACCAGATCAGGATATTGGCGAAGGAACACCGCCCACGAATGATCATCGCAGGGTATACCAGCTACCCGTATGCTCCAGATTGGGAACAGTTCCGGTCGATTGCTGATGAGGTTGGGGCATACCTGATGGCCGATGTATCCCACGTCGCGGGACTAGTCATTGCCGGAGTGTATCCCAGTCCAGTTGGGATCGCAGATGTGGTCAGCTTCACGACTCACAAGACGCTGGGTGGACCACGCAGCGCGGTGATTGTCACTCACAAGTCGCAGCTTGCAACCAAGATCGACCGGGCGGTATTCCCTGGCGAACAAGGCGGCCCGCACATCAACACGATTGCGGGGGTTGCCGTGGCAATGCGGCTGGCTGCAACCGAGCAGTTCAAGGAACTTCAGCGCCAGACTGTCTGCAATGCCAGCCGGTTGGCCGAGAAGCTGGCTGAACATGGACTGCGGATCGCTTACGGGGGAACCAACACCCACATGCTGCTGGTGGACTGCAAGACGATTGTGGGATCGGACGGCACGACGCTGAGCGGTGATATGGCCGCGCGCATTCTTGACCTGGCCGGAATTGTCCTCAACCGGAATACGATTCCTGGTGATCCGAGTGCGTTCCGTGCCTCAGGCGTTCGGATCGGCACACCGTGGGTCACCCAGCGCGGCTTCGGCAATGCCGAAATCGACCGGCTGGCTGAACTTATCGCCAACCTCCTCAAAGCCTGCATCCCGTTCAGCTATGGTGGGAAGAAAGGCCCGGAACCCCGGGCAAAGATCGACTTCGATGTGCTCCAGCAAACCAAGCTGGCAGTGCGTGATCTCGCAGCCAGCGTGGGCATTGATACCAACGCCAAGGCGGATGACTATCCACATTTCTACTACCTAGATGGAAAGTCTGAGTCGGGCTGGAAGACGCTGGCAATCCGCGGTGAGTTCGCAACCAGCTTCCTAAACGCAGCGCTGACCAGCGATGTGCTGGCGCTCAAGCCGGGAGAACAGCAGGCAACCTGGATGCTGGAAGCGAACGGAGCTGTCCTCACACGCGGCGTGCTGGAGAAAGATGCTCAGGGCTATCTGCTGCATGTCGAACAGAATGCATCCCGTGCAGCAACCTGGCTGCGGTCGCTCTCAGACGGTTTCGTGCTGTTTGACCCGACCGATCCCTACGCGAAGCTGCCGGGACCGGTGGATGTGCAGGTGATCGGCCAGACAGACCCTGGGCACATCCGGGCCAACCTCAAGGACGCCCAAGCGGGATACTGCGCCAAATCCTACTGGATCGGCATCCATGGGCCGGAGTATGCGGGGCCAAAGGCAGAAGCTCGTCCGACCTTTGAGTGGGTAGAGCCGCAGCGCGACGGCCTGCTGACGACCCCGCTCAACAGCCTACACCGCGAATTAGGCGCGAAGATGGTCGAGTTCGCAGGCTACGACATGCCAGTGTGGTACTCGTCTGTGACCGAAGAACACCAAGCGGTACGGACGAAGGCCGGGGTCTTCGACGTAACGCACATGGGGGTGCTGGAAGTCAGCGGCTCCGGTGCAGCAGCTTTCCTGGACACTGTGACCACCAACGAGGTGGAAAAACTGGCGGTTGGCGAATCCCACTATACTTACCTGCTCGACCACACGGGCATTCCGCTGGACGATCTGATGATCTACCGGACAGGCGCGGAACAATTCCTGGTGGTGGTGAACGCCTCCAACAACGACAAAGACCTGGCCTTCCTGCTGACAGCCCAACGGGGAGAGATCAGCTTTGGGGATGCGGCCGCACCTCCTGCTGGGGCTAACCAGTGCGTGATCCGCGACCTGCGCGATCCAGCGGCTGGGGCCGAGCGGCGGGTGGACGTAGCGCTCCAAGGGCCCAAGAGCAGCGAGATTCTGCTGGCGCTAGGGGGGAGCGAGGCCGACAAAGCCCGCGTCCGTAAGCTGCCCTGGGCAGGAGTCACGCGGGCGGTGCTGGGCGGATTCGACCTGATCGTGTCGCGGACGGGATACACAGGGGAACGGACAGCCTACGAGCTGTTCGTGCATCCTGACCAGGCTCCAGCGCTTTTCCGGGCGCTGATTGAACGGGGCGCGGTTCCCTGCGGGCTGGCTGCGCGGGACAGTCTGCGGACGGAGGCCGGGCTGCCGCTCTACGGACATGAACTGGCTGGACCATTGGGGTTAAACCCGGCGGATGCAGGCTTCGGGAGCTACGTGAAGCTGTGGAAGCCGTACTTCGTGGGCAAGCGGGCTTTCCTGGCTCATGAGCAGCAGCGGGAGGCGGAGATCGTGCGGTTCCGGCTGGACAACAAGGGAGCGCGGCCCGCGCACCAGGGTGACCCGGTGGTGGACAAGAAAGGCCGGGTGGTCGGGATCGTGACGAGCTGCGCGATCGACAGCGAAGGGAACCAGACCGGGCAAGCTTACGTGCAGGATGCAGCGGGAGCTGAGGGCACAGCCGTCGCGGTCTACGCGGGTTCAGCGCGGACGAAAGCAGGTAAGGCGCTGAGCGAGCTGAGCATAGGCGACCGCGTGCCCACACCCGAACCGGCCACGATCCTGAGCCGGTTCCCCAAGAAGCCAAAAGCCTGATCGCAGTCTGGGCAACCACAAGAACGGGGCCGCAGGGTCCCGTTTTTTATTGGCAGCTATCCGTTATTAGCTAACAACTTATAGCCATACAAATAAGATAGTGATCTGGCGCAAATGGCGGCATTGGCGTCAGTGCCGGCAGGGTTGGATATGACAGAAGGCTGCTACCGTTGACCGTTTATAGAAATACAGGGATGGATGCGACATGATAAGAATGATAAGAATGAGAATGCGGATATGAGAATTATATCGTCCGCCTTCCTCTGACGACCCCGGCAAACGTCCCCAGCGGCATGGTACAAAAGTTGAAAAAGCTGCAAGAAATTCGGTTGTCAAGATGCGCGGGGGCGGACGGGTCCCTGAAGGGACTACCTTTGGTCGCAGAAGTCCGCCCCTACTGGCCCGTATGTCTACGATAGCACAAAATGAGCAGTTTAGGGTGACTTTTTGGAAAAACATTTGGTGTCTTATGCA
Source organism: Anaerolineae bacterium (assembly GCA_034431625.1). Taxonomy (GTDB): domain Bacteria; phylum Chloroflexota; class Anaerolineae; order Aggregatilineales; family Phototrophicaceae; genus CFX2. The sequence goes on along the minus strand of DAOUCY010000172.1, from coordinate 26,377 downwards.
TGCTTGCAGACTCATTCGGTCAAACCAGAAGCTGGCAGGAGCAAAAGGCAAGCAGAAATTGACAATACAGGACGAGCTACATGTTGGCGCGGCGGTTGCGCTCGACGATATCGATCACGCGGTCATGGCGGGCGAAGATGACCAGGGTATCGCCGCCCCGGACCACCACCTCATTATGCGGCTGGACTTCGACGCTGCCATCACGCCCGTGCAGGACGATATCCATGTCGTAATCGGTCTGAAGGCTGCCGACAGAGCCGCCATCCAGAAATGATCCCGACTCGACGCGCAGGCGGATCATGCTGTAATCCACGCCGTTGATATGGAGGGTTTGGGTGAGTTCGATGCCGACGGCCGCGCCGGCGAAAGCCGGAGCCGCCAGATCAGAGGCGCTGTGGACGGCGCTGACGCCCAGGAACTGTTTAAGCTGGCGGGCATACTGCTCATCCCACATGCGGGCGACGATACGCACATCGGGGTTCATCTCGCGGGCACGCATGATGGCTTCCAAATTAACCTGATCACTGGCGGTGCAGGCGATGAAAGCCTGGGCGTAGCGCAGACCGGCTGTTTCCAACGTTTGAGACAAGCGGCCATCGGCGTGGATGACGGGCACACCCAGAGAAGCCATCTCATCATCAATTTCGGGTTTAGTCTTCTGATCGATGGCAACGACATCAAAACCCATGGCACAGAGCGTCCGCGCCACGCGCAGGCCAACGTGCCCGATCCCCAAAATGATGACGTGGTTGCGGTAGGTTGAGGCCACAGCTTCCTCCCAGGCATTGCGCCGTTCTGTCCGGTCGAAGAAGAGACGGACGAAATCAGCCACGCCACGCCCGGCGATGAAGATCGCCAGGAAGGGCATGATGTACCAGAACAGAATCAGGTAAAACTCTTGGGGCGGATCAGACGAGGGCGGCTCCAGGATCATCATCCGCAAAACCAGATAAGGGAGATCAAAGAAGGGGAGGCGAGGATAACCGGCCAGCACCATAAGTTCGCCATAGATCCAACCGCCGCCGAAGACCACGACCAAGAAAGCGAGAATAGGCCAGCGGAATTCCGACCAGAGCGCCAAGGTATCCCGCCACACAGCGCGAACGGCACGCCACCAGCGGGTGCGGCGGCGGCGGTTCTTGGGAAACACCAGTCGAGCGGAGGGCATCGGTTCTGATCCATACATGAGGGACGTGCTGCGCCCTATTCTACTGTGAAATGACGGCACAGATCAAAGCCACGCCCGGCGGGTTAGGCCGGGCGTAGATACTCTTTATGATGCTTCCTCCGCCGAGTTCAGCGGACATTGAGAAAAGATTGGTGGTAGATCGCAGGCTGGCTATGTCCCCTTCTCAGCTTTGCGTCCGGGTTGGGTGGCAGCAGCCCACTCGGGGATGGGACGGCAGCAAAGCACCAACTGCTTAGCTGCGCGGACTTCATCAAGGCGCGAGACAGGCGCAGTATGCGGAGCACCACGAAGCAGATCGGGAGTCTCATGGGCTTCAGCAGCGATCTTCTTCATGGCATCGATAAAAGCGTCGAGCATGGCCTTGTCTTCGGTCTCGGTCGGTTCGATCATCAGGGCTTCGTGGACGATCAACGGGAAATAGTTGGTTGGCGGGTGAATGCCGTAGTCGATGAGGCGCTTGGAGATGTCCAGGGCGTGGATGCCTTCGACATCCGGGAAGTGCCCTTCCAGGACGAATTCATGGCCGTTGTAGCGGTCATAGGGAACTTTGTAGGTATCCCGCAGTTTGACACGGACATAATTGGCGTTGAGGACGGCGTGGCGGGTGATGTCCTTGATGCCCTGGTCACCGTTGATGCGGATGTAGGTATAAGCGCGGACATGCATCCCAAAGTTGCCGTGGAAGGCTTTGAGCCGCCCGATGGACTTTTCCGGCATGACCAAGCCGTAGAGCGGAGCATCATCATCGGCTTTGGCCGGCTCGACAATTTGGACGATGGGACCGGGAAGGTAGGGTAGGAGTTTCTCGCCAACGCCAACGGGGCCGCTGCCGGGGCCGCCGCCGCCGTGGGGAGTGGAGAAAGTCTTGTGCAGATTGTAGTGCATTACGTCAAAACCGAGTTCGCCGGGCTTGACCACGCCGAGCAGGGCGTTCATGTTAGCGCCGTCCATATACATCAGACCGCCGCAGTCATGGACAGCATTGATGACTTCCAGGATGTGGGATTCGTACAGCCCCAACGTGTTCGGGAAGGTAATCATCATCCCGGCCACGGTGTCATCACAAGCGGCACGGAGCGCATCGAGATCGACATCGCCGCGCTCATTGGAGGGCAGTTCGACGGCTTCATAGCCAGCCATGGTCACAGTAGCAGGGTTGGTTCCATGGGCGCTGTTGGGAATCAAGATGCGAGTACGCTTGGTATCACCGCGATCCACGTGATACTTGCGGATCATGAGGATGCCAGCCAGTTCGCCCTGCGCCCCGGCGGCCGGGGTTAAACTGACGCCCTTGAAGCCGCTGATTTCCGCCAGCCAGTTCTGGAGATTGAACATCAAGGCCAGCGCGCCCTGGCTGCTGTCACCATCGCTGAGGGGGTGAAGCTGCGCCAGCCCCGGCAGCCGCGCCATGTCTTCATTGACACGGGGGTTGTACTTCATGGTGCAGGAGCCGAGCGGGTAGAAGCCTTTATCGATGCCGTAGTTGAGCTGGCTGAGGCGAGTATAGTGGCGCACGACCTGGAGTTCGCTGACTTCGGGCAGGTCGAGGTCTTTGCGGAGCAGGTCGGCAGGGAGTTCGGCCTGCGGCACATCGCATTCCGGCAGGGTCGCCCCTGTACGTCCAGGGGAACTTTTCTCGTAGATCAGGGGTTCACTCATGATGCAGCTTCCTTCAACCCATCTACCAGGGCATCGATTTCTTCACGGGTATTCATCTCGGTGACACAGATCAGCATATGGTCTTTGAGGTGCGGATAGTCCTGGCCGAGGTCATAACCGCCGATGATACCTTTCTCGATCAAACGCTGGTTGAGTTCACTGACGGGACGCGGACACTTGACGACGAACTCGTGGAAGAACGGTTTGCTGGTATCGACGACAAAGCCTTTGAGGGCACCGATGCGATTGGCGGCATAGTGCGCCTTGTGATAGCAGAGTTCGGCGACCTTGCGCAGCCCGCTCTTGCCCATCAGAGAGAGGTAGATGGCAGCGGCGAGGGACATCAAGCCCTGGTTGGTGCAGATGTTGCTGGAGGCTTTCTCACGACGGATGTCCTGTTCGCGTGGGCGCAGGGTCATGACGAAGGCGCGGCGGCCATCGTGATCGACGGTTTCGCCGACGATGCGGCCAGCAATGCGCCGGACGTATTCCATTCGGACGGCGAAGAAACCGAGGTAGGGGCCGCCAAAGCTGAGCGGGATGCCAAGCGGCTGCCCTTCCCCAACGACAATGTCGGCACCGAGTTCACCCGGCGATTTGAACAAGCCGAGGGCAATGGGGTTAACGACCATGACGAGGAGCGCCCCAGCCTCGTGAACTTTTTCGGCCAGCTTGGTGAAATCATCAATTTGGCCGAAGAAGTTGGGATAGGCGACAGCGACCATGGCCGTGTTGTCATCGAGCATCTCGATGAGGTCGGGAATATCGGCGCGGCCAGCATCGCCGACGATCTTGAGGTTATTGCCCTGATGGTAGGTGCGAACAACAGCGCGGTAGTGAGGGTGGATGGCATGGCTGAGAATGATCTTGGTGCGCTTGCGGCGGCCCACTTCCAGCGCGACGGTAACGGCCTCAGCCAGGCTGGTCGCGCCGTCGTAGTGGCTGGCGTTGGCGGCATCCATGCCGGTCAAGGCACACATCATGCTCTGGTATTCGAAGATGGCCTGGAGCGTGCCCTGGCTGACTTCCGGCTGGTAGGGGGTATAGGCGGTCAGGAATTCACCGCGGGAGATCATGTGGCTGACGACCGAGGGGATGAAATGGTGGTAAGCACCGGCTCCGCGGAAGAGGGCGAAATCACCAGCGTGCTCATTGGCTTCGGCCAAGGCGGAAAGCTCTGCGACGGCTTCCATTTCGCTGACCGGCTTCGGCAGATTAAGCGCCGGGAAGCGGTGCGACGAGGGAACATCTTCAAAAATATCTTCGATGGTGGTGACACCTATGGCGGCAAGCATCTGCTGCCGCTCCAGGTCGGTATGCGGAATGTAAGTCATGTTGGGAAATCCTCAGCGGCTCTCGCAGTATTTCTCGTAGGCGGCAGAGTCCATCAACGCACCTGCCTGGCCCGCATCTTGGAGCCGAATTTTGATGAGCCAGCCCTTGCCATAGGGATCGGAATTGATGATTTCGGGTTCATCTTCAAGGGCGCTGTTGACCTCGATGACTGTTCCACCGACAGGCATGAAGATGTCCGAGGCGGCCTTGACCGACTCGACCACACCAAAAGCTTGGCCTTGATCGAAGCTGGCGCCAACATCGGGCAGCTCGACGTAGACGATGTCATTGAGCTGATCCTGGGCATAATCGCTGAGGCCAATGGTTGCTGTATCGCCCTCGATCCGCAGCCATTCATCGTTCTGGGTGTACTTCAGGTCGGCGGGTATATTCAGGTTTGCCATGTGCTTCCATCTCCTCGGTATGGGTATACGATGAAACAAAAAGAGCGCACCGCATTTGCTGTGCGCTCTGTCAGTCCCCTTCCAGAGTTACGAACCGGCAGATCCTTGAACCTGAGAGTTTCGCAAACCGGCCAGCATCACCGGTCAACTTGCCCCTTCGGCGTCCCTATGGAGGGAACTCTCTCTGCTGATCGCTGATGACGATTGTATCGATTTTCGTCAGGCCGCGCAATCGGGCAAAATCATGCGGGACGGATCGATCAGCCGCCGGTGACCTGATTTTCTCCGGTCGCAGTCACAGACTCGACCGGGAGCCAGTCATACAAGGTTCTGCGCGCTTCGGCGCTCAAGGCGAGGTTGAAGCCCATGTGCCCAGTCGCATCGGCAACAATGGTCGGGCGGATCAGCAGCACGCCATCCGGCTTGAGGCCGAGGGCGAGGAAAGCCTGCCCGGTTCCCACCTGCCGGGTGGTCTGTAGGCCTTCGACGGGCTGTAAACGGGCCAGCACGCGGGACAGCTCTTGAAACCGAGGACGAAGCGCGATCTCGAAGGGGCCATAGCTGGCAGACAGGGCGATGTAGCCGCCTTCACGCCGCAGGGCGACAATCGGATGCGCAATCGACTGCTGGACAGCAGTGAAGGTCAGAACCCCCGTTGCTGAGTCGATGGAGTAGGAATCGAGGAGTTCGAAGTTTCTCATGGCCCTTTGCTCCGTGCTTCACAAACAGACTTAGGCAGTATAACATTACCTTTACGATTCATAAAGTAGGCCATGAGCTGGATTCCGGACTATGACTGCTCAGAAAGAGCGAAATGCCATGACCGAAATACCCCCATCCTCTGATTCTATCCGCCAGAACCGTCTGATGCTGCTCGGCGCGCTGCTGATGACCATCGCCGGAATCTGGGTGATCGTCTTCATCTTGACGAACCGGCCCAGCGCTGCCCCGAACAATTCCGACAGCGCTGCGATCATCGAGGGGCAGCCCTTCAATGGGGTACAACCCATTGACCCACCGCGGCCGGTGCGGGATTTCACGCTGCTGAATCAAGCAGGAGAACCAACCGCGCTGAGCAGCTTCCAGGGCAAGCCGACGATTCTCTTCTTCGGCTTTACGAACTGTCCGGATGTCTGCCCGCTGACGCTGGTGGAATACACACGGCTGAAGCAAATCCTCGCTGACCAGATTCACTACCTGTTCATCAGCGTTGATCCGCAGCGGGATACAGCTCCAGTCATCGCTGACTTCCTGGCACGGTTTGATCCGGCCATCGTTGGACTGGTCGGGGATTACGATGTCTTCGAACAGATCAAATCGGATTACGGTTTAGAGTTCGTCCAGCTTCCGCAGCAGGACGGCGCTCCAGGGAAATACACCATCGCACATACGCCGAATGCCTTCCTACTGGACACGGCGGGACAGATGGTCGCGGAATACTACTACGGGACTGAGGCGCAGGTCATCGCGGATGACATCCGCGGCCGGTTGGCCGAGTCGTAGTCCTCAGCGGCGCTGGGCACGGGGCAGGATAGTCGTCAGGATTTCGTAGCTGATCGTCTCCATACGGGCAGCGATTTCATCCGCTGTAATGACTTGGTCACCCTGGCGTCCCAGCAGCACAACCTCATCGCCAATGCTGACATTGGGAATATCAGTCACGTTGACAGCGGCCTTCTCCATGCTCACCCGGCCGACCAAAGGGGCGCGCTGCCCATGCACCAGCACGGATCCCCAATTGACCGGGGCACGTCGGAAGCCATCGGCGTAGCCGACGGGAATAACGGCGATGCGCTCCTCATGGCTGGTGTAGTAGGTGCGGCCATAGCCGACTGAATGGCCGGCCGGGAGGGTTTTCACCTGGCCGATGACCGTCTTCCAGGAGAGGACAGGTTTGAACTCTGGGGGAACCCGCACCTGCTCGGACGGCGAGAGGCCGTACATCGCCAGCCCGACGCGCACCATATTGAAGTGATTCTCTTTCGACGCCAGAGTCCCGGCAGAATTGGCGGCATGGATATAAGCAAAGTTGAAGCCGGAGGCCCGCAGCGGTTTGAGGACTTCTTTGAAGGTGCGCACCTGAAGGGCCGTGAAATCCGGGTCTTCACCCGCATCGGCAAAATGGGTATAGATACCCTCAACATCCAGCGCTTTCATGTTGAGCAAGTGCCGGAAGAAGGGCATCGAGTCCTTAGGCATCAACCCCAGGCGCCCCATACCGGTATCAATCTTGACGTGGACGGTCAGGGTTTCGCCCAGTTCACGAGCGGCGCGTTCGTAGGCGCGAGCCAGATCAAGATCGTACAGCGTGAGGGTGAGGTGCTGGCGGATGGCCTGCCGAACAGCGCTGACCGGCGTGTAGTTCAACAGAAGGATAGGCGCATCAATACCTGCTTCGCGCAGCTCAAGCGCTTCGTTGAAGCTGCTAACGGCCAGATATTCTGCTCCGTTGAGCAGAGCGGTGCGAGCAACCGAGATAGCGCCGTGACCATAGGCATCGGCTTTGACGACGGCCATCAGCGCCACCTGCTCGCCGATCAGGTTCTTGATGCCGCGCACGTTCGTCGCCAGCGCGTCCAGATCAAGCTCAACCCAGTTCAGACGAGCTGGACGCGCCAGCACTGCCATATCGGAAGCGGTGCTCTGACGAGCTAACTGGGCGAGGTCCTGCTGATCTTGGAGCGCGGCGGCAACGGCCAATTCCATGCGCGAAGCAGGACTGCCGCTAAAGAGGACAATATCCTTGCGCGAGAGCGGGAAGCGATGCTGAAGCGTGGTGATGACATCCTGGATGCTGTAGGTGGTGACGACTTCGCGCGGATCCTTACCCCGGTCAAGCGCAGCTCGCGCGGCCAGCGCTGCATCTGCGCCATCCGTAATGATGACATCGGCGACTTCAGCAGCACGCTGGCCAATCTGGCGATGAGCCTGTGAGCTGCGCGGCCCCAATTCGTCCAAGTCGCCCATCACAAAGATGATCCGGCTCCTTTGGGCCGGGGGGCGCTGGTCGTTGACGGCCTTGATCCAGTCCAGCGCCATCAGCATCGATTGGGGGGTGGCCGAACCGGTGTCGTCGATGAGCAGACTGCCATGCGTACCCGTCAACGGATTCATGCGGCCTGGGAGATAGGGAAAGTCGCTGAAGACCTTCACCGCCTCCTCGACCGGAATATCATAGTGGAGTCCAACCGGGAGGCTTGCCAGGGCGCTGGCAAGCTGGTGCTTGCCCAACCAGGGAATCCAGCGCCCGACGTGGCGTTCCGTGCCGACGCGCAGGTCGAAGCCGGTATTGGACAGCCCCAGGACGACATTGTAGGCGATGAAGTCTGCGCCGAAGCTGTCTACACCGTAAGTCATGACGCGGGCGCGGGTGGCTGTCATCAACGACCGCGCGCCGTCATCTTCCATGTTGAAGACGGCCAGGCTCGTCGGAGACAAGCGATCCAGCAGGAGACGGTGTTCAGCAACCAGTTCATCCAGCGAATTGAAGGCGTCGGCAAAGGAATCGCCCAGGCTGTTGATGACCACCACGTCAGGCTGCATGATCTGGACGATCTCGTTCATCTGTCCGGGTTTGCGGATATCTAGCTCCAGGATCACGAACTGATGCTGGGAGGTCAGTCCCGCAAGAGTCGCGGGCACAGATAGATAGCCCGGCCAATCGCCATCGCTGGTATGGACAGTATAGCGCGTAGAGAGGACGCCGCTGATCGCCCGCAGCGCCAGCGATTTACCGACGGTTCCTGTTACGCAGACGACCTGCGTACCCAGCTTCTGAAGCACATAGCGCGACCAGTTCATCAGAGCGGCTTCGGTATCGCGCACCAAGACGACGGAAATACCCTGCGTATCAAAATCCGGCGGCTGCGTACACAGAATGCCGGTCACGCCGCGCTCAACAGCTTCGCGCATGTACTGGTGGGTATCGCCCTGGTCGGTACGGCGGGCGACATAGATTTGCGATTCAGCCGCCTGGCGGGAGTCGAAACAAAAGCCGGTGAACAAATGTGAGGCCAGTTCACCAAACGGCTGGCCGTTCGAGGCTTCGAGCAGATCGTAGAGCTTGATCACGGTGTTCCCCCGCGCGGCGTGCTGATTCAGAAAGGCTGTTTTCACATGCTATAATAGCACGGTTGAACGGGGGCAGTGAATAAATGTCGTTTCAATTCGAGATTGTCCGCAAACTGGGGCGTGCACGCGCCGGCCTGCTGCATACGCCGCACGGCCCGATCCCAACGCCAGTCTTCGCACCGGTCGGGACGCAGGCGACGGTTAAAGCCGTCCCCCCGCGCGATCTGGTTGAGGTCGGCGCATCGCTGATCCTCGCCAACACCTACCATCTGCACCTGCGCCCCAGCGACGAACTGGTGCGGGAGATGGGCGGGCTACACCGCTTCATGGGTTGGAACGGCCCGATCTTGACGGATTCGGGCGGCTTCCAGGTTTTCAGTCTGGCAGAAATCAACCGGATCGATGACCAGGGAGTCACTTTCCGCAGCCACTTGGACGGCAGCAAACACCGCCTCACGCCGGAAAGCTCAATGCAGATTCAGGAAAATCTGGGAGCGGACATCATCATGTGCTTCGATGAGTGTCCGAAGCCCACCGACCGCACCATCGTCGAACGAGCGGTGAAGCGCACCAGTCTATGGGCGCGGCGCTGCCGAGAAACGCACCCCGACGACCAGGTACAGGCGCTCTTCGGAATCGTACAAGGCGGCATTTTCGAAGACCAGCGGGCTGCATCCGCGCGTGACCTGCTCAACATTGGGTTCGCTGGATACGCAGTCGGCGGTCTAGCTGTGGGCGAGACCAAAACCGAGATGTACGCCACGCTGGACTTCACGGTGCCGATGCTGCCGGACGACCGGCCGCGCTACCTGATGGGCGTCGGCGAACCGGATGATCTGGCAGAGGCCATCGAGCGGGGAATTGACATCTTTGACTGCGTGATTCCAACGCGGCTGGCGCGGCATGGCGCGGCCTTCACGCCCGGCGGGCGCATTAATATCCGCTCGGTCGTGCATGCACGCAGCCCTGTCCCACTGGATGACACCTGCGACTGCTACTGCTGCCGGAATTTCAGCCGCGCCTATCTACGCCACCTAGCGAAGGCAGATGAAATCCTGGGGGCCTATCTTCTGAGCATCCACAACATTCGCTTCCTGATTCGCCATGTCCAGCAGATGCGCCAGGCCATCCTGGACGGTGATTTGCGTGCGTATACCGAGCCGTTCCTCAGCCGCTACCTGGCAAACAGCGCGGGCGTCTCGGCCGAGATCAAGGAAGCAATGGATTGAAGCCTGCCAAACGTGCCCTCGCCATGGCTGCCCTGACGCTGGTGAGCTGCAGCTCACCCGTCGTGCCCGCCTCGACCCCGATCACGGGAGCGGTGACCCTGCGCCTATACGCCAGCGATGCAACGATCCCGCTGCTGACCGACCTGACCACGACCTACAGCGCCATCAATCCGGCTATCGCCTTCGATATTGTCACGGGTGGAAGCCAGATCATCCTTGGCCAATTGACTGACAACCGCGACGGGTACGGCTTCACGACACACCTGCCGGAGAACCAGAAATGGCTGGCCTGGCCGGTGGCGCAGAGCGGGATCGCAGTGATCGTGAACCCGAATCTGGCCGTGGCGGGCCTGACCAGTTCGGAACTGCGCCGCATCTATTTGGGGCATATCCGCAATTGGAAAGAGGTGGGCGGGCCGGATACAGACGTGGTGCTGTTCAGCCGCGAAGAAGGCAGTGATACCCGCGCCGAATTCGAACAGCAGGTGATGGGCGAGCGGCTGACGACACGCTCGGCGCGGCTGGCTCCGTCGAGCGAGGCCATGGTAATCAGCGTGGCTGGAGAACTAGGCAGCATTGGCTACGTGGCGATGGGGTATCTCAACGACCAGGTGCGCGCGCTGGAAATCGACGGTGTGGCGCTGACTCAGCAAAGCGTCTCCGAGAATCGCTACCCGCTGCGCTCAACCGTCTTCGCCGTTGGGCTGGACGAGCCAGAAGGCGACTACCGCACTTTCATCGGTTGGGTGCAGAGTCCCGAAGGTCAGGCTGTAGTCGGCATCCGGCACGCCGCGCTGCTACGACCATAGCCCGATAAAGGTAAATAAGAGCGCGTATAAGAGGAAGACCACCAGCAGCCACATCGTTCCAAAGGCCAAATCGCGGTAGAGGCGCAGCCTGCCCTGCCGCTTCTGGTGAGCGATCTCCGGGCTGCGGATGCGATGCAGAGCGCTGGCGGCAGCGGTATTGCCGGGATTGACGCGCAGGACGTTATCCAGGCAGACACCGGTTTGGTCGAGCGATTCGACCGCCACACTCATCCACAACCAAGCCTCTTCAAAGTCATTGTCCTCATGGATGAGCTGGCGCAGAATCTTGACAGCTTCTGGACGGCGGTCGGCTTTGACCAGTTCTATCGCGTCCAGCAGGCGGTCGATCCGGTCAGGATCACTGCTCTTTGGGCGTCCAGCGTGCATAGGCAGCCTCAGCAGCATTTCCCCGCCAGCCATCCGGTTCCAGTTCAACCCCGGTGAAGAAGTCGGTTTCATCAACGCGGTTGGCGGGCGGCGGCGGGAACACGCGTGTAAAGCCCTGCCTGCTGGCGATAAGCTTGCGGAGCGCCAGCGGCAGGCGCGGCGCGCCGCCGCCTAACTGGCTGGCATGGCAGGCGCTGGCTTCATCCCAAGCTTGCAGGTAATCGGCGATGTGAATCTGGGTATGGACCGGTTCGGTGTTTTCCAGAATGGCGACGAAATCGATGTCCTTGTTCTTGCCGACGCGCCGGGGATCGATCCCACGCAAGCGCATGATGATCAGATACAGGCGCAGCAAAGTCGTCGGGATCGAGGTGTAGTAGAGCTTCTGCGGACGATAGGGACGCTGGCCGGTCTCGTAATGGCTGTCGCCAGCTAGATGAAAGGCCTGGGTGGTCGCCCGCTGGATAGCGATGTGGTCGGGATGGCCGTAGCCGCCATATTTATTGAAGGTGATGACCACATGGGGGCGCACTTCGCGAATCACTTCGACGACCCGGCGGGTCACTTCGTCAACCGGCGCCTGCCAGAGGCAGTCGGGATGCTGGCTGTCCGGCGAGTTCATCATGCCGCTGTCGCGATAACCCAACTTGAACACTAGTTTGAAGCCCAACTTAGCCGAAGCGCAGTCCAGTTCAGCCAACCGCAGTTCAGCAACCGAACTATAACCGTTGAGCTTCTCCGGCGCGACCGTGCCGACATCGCCGTTGGTGGCGCAGATCAGATAGACCTCTGCACCCTCAGCCACGTAGCGGGCAATCACGCCGCCAGAACCGAAGCTCTCGTCATCCGGATGGGCGAGCGACAGCAGTATGCGACGGGTAGACATTCACGACACTCCAGGATTCAGCAACCGACGATTGGCCTACGCCATGATAACACGGTACGGCACAGGACTGAATAGCCCCTGGGCAAATCTGGCAGGCGGGGCGTATACTGGCGCGCTGTAATCGAACCGGACAACCCGCACGGGGGAATTTTGCTGATGCGACGACTCGCTGGTTTACTGGTCACGCTCGTGGGCGTCTTGGCGCTGACGACTGCGCTGCCCGGTGTGGCCCAGAGCCATGCCAACCTCATCCAAGTGACGCTGCCGGGGACGAATACCCCGGTTCCAACAGTGTTCAGCTTCGCCACCAATACACCGGCTGGCCCCACCGCCACCGCGACTCTCAGCCCCACGCCTTCGGCGACACCTACCGCCACGCCTACGGCGACCTTTACCCCCACAGCCACGTTCACACCAACGCAGACCCCTTCCCCCACGCCAACCCCCAACGGACCGTTCAGCTACCCAGAAGGGGTCAACCCGCTGACCGGCCTGCCCTACCCCAACGAAGAGGCCATGGCGCGGCGCAACCTGATCGTTAAAATTTCCAACTACCCGCCGGTTGTGCGCCCGCAAACGGGGGTGAACCTGGCCGATGTGGTCTGGGAGTACGAAACCGAAGGCGGCGTGACGCGCTTTGCGGCCATCTACCGCTCGAACGCACCGACCAAAGTCGGTTCAGTGCGCAGTGCCCGGCTGATTGACCTGGAATTGATTCCGATGTACAACGCGCTGCTGGCCTATTCCGGCACGAGCGAGCCGATCCAGAGGCTGATCCTGAGTTCGGAATACGTCTACCAGACGTTCTCGCCGCTGAAGGGCGACAACTGCGAAGACTCCGGTTTCTGTCGATTCCCGAAAGATGGGTTAGCCTTCGAGCATACCCTGTTCTTGGATACAACTGTGCTGTATGCCAAAGCCACCCGGCGCGAAGTCAACACCGGCTACCGGGCGCGGGGCTTTGCCTTCAGTCCATTCCCTGATCCAAACGGCCTGCCCGCCACCGATGCCTTCATCGACTGGTACGGCCAGACCGATGCCCGCTGGCAGTGGGATACCGAGTCGGATCACTGGCTGCGCTACACCGACGGCCTGCCCCATATGGACGCCGGCGATGGACAGCAGCTTTGGGCGGACAACTTGATCATCATCGAGGTTCCGCACAACGACAACCCAGACATCTTCCCGCCGGATGCCAATTACAAATCGATCCAGATCGAACTTTGGGATCAGGGACGCGCCTTTCTGCTGCGCGATGGGCTGGTCTACCAGGGGTATTGGCGGCGCAAAGACCGGGAACCCGGCTCAGCGCTCCAGATTATCTACGGGAACAACACGCCAATCATGATGAAACCGGGACGCACCTGGGTCTCGGTGGTGCGCGGCTTCGGCGATGTCTTCATCACTGATAAGCCCGCCGACATGCCCGCCACGGCCACGGCGCTGGCGAACATTGCCACCCCGACGGTCGATGCCAATGCCGTCGATACCAGCGATTCGGGGTAGGCCGAAAGGCACAGGGCGGCCTGAAGATCAATCAACCAGGGCATGCGCTGTCATGCCCCATGTCTCCTAATGCCTGCACAGAGATTAGAGCGGCTCCTCACTTACTCAACAAACCACCATGAGGGAGTGATGAGCAGCCGCCAACCCAGACTTGATTGAGGCTGGCGCGGCTCCTATAATAGAACGTCTGTACCATCCCCACAGGCGAATACCAAGCAGAGGCGACCCTCATGACTCAGGACAAGATCATCGTGCGCGGCGCGCGTGAACACAACCTGAAGAACATCGATGTCGAAATTCCTCGCAACAAGCTGGTCGTCATCACCGGGTTATCCGGTTCCGGCAAATCTTCCCTCGCATTCGATACGATCTTCGCTGAAGGACAGCGCCGCTACGTCGAAAGTCTGAGCGCCTACGCCCGCCAGTTCCTCGGCCAGATGGAGAAACCCGATGTTGACCAGATCGAGGGACTCAGCCCGGCGGTCTCGATTGACCAGAAGGGCGTCAGCCATAACCCGCGCTCGACCGTCGGCACAGTGACAGAAATTTACGATTACCTGCGCCTGCTGTATGCCCGCATCGGTGTCCCTCACTGCCCGGTCTGCGGCGCAAAGGTCGAAGCCCAGAGCGCCCAGCAGATCGTCGACGAGGTCAAGAAGCTGGCTGATGGCACGCGCATCCAAGTGCTGGCGCCGATCATCAAAGGGCGCAAGGGCACGCATGAAAAAGTCTTTGACGACCTGCGCAAGGGCGGTTTCGCCCGCGCCCGCGTTGATGGCGAGGTGCGCGACCTGGGCGATGCCATCGAACTGGATCGCTACGTCATCCACAACATCGAAGCGGTAGTTGACCGCCTCATCATCCGCAAGCACGAGGATGCGCAGAGCGAAGAAGCTCGCAGCGCTGAGACCCGCCTGACCGATGCCATCGAGACGGCGCTGGAGATCGGCGAGGGCGTGGTCATCATCAACAACCTGAGTGCCAGTCCGCCAACTGACACGCTCTACAGCGAACTGCTCGCCTGTGTCAACGGGCACGGCAGCATCCCAGAGATCGAGCCGCGCAGCTTCAGCTTCAACACGCCCAAAGGAGCCTGCCCAGACTGCCAGGGGTTGGGCTTCCGTCTGGAGTTCGATCCTGACCTGATCGTGCCGAATCCGGACCTTTCACTGCACCGGGGCGCGATCCATGCCAGCGGTTGGAACTTCGAAGATCGCACCAGTTGGGGGTACGGCATCATGCGCGGCATCGCCGACGCCTACGGCTTCAGCCTGGATTCTCCGTGGCGTGACCTCAGCCCTGAAGCGCAGCGGGTTGTGCTGTATGGTACAGGTGACCGCAAGGTGCGCATCCGCTACTCGAACCAGCGCGGCGACTCGCGCGAGTATACGACTGCGTTCGAGGGCGTCATCAACAACCTGTCGCGGCGCTACCGTGAAACGCAGTCGGAGGGAATGCGCGAACTGTTCGAGCAGTACATGGCGAAGATTCCCTGCCCCACCTGCCAAGGCAAGCGGCTGCGACCAGAAGCGCTGGCGGTGACAGTGGCAGACCGGTCGATCTATGACGTGTCGCTGCTGCCTGTCTCCGAACTGCTGGAATGGGTCTACTCGCTGCGCGGGCTGGATGGCCGCCAGGCGGTGCTGACCCCACGTGAGCAGGAAATCGCCCATCAAATCCTGAAAGAAATCGAGGCACGGGTCGGCTTCCTGAATGATGTCGGCCTGAACTACCTCACGCTGGCGCGGTCAGCGGCCTCGCTCAGCGGCGGCGAAGCACAGCGCATCCGGCTGGCGACGCAGATCGGCAGCCGTCTGACCGGGGTGCTCTACGTGTTGGACGAGCCGTCCATCGGCCTGCATCAGCGCGACAACGCCCGGCTGATCCGCACCCTGATGGGGATGCGTGATCTGGGTAACACGCTGCTGGTCGTCGAGCACGACGAGGAAACGATGCGGATGGCCGACTGGCTGATCGATCTGGGGCCAGGCGCGGGGGAATACGGCGGGCGGGTCATCGCCGCTGGAACACCAGAAGCAGTCATGCAGGTCGAAGAGAGCCTGACCGGGGCCTATCTTTCTGGCCGACTGCGGATCGATGTGCCACCGGAACGCCGTTTGGGGAATGGCAAATCCCTCGTCGTGCGCGGCGCACGGGAGAACAACCTCAAGGGCATTGATGTCGAAATCCCACTCGGCAAGCTGGTCTGCATCACCGGGGTGAGCGGCAGCGGCAAGAGCAGCCTGATGGTAGACATCCTCTACAACCGGCTGGCACAGGTCATCAACGGCAGCAAGGAGCGCCCCGGCGCACATGATGGCATCGACGGCATCGAATACATCGACAAGATCATCAACATTGACCAGTCACCCATCGGGCGAACGCCGCGCAGCAATCCGGCCACCTATACCAAGATGTTCGACGCCATTCGCAGCCTCTTCGCCGAACTGCCGGAAAGCAAGATTCGCGGGTACACTGCCGGGCGCTTCAGCTTCAACGTCAAGGGCGGACGCTGCGAACACTGCGAGGGTCAGGGACAGCTTAAGATCGAGATGCAGTTCCTGGCCGACATCTACGTGATGTGCGATGTCTGCCACGGGACGCGCTACAACCGCGAAACGCTCCAGGTCAAGTACAAGCACAAGAACATCGCCGATGTCCTCAACATGACCGTGACCGAAGGGCTGGAGTTCTTCGCCAACATTCCGACCATCTATACCAAGCTGGAAACACTGGAAGCCGTTGGCCTGGGCTACATCCGCATCGGCCAGCCCGCCACCACCCTGAGCGGCGGCGAGGCCCAGCGCATCAAGCTCAGCCGCGAACTGAGCAAACGCGCTACCGGGCAAACGCTCTATATCCTCGACGAACCCTCCACTGGCCTGCATGCCGCCGATGTCAAGCGGCTCATCGAGGTACTCCAGCAGTTGGTCGATAACGGCAACAGCGTGCTGGTCATCGAGCACAACCTGGATATCATCAAAGTAGCCGACTGGCTGATCGACCTGGGGCCGGAGGGCGGTGACGCTGGCGGCGAGGTCATCGCTGTAGGGACACCGGAGACAGTCGCTGAAGTCGAAGCGAGTCATACTGGCCGCTACCTGCAGCACTATCTTCAGACCCATGCAGCGCTGGTGAGCGGCTGAGTCAAACGTCCACTTCAGTGCAGTGTTCCCCTCAAACCGGGCAGTCCAAGCGGGCTGCCCGGCTGCTTTTCCACCCCTGAACTCAAGTTATGATGAACCTCACTGGATAACATGCCTAATAACAGGTTGCTTTTTTATGGTTTTTTTGCACAATGTTAGGTGACCTTTAGGCTTAGTATGGCAAAGTGTCGGCTATACTGAACAGATAAAGAGTTCGTTTTCTTAGCAAACCTCAACAGGGCCGGATGCGTCGCCGGCAAGGAGAACAGTTTTCATGGTGGTATCGATGAAGCATGGACAGACAGCGTTTGAACACGTGCCGAATGCCTATGAGACCGCACTGGCCCAATATGATCGTGCGGTCAAGCATCTGCATTTGGACGACAATGTGGTCGAATACATGCGCTGGCCGCGCCGTGAATTTACGGTCAATTTCCCCGTCCGCCGTGATGATGGCCGGATCGAAATGTTCACCGGCTACCGCGTCCATCACAACACCGTGATGGGACCGTCCAAAGGTGGCATCCGCTACAGCCTAAATGTTACCCTCGATGAAGTGCGCGCGCTGGCGATGTGGATGACTTGGAAATGCTCGCTGGTCAACCTGCCCTACGGCGGCGCCAAGGGCGGCGTCCTCGTCGATCCGAAGACGCTATCGCCCCGAGAGAAAGAAGGACTGACCCGCCGCTACGCTTCCGAACTGATCCCCCTCCTCAGTCCACACTCGGATATTCCTGCTCCCGATATGGGAACCGGGCCGCAGGAAATGGCCTGGATCATGGATACCTACAGCATGACGGTCGGGTACTCGGTTCCCGCCGTCGTTACCGGCAAGCCGATCAACATCGGCGGCAGTCAGGGACGCAATGAGGCCACCGGCCGCGGCGTCATCATCTGCATGATCGAAGCGCTCAAGCGCAAAGGTCTCACCAACCCCAGTGATATCAGCATTGTCATCCAGGGCTTCGGCAACGTCGGGCTGCACGCCGCTGCCTATGCCCATGAACTCGGCTTCAAGGTTGTGGCCGTCAGTGATATCGAAGGCGGTATCTACAACCCGAACGGATTGGACATTCCAGCCGTGCGCGCTTGGGCGGCGGAACACAATACACCCTACGGCTATCCTAAAGCCGACCGCGTCAGCAACGGCGAACTGCTCACTCTACCTTGCGATGTATTGATCCCAGCCGCGATGGAAGGCCAGATCACTGAACATAACGCCCCGCACCTCCGCACCAAGATGATTGTCGAAGGTGCGAACGGCCCCACCACCACCGGCGCCGACGACATTATCAACGACCGGGGCATTCAACTCGTCCCGGACATTCTGGCGAACGCCGGCGGCGTCACCGTCTCTTACTTCGAGTGGGTGCAGGGTCTCCAGGCTTTCTTCTGGGACACCGACGAAGTCTTCCGCCAGTTGGAGCGCATCCTGGTCAAAGCCTACGATGCCACGGTGCATATGGCCGAAGACCACGGCGTCGATATGCGGACTGCCGCACAGATGACCGCCATCAAGCGCGTCGCTGATGCGCTGCTCACCCGCGGCTTCTATCCATAGAATTCACCCACTGTTACACGAAACACCATGACTGGGGCATTCAAGCTGAATGCCCCGGTTTTGTTAGGAGGGATGGTACAAGCTCGGCTCAGGCCGTAGAATAGAGCGACTGCTCAACCATCAGGAACAGTCACACCCTCATGAAACTGCTCGATAATTTCAAGCAGCGTTTCGGCCTCGAACCCCCACCGCGCCACCCGAACCGTCCCGATACCCAGGCGCTCCGCGAGGCCATCGATGCCGGCCAGCGCCAGAAACGGGCCGAAAATTACCCGGAGGCGCTCGAATCGCTGGGCCGCGCTGTCGATCTGGCACTCGCAATCGGTGACAGCGCTGCCATGGCCGTTGCTGCCCTGAACCAAGCCGAAGTGCTGATGCACATGGACCGTGAAGTCGAAGCCGAAGCCATCCTGAGCCGGACCTACACAACGGCTCAAGAGACTCGCCAGAAAGGCCAGCTCGCTTATACGCTGATCGCGATGGGGCGGCTGGCCCAACACAAGCAGGATTGGAAATCTGCCCAGCAGCATTATGAGCAGGCGCTCGATATTGCCCATACTGGCCACGCAGGCGGCGGAGAGGGCCGTGCTCTGGGATTCCTGGCAGATGTTTACCTGCACGATGGCAACGCCAGCTATGCCATCCACCTCCTGCGGGAGGCGCTGTCTAAGCTCCAGATGACCGGTGACCTCGAACTGAGCAGCTACTTCGTCGGACGGCTGGGTGAGGCCTTGATCGCCAGCGGCCAGACTGCCGAAGGCCAGCAGCTCCTGGAACGGGCGCTGCGCCTGGCGCGGCAGACCAGCTACCGCCAGTATGAACGCCGCTGGAATCTGCTGCTCGGCGAACGCGCCCTAGCCGAAGGCCGCATCGACGCCGCCTACGACTATCTACGCGATGGACTAACGCTCTTCAATGCCGAGCGCCAGCCTGCCGGTATGATCCGCGCCTTGGGCTTGATGAGCCGCGTCTGCCTGATCCGCCAGCAGTTCGACGAAGCGGTGGCCTTCGCCCGAAAAGCCGTTGACCTGGCCGCGCCGCTCGGCCAGCCGCTTCTCGCAGCCCAAGCCGAGGGCACGTTAGGGCTGGCGCTGGTCAGTCGCAAAGCCTATGCCGAGGCCATTCCTCATCTCAAGGAAGCGGTCGAGGCACTGGGCGGGCAGCCCACCGCCGAGAGCGGGTACAGCGAAACCGATCTGATTCGAGCGCTGGCGGCAGCTCAGGCCGAACTCGGCGACGAAGCGGCTGCTGTCGCCATCTACAGGCAGGCGGTCAAAGAAGCCGAGCAGTCGGGCAGCCCATTGGAAGTCGCCCAGGCGACACGCGACCTAGGGTTGTTCTTCTCCAAGCACCTGCGCCTGCAGGATGCTATCCGTGAGTGGACGGCCGCGCTGCACCTCTACGAGGCCGAAAAGCAGTATTCGCAGGCCGCACGGCTCTACTGTGATCTGGCAGCGGCGCGGCGCTTTATCGGCCAGGGAACCCGCGCAACCAAAGACCTGGAACAGGCACTCATGCTCCTGACCCATCTGCATGACGATTGGGAAACGCGCGGGCTGGTGCTGGCAAACGCAGCCATCGCCTATGTCGATCAGGGCGACATCGACTCCGCCGACGCTTTCTTCAACGAGTCGATTGCCATTGCTCGCCGGGTCGGGAATGAAGCCGCGGAAGCCACCCGGCGCGGCAACTACGGCTGGTTCTTGCTCATGACCGGCCGGCCGCAGCAGGCCCAGTCCACCATCGAGTATGCGCTGCGTGCCAGCCAGCAGCTTGGATTAGAACTAGCCGCGGCGGTTCAGACCAGCAATCTGGGACTGATACAGGACGCCCACGGAAGCTACCCAAAGGCGCTCGAACTGCATAACGAGGCACTGCGCCGCATCCAGCCCGCCGTCGATCCGCATTGGGAACACCTGATTCAGTTGAATCGCGCTCAGACGCTCCTCAGCCTGAACCGCGCAGACGAGACAGAACCGCTCTTCACGGCAGCGCTGGACTACGCCCGTCCCGTCGAGGATGTCGAAGTCATCATCCGGGCGCTGTGCGGTCAGGCAAAATTGGCGATTAGGGAGGGGAAAGCGGGCGACTCTGCTGAACAGATCAACGAAGCGGTGCAGTTGGCGCGGCGGGCAGATTTGCGGCGGCTGCTGGCCGAGGCGCTGAGCCTCCGTGCCGAAGGGCAGGCTCTAAGCGGTCAGCGAGAGGAGGCTGTGCGGGCCTGGAGCGAGGCTCAGAAACTCTTCACCATGCTTCAGGCCCCGCAAGCCAGAATGCAGCCATCCTGGCTTTAGCCTGGTTCACTATTCCAGCACTGGAGATGTTACAGCTCTGTCTCAAAGGGACGCTCGATGACCACGCCTTCCGGCGACACCAGGCTCAGCACCTTGCCGCCATGTGCCCGCTCCAGCCGCACCCACAAGCGGCGCAGCAGGTCTTCGCGCTCGGTCTCAAGCAGCGTCGGATCATCGAAAGCGGTCTCGATCTGTTCGATTGCGGAGATTTCCATTGGTGTTGGGGAGAACCAGGCCATGTCACCCTTCCTTTATTGTTCAGCAATTCTTACTTCATACTCTAAAGACTTCCGGTGCCAAAGTCAGTAAAGAAGAATGAATTTTTCCTGAAGAGTGTGAAAGGCTCCCTATGGCGCGTTTCTGGTTCATTTCTGCTCCACTGCACGGCCACCTGGACTGGGGAGGATTCCTCAAGACTGCGCAGGCTTTGAAGACCCGCGGTCACGCCGTCACCTGGATCAGCGAAGCTCCCATCGCCCCAGTCGTCACCGCCGCTGGACTGGATTTCACCGCCGTCAACCGAACTGGTTGGCTCTGGCCGCCGCCGCCTGCTCCCGATCTCAGCTCCCTGCCGCCGCAGGAAGCCGTCATGCTGCGCTACCGCCGGGCACTGGATACCTGGATGAGCGAAGACTTGATCGCTGAAGCCCTGACCGAGCTGGTGGCCTTAGCTGCCCAGACCGGCAAACCTGATGCCATCGTGACCGATCCCTTCTTGAGTGCTGCCGCGCTGGCTGCTGAGGCGCTGGATGTCGAGCTGGCCGTCTGCGGCTGGCCCGCGCAGCGGGAACTCAACGATGATTTCCTCTTCCCCGTACAGAAGGTGCTCGGCCAGGAAAGCCGTGACCGTCTTGACCGGCTCTGCGCCCGCTTCGGCTTGACCGCCCGCTACTTCTCCGGCGGTCCCACCCCATCAATCCTCAGTCCTCGGCTGCACGTCAGCTATTTCAATGCCTACTGGTATCAAGCTGATGCTGAAGCGATCCTCCCGCAGACGCTTTGGGTAGGCGGCGCTCCAACCCCGCCGGCTGACCCGCCGCCTGCCTGGTTAGACAATATCCCGTCCGAGTGGCCGCTAGCGCTGATTACGTTGGGGACAGTCTTCACAGGTGATCTGGGTTTCTTCAGTTGGGCAGCACAGGCTGTTGCCCGTTCGGGCTATGTGCCGGTCGTCGTCTTGGGGCGCAACCCCATCGCGCCGGAGAAGAAAGCCGAACTCAAAGCCGCCCTACCAAAGCACACCCGGCTGCTTTCGTGGGTTCCGTTCGACCACGTGCTGCCGCGTACCCGCCTGATGATCCATCACGGCGGAATGGGCACAACCCACGCGGCCGTCGTCCACGGCATCGTTCAGATGGCCGTGCCCCACGCAGCAGACCAACGCGGTAATGCCCGGCGCATCGCCCAAGCAAAAGTCGGGTTGAACCTCAGCGCCCATGAGGTGCGCCACGGGGCGCTGCTGGAAGGAACCCGCGCCCTGACGCGCGACGCCCGCATCCAAGAAAATGCTCGCCAGCTTGCTGCCGATTTCCACGCGCTGGGCGGCCCTGCCCGCGCCGCCGGCGCGCTCGAATCGCTTGTCAGCGGCTCCGGCTGATTTTAACTTTGCGGTTTCGCTTTCTTCATTTCCGCCCAGCAATCATCACATCATGAAAGTCGAAGCGGGCGTCCGGTGTTCCGGCGCAGACCGGATTCCAGAACGCCCGCACCGCCTCTGGAGCCTGCGCCAGCAGCACATGCAGCCGCTCGATCACCTGCGGCGTGCAGCCCTGCCGCTCCGCCCAGGGCAGCATCCAGTTCCCCGGACGGTCGAAGATTTCCAGGTGAGTCACCATCAGCCCAGCATCCAGGAACATGCCCTCCCACTCATAGGGCGCGTACAGACGGTGATGGCTGGGGTCGCGCAGCCGTTCGAACGCATCGACGTACCGCGCCGCGCGTTCATCATCCGGCACGGTGTTGTCTTCGACCAGCAGCATCCCGCCCGGCTTCAGGACGCGGGCACACTCCTGAACAAAGCGGAAGCAGTCCGGAAAGTGGTGCGGCGCAATCCGGCAGGTTACCAGGTCGAAGCTCGCCGCTGGGAATGGCAGCGCCCCGGCATCACCCACTGTCATCTCGATATTCCGGACGCCTTTTTCCTGAATGAACCGCCGTGCAGCTTGGAGCATCGCCAGCGTCAAGTCAAGCGCGATCACCATCCCAACCAGCGGCGCAAACTTCAGCGCGGTATGCCCGCCGCCGGTCGCCACATCCAGCACCCGCCAGTCAGGCTGCGGCACAGCCAGTTCGACCAAGCGCTCCAGATCAGCGCCGGCAGCGTGTGTCCGGCTCTCAACGTAGCCCTGTGCAAAAGCGCCAAACCGCGCCTGTGCCCGCGCTTTGAGATCATCGCCCATCAGCGGTATCCTTTCTGCTGAGTCGCAGCGAACCGCTCCCAGTATAAGGCCAACTCCGTGAAACCTCACACCCGCCGCACTCCTCATATATCCTCCATGCCTGGCGAAGCCTCCCCGGCGGCGAGCCGCGGCGGAATTCCTCTTGGCGTCCTTTGCGTCTTGGTGGTTAAAGCCCTTGCAGACTGAACGCCTCAAGCAGCGAGCGCGTGAACTCGGTTTCACCCTCGCCGGGATCATCCCCGCTGCGCCCTCCCCCGATCTGGATGCCTACCTGCGCTGGATCGACGCCGAGATGCACGGCTCCATGAGCTATCTCGCCCGGCCGGATCGCGTAGCGCGGCGGCGCAACCTCAACCTGATCCTGCCGGGAGTGCGTTCGCTGGTGATGGTCGCCCTAGACTACGCGACCCAGGCCGTCGATCCGGCTATCCTTAGCGATCCCTCGCGCGGGCGGATCGCTGCCTACGCTTGGGGTATGGACTACCACAATGTTCTCACCACGCAGCTAGAGGCGCTGGCTGGATGGCTCCGCGCCGAAAGCGGCCGCGACCTCCAGCAGCGCATCTACGTCGATACCGGTGCAATTCTGGAACGGAGCCATGCCCGCCAGGCAGGGCTGGGTTTCACCGGCAAAAACACCATGTTGATCCATCCGCGCCGGGGCAGCCACTTCTTCATCGGTGAACTGCTGGCAGACATCGAGTTCGACGTTTATGATCAGCCTCACCGCGCGACGCTCTGCGGACGCTGCACCCGCTGCCTCGCTGCCTGCCCAACCGGAGCCTTCCCACAGCCGTATGTGCTGGATGCTCGCCGCTGCATCAGCTATCTGACCATCGAACACAAAGGCTTCATCCCGCGTGAGCTGCGCCCGCTGATGGGCAACTGGGTCTTCGGCTGTGACATCTGCCAGGATGTCTGCCCATTCCAGCGTTTCGCCCCGCTGACCGCCGAACGCCGCTTCTATCCTGCCAGTGCTGACCACGCCGCGCCGCCCCTGCTGGACTTACTGGCGCTAGACGAGGCCGCTTTTCGTCAGCGATACTATGGCAGTCCGGTGTACCGCATCAAACGGGATCGGCTGGTTCGCAATGCCTGCGTTGCCGCCGGCAGCTGGGGCGACGCGCGGGCACTGCCTGCCCTGCAGCGCCTGCTGGATGATGGCAGCCCCATCGTCCGTGCCCACGCCGCCTGGAGTCTCTGCCGGATCGCCGGAGCCGAGGCGCGAACGCTGCTGCGCCGCCGCCTGGATACCGAAACCGATGCGGCTGTAATCGCCGAAATCGACGCCTTGCTGAACGATTGACCCGCACTGACGAGATCGACCCACCATTGTGAACCGTCTAGCCCATTACCCCCGTCCCTTCTGGATTCTAATGGCGTGCTTCTTCGCCAATCGCGCTGCCGCCGCATTAATCTGGCCGTTCATCACTGTTTACATCCGTGAACAGACCGGCGCACCCCTCTCCAGCGTGACGCCCCTGCTCACTCTGCAAGCCATCACCAGTCTGCTCGGCACAACCTTCATCAGCAGCTTGATGGATCACTTTGGACGCAAGCCCGTTATGCTGGCCGGATTGGCCGGCTTCAGCCTGACGCTGCTTTTGATGAGCCAAGCCACCAACTTGACTCACTGGGCGCTCTTAATCCCCTTGTACGGCATCCTTCAGCCCGTCTTCTTCATTGGCAGCAATACCATGGTCGCCGACCTGGTCGCCCCGGACGAGCGCACCGGCGCATTCGCGCTGGCTCGTACCCTCGCCAACATCGCGATTGCCCTCGGCCCGGCCATTGGCGGGCATTTCATTGCCCAGAATCATCACATCGCCTATTCCGCCACCGCTGCCATCAACTTGGGTCTGCTGCTCCCCGTAACCCTGTTCATCGCCGAGACACTGCCGAAACACCAGCGCAGTCGCGCCAAGGCCGATCAAGGCGGCTATGGCGACATCCTGCGGGATGGCCGCTTCATCCGCTTCATCGGCGTCTTCGCCCTGCTGGAAATCGCTGCCGCGCTGGTCTTCAACCTGCTCTCGGTCTATACCCGCGAGAACTTCAACATCCAGGCCGACGCCTTCGGACAAATTTTGGCCGTCAACGCCCTGATGGTCGTCTTCTTACAGTACGGCGTCACCCAGATCACCCACCGCTTCCGCCCAATGCCCCTGTTGGCGATTGGTTCGCTGTTCTATACCGCTGGCTTGACCGGCTTCGCGCTGGCGCGGGCGCTGCCGCATTTCATGGGCGCGATGGCCGTGATGACGATCGGCGAACTGATGGTCGCCCCGACCTCCAACGCCCTGGTTGCGGACATGGCCCCGCCGGACAAGCGCGCCCGCTATATGGGCCTATATTCCCTGACCTATACCGCCGGGACCGGCATTGGCCCAGCGGCGGGCGGTTTCGTCAGTGACACCTTCGGTCCAGCAGCGATCTGGCTGGGCGGCGCGGTCACTGCCCTGCTGGCGAGTCTGGGCTTCACCCTGCTGGGGCGGCACGAGTCCCAGCGCGCGGATAAGTCGCGGTCTGCCTTGACCGCCGTTGAACCTCAGATGGAAACCACAGTTTCATCATGACCACAAGCGCAAAAACAGCAGTGCAGCGGGTTTCCCTCAATGCGCAAAGATCGGAAAGATTTACCGCGTTTGCAGCGTCTAAATAGCGTTCTGTAGTGGGCGATATGGTCGTGCGTCGCCCACCCACATGGAGGAAAAGTCGTGGAGCGTAAGAGCTTTCAGGTTCCGAATATCGGCTGCGATGGCTGCGTCCGCACCATCAAGAACGAGATCAGCCAGATCAGCGGTGTCAAGATGGTCGAGGGCGTCGTTGCCAGCAAGACGGTAACCGTCGAATGGGACCCTCCAGCTACCTGGCAGCAGATCGAACAAACCCTCAAAGAGATCGACTACGCCCCGGCTGTGAGCGGCTAGTCGATTGCAGACAATTCAGATGGCAGGGCGGGAGGATTCCTGCCCTGTTTGATTC
The DNA here is from genome assembly GCA_034431625.1 of Anaerolineae bacterium. Classification (GTDB taxonomy): domain Bacteria; phylum Chloroflexota; class Anaerolineae; order Aggregatilineales; family Phototrophicaceae; genus CFX2. Next base: position 517 of record DAOUCY010000172.1, on the reverse strand, counting down.
TACACGGGTGCTGAAACCACCCCCTCCAGCGCCTCGATGAGTACGCCCTCATCCACCGCGCCGACTCTGCGGAAGCGCTCAACCCCCTCCGGCGTGAAGAGTACATAGCTGGGATGCCCCAACAGCGACAGCGCTCCGAACGCTGCTGCCCCTTCCCCGCCGTCAAAGGCGTTCAAATAGACGAAGCGAACTTCATCGCCATATGCCTCTTGAAGCCCATCCACGATGGGCCGCATTTCTGTTCAGGGCGGTCAGTTATCGGTGTAGAAGAATAGAAACGTCGGTCGATCTGCCGCCAGAGGCAGCGTGACCGCTGGCAGAGATGTCGCGGAATTCTCCGCATTCGCGCAGGCAGCTAATCCCAGGAGCGCAAATATAAAGAAGAACAAACGGGCGGCTTGGGTATCCATTCCAGAACTTTCGTCATATCACTTTACTAGTTCATCCGGTAAGTCAGCATCTCTTTGCTTGACCTTATCCCGCTGCGTTTTGCTTAGCTCCCCCTCTCCATCGCAAT
>DAOUCY010000171.1:0-44399 GCA_034431625.1 Anaerolineae bacterium | reverse complement strand
AACTGATCCTCAACCAGCTCGCCATTCGCTTTGAAGGCAGAATACCGCTTTGAAGGACAGGTCATTTACACCAAAGTCTTGACAGACTCGGAATTCGGCAGTGGCAAACAGATCATTCTGCTTGTGTAATTCGCTAAAATTCAAAGGTGTCCGGTCATGTGCCGTGGTTCTTGCAGGTCATGTTCATCATGGAATAGACTTGGCGCTCAATGGGTTTTCCCCCCCCAGCCTTCCTGAGGCGTTGTGAGAATCGGATCCAGTGGTTTTCGTTTGACGGTGGAGTTGTATCGAAATCAAGAGTGGCGTTAACCAAATGATGGAGGCGCAGTGAATGAACAGGTTTCTGGTTCGGCGTTTGATTCAGGCGATCCCAACTTTGTTCGGCATTACCGTTCTGTCGTTCATGTTGATGTTGGCGACGCCTGGAGACCCGATCACTTTGATCACGTTTAATCCGAATTCGACGCCAGAGGCAACTGCCATACTGCGTCGCCAACTGGGGTTGGACCAACCGCCCCTGGTGCAGTACCTCTATTGGCTCATCGGCAACGATTGGGTGCGAATTGATGTGGATGGCGATGGCCAAGGCGATGTCAATGGCACGCGCTACGGAGTGCTGCGCGGCGACCTTGGACAATCCATTTCGCTCAAGCGTCCGGTGATGACAGTCATCGCCGAGCGCATCCCTGCCACTTTGCTGCTCTCTGTACCTGCGGTGGTTGTGGGCTACCTATTCGGCATCCTCATCGGGTTGCTGGCAGCGATCTACCACAACTCTTGGTTCGACCATTTCTCGCGGGTGCTTTCGGTGTTGGGCAGTGCAATTCCCTCGTTTTGGCTGGGTTTACTACTCATCATCATTTTCAGTGTGAACTTGGGTCTGCTGCCAATGAGTGGGATGCGGGATATCACGCGCCCCTCGAACGAGTTCAATTTGATCGGCACTATCCCCTACATGATTATGCCAGTGAGTGTATTTGCGTTGAATATCATTGCTTTTATTGCGCGTTATACGCGCACACAGGTTCTGGAAGTCTTGGAACAGGATTATGTACGCACGGCGTACTCCAAAGGACTGAGCCAGTGGTACATCTTTATCAAACATGTCGCCCGCAATGCCTTGATCCCAATTATTACGCTTCTGGGCGGGACAATTGGATTCCTTCTGGGTGGTGTGGTGATTATTGAGCAGGTGTTCAGTTGGCCTGGTATGGGGCGCTTAACCATCGAGGCTGTGTCACAGCGCGACTACCCGCTGATTATGGGCACAGTGGTCATTAGCGGGGTGATGTATATTGCAGGGTTGCTGTTTTCCGACTTAACCTACAGCCTTGTTGATCCGCGGATCAAGTTGCAGTAAGGAGCGTGCTGCTGTGAAAACAGAATCTAACCCTGAAACTGCTGTCCGGTCATCCGCAGTCATTACCCTTGCCGAGAACAATGCACCCTATGCGCACTCCCTGTGGTATGAAGCCGGCCGTCACATCTTGCGCGATAAACTTACGCTCTTGGTACTCGTTGTTTTGGTGCTGTTGACCTTCGCCTGCTTTGTCCTGCCGCCCTTCGTTGAAAGTGCCTTGGGGGTCAATTCCGACCGCACAGACATCATCAACCGCTACCGCCCGCCAGGCACAGGCGTCAACATTCTAGGCACGGATCACCTGGGTCGCGATCAACTTGTCCGTTTGTTGTATGGTGGTCGCGTCTCGTTAGGGGTAGCTTATGGTGCAAGTCTGCTGTCGATTACCATTGGGCTGGTGGTTGGCATGGTCGCAGGTTTTTATGGTGGGGTAGTGGACGACATCGTCAATTGGGTGAACAGCACGCTCTCTTCAGTGCCCACCATCTTCTTGTTGATCCTAGTCTCAGTGATTTTTTCACCCTCACCAGAAGTCCTGGTCATCTTGCTCGGTTTGCTAGGCTGGATCAGTACCAGCCGGCTGGTTCGCGGCGAAATTCTCTCTTTGAAAGAACGTGAATTTGTCATTGCAGCCCGTGCGCTTGGTGCATCCAATTTCCGTTTACTGGTGCGTCATCTTTTACCAAATGTGGTGTCCTTGGTGATCGTGACTCTAACCATCGATGCTGGCAGCTTGATCCTGATCGAATCAGGGTTAAGCTACTTGGGGTTAGGCATACAGCCGCCCACTCCCTCGTGGGGTAACATGCTGACCTCTGCTCGCCAGTATTTCAACACAGGCCCCCATCTGGTCTTCTGGCCCGGTATCATGATCGCAGTCACCGTGCTCTGCTTCTTTGTAGTGGGGGATGGCCTGCGGGATGCCCTTGACCCACACATCAGCCGCCGGAAATAAAACAGAACGGGGCAGTCAAATGGCTGCCCCGAAAGCACATCAGGCGAACATCTGCCCGATAGGGTTTATACCCATGCTAGCTTAGCCCTGGGTTCTGAAGCCAGGGCGTTTGGTACTGAATCCGCTTAGTTCGACAATCCCCACCCAATCACGTTATGGGGTATGCCACCGCCGTCCCACTGTCCGTATTCGACATTCGTGACGCGAATGTTGAACACGTTGACAGCCGTTGTGCTCACCGTCCAATCATAAGGCACATCATCGCGTGCGATCTGTTGAATCTGGCGGTACAGATCAGCGCGATCTTCTACTGAACAGCCCGGCATGCTGCGTGCCTTATCAAGCAGGGCATCCATTTCCGGATTCACGTAGCTCGCCAGGTTGAAAGCGACGTTCGGAGCCACGTTCTTGCTGTGCAGCAGGTTGTACGCAATGCCGTCGATCTCTGTGCCGCCGCCGAAGCCGACAACTGAAAGGTCAAATTTGGCCGGCAGCAGCACCTCTGAGAGGTACGCGCTCCATTCCATGCTCTTGATGTTGATGCGGATACCGAGTTGGCCGAGCTGGTCTTGCATGACTGTTGCAATGTTGCTCCACAGGTCAACCAGCGGGCTGTAAACCAGTTCCACTTCAAAGGGAACACCGTCTTTATCCAGCACGCCATCGCCGTTCGTGTCCACCCAACCTGCTTCCGCCAGCAGAGCTGCTGCTGCTTCTGGATCATAGGTCCACGGCTTGACCGAAGACATATCGTATGCATCGTAGAACGCCGGGGTGATCGGCCCGGTCAGCAGCTCGCTGCCTGAATTCGTGCCAAGAGTTAGCGCTAGCGCCGACTTGTCGTAGCCCATCGCAATTGCCCGGCGCACCCGTACATCACCAAAGAAGCGGTTGGGTACCAGTTCAACGGGGTTGCCATCAGCATCATAAGCGGCCTGGGGATTCGACGAGTCCTGGAGGTTCATCACCACCATTGGAGTGTTGTTGTTGGGGAATAGGAAGGTGTTGAACAACGACAGATCGGGCAGTTGTTCCAGTTGGTCAGGGTACATGAACCCATAATCCACTGTGCTGGTCTGGAGAGCCTGGTTCAACGTCGCAGGATCAGCCACAATGCGGAACACCAATCCTGGAATGTTGGGAACGCCCTCGTAATAGCTGGGATTCGCTTCCAAGCGCACAAACTCACCTGGGCTGCGTTCCACAAACTTATACGGGCCGCTGGTAGCATCCGGAGCAGTGTTGAACGGATTAGTCATGAAGTCGCTGTAGTCCGCCGCGAACTTGTGCCGGGGGAGCGGTGACAGGTTTGCAATCGCTGTCCCCCACACCGTGCAGTTGACTTCTCCAAATGTCACGGTGAAGGTGCGGTCATCGATGATTTCCAGTGCGGAGATCGTGCTGACGTCAGCTTTACGCGGCGATTGCACCGAGTCTGACAAGATGGCCTTGTAGGTGAACTCCACATCACGAGAAGTGATCGGCTCACCATCAGTCCACACCAAGCCTTCTTTTAGCGTAAAGGTGTACACCAACCCGTCATCAGAGATTTCCCATGTCGCTAGGTCCGGGAGCGGTTGTGCGGTATTGGGGTCAACGCGGAATAGGCCGCTGAAAAGTGCGCCAGCGACTGTGAATGAATTGCCATCCGTAATCAATGCCGGGTTCAGCGTCGAGATGTCGCCGCCGACCAATGACCACACCAGCACTTCGGGGTTGGTCTGTGCTAGCACTGACCCCGTCAGGCAGAGCAGCCCCACGATCAGTAGTCCGAAAAGCAAAGCGCGTTTCATCATAAATTCTCCTCAATCCTACTGTCGAACACTAAAATTCTGTACTTCATTGAGAATCACGCTCGAAAGAGTCCAAGCAGAACCTCAATTGGAACCTAACTCCGTCGATTATATCGTCTGCGGCTCAACCTCAAAATCAGATGGGCTGAACTGCCGGGCACAATTGAACGGATGCCGTCTATGTTGCTCCAAGAACGTAGCGGTTGAACCACTCCAGCATGGCTTCGTTGTGCGCGCGGCGGTGTACCAGCGCGCCAGTGATTGTGGCTGCATGGGCTGCATTTGGCAGGCGCAGCATTTCGACAGTGCAGCCGTTTGCCTTTAACACTGTGTAAAACTGCTCGCTCTGTTCTGGTGGGCAGCGCCAATCGTGTTCACCTTGAACCAGCAGAGTCGGCGTTTTACAGCGGTGGGCATAGGTGATCGGCGAGCAGCGTGCATAGACTTCGGGGATTTCGTGCGGATGCCCACCCAGTTCACCTACCGAAAACCATACGCCAATGTCGCTAACCCCATAGAAACTGACCCAGTTGGTCACAGGATTTTCAGGGATCGCTGCTTTGAACCGGTTTGTCTGCCCCACGATCCAGCAGGACAGATTCCCACCGCCAGATAGGCCACATACCCCTAGGCGGTTAGCGTCTGCAATCCCGCGTTGGATTGCCTCATCAACGCCTGCCATCAGATCGGTGTAATCCAGCGTGCCCCAAGCCCCTTTGATCGCGGTCGAAAACTCATCCCCATACCCTGTAGAAGCCCGGTGGTTGATCAGCAGGACTGCATACCCTGCGCCGCACAGGAGCTGTGTGTCAAAATGAAAAATGTGTCCAAATGCGCTGTGCGGGCCGCCGTGAATATACAGGATGGTTGGAAAAGGCTTTTTACCACGTCGCGGTATGACAGCCCAACCTTCGACTTGTACACCATCCACACCCGGAAACACTAGGTGCTCAATCTCTGGTAACTCAAGCTGGGCCAGCAGTTCATCATTGATCTGCGTCAAACGCCGTTCATTCTGTCCATTAAGGTCGGAGATATAAACTTCCGTGGGGCTGTTCAGGGTACTGACGATGTATAGCAAATGCTGCTCGCTGGCACCCATCAACAGTGCGGATCGGTCGCCGGTAACCAGAGGGGTGTAAGCTTCATCGCCCTGCAAAGCCGCAGCATAGATCTGTTCTGTTCCGCCGATCTGTACGGGGACATAAGCCGTTTTCCCGTCTTTCGACATGGGTACTGTGGTCAGGAAAGGGAATACAGGCATATCGGGCTGTAAACCACCTCCTGTGCCGTATACGAGACTGGGAGTGCGGCATTCGGGTACACCACCTTGTGCGGATACAACCCAGAGGTCGGCTTTCGAGCCGCTGACCGCGTTGCTTGGTAGCCCAATGAAGGTGATGTGTTCACCGTCTGGCATCCACGATGCGCTGTATGCATATCCCCAATGCAGAATAGGGTCACGCACACTGTTATCCAGCAGGTTGACAATCCGCGGTCGGGCAAAAAATGAGTCGTGAATATCAGGCTGCATTGAAGCCAGATACAGCAGCTCCTTCCCGTCCGGTGACCAAGTTGGGTTGGAGTTCATGAAAGCGTCTTCGGTGATGCGGCGCGCTTCCCCTCCCTCAGCAGAGATGACGTAGATTGACTGTGCGACATCGTCAATGTATTCCATCTCATTAAACCGGTAGGCGAACCGGGTCACCCGGTAGGGTTTGGTGGGGTCACGTGGCTCAGTGATAGGGCAGGCAGTGAATGCCAGATGCTTGCCGTCCGGTGACCAGCTTGGGGCGCCGCCGACTCCTTGCGCGAATTTGGTCACCTGGCGCGCTTCACCACCGTGAATCGGGATGATAAAAATCTGCATCTTCTCATGCCGGTTGGATAGGAAGGCAATCGATTGGCCGTCTGGTGACCATCGCGGCGAGTGGTCGCTCGCGCTGCCGCTGGTGAGTTGGGTGCTCTTCCCGGTCTCTAGGTCATGCAGCCAGATGGCAGCATGTTCTTTTTCCTTCTCTTTTTCGTTTTTCTCGTCGATCTCCACATGGGACACAACATAAGCGACATAACGCCCATCGGGCGAAAATGCTGCTGACTGCACGAACCGAAAACGAAAGAGGTCGGCAGGTTCAACGGGTCGCAAAGACATAATGACTCCTTTAAGAAATGCAGCCGCGCCTATGGTTGGATTTCAAACCCAAATCCGCGCCTGAAGACTTATTTGTCTGAAAGCACACCAGATCGAGAAGGGCAAGTCTGGGGGTTCAAGCCCAAGAATGGGAACCTTCCGCCACAACAATAACGAGAGTTGCGCAAAACATGCAAATGCCTGTGTAGACCAAGATCAGTCAGCGCTGTTTCTTCGCGGTGGATGACCTCATCGAGCTTGAGCATGAATCAAAAGAGCCAACCCAATTGGCTGGCTCTTTTCGTAACTCGGACGGGGATGACGGGATTCGAACCCGCGATCTTTGCCTTGACAGGGCAATATGTTAGGCCGCTACACCACACCCCCTAACATGCCGAAACTATAGCAGTGCCGCCTCGCACTGTCAATATCGAGATTGCCGTCTTTCCGCGCGGTCTCCAACCCTGGATAAGCTGAAAAAGAGTAGACAAAATGTCACCCTAATCGGCTTATTCTGTGCTATGCTGTAGTTATGTGGATTCTTCATCCTGCCGCTGCAATCACCGTTGTTGATGCTGGTTCTCAAGATTCGCACATTCTCATTCTTATCATTTCTCACCGGTCACTGCATTTTTTATCAACGACGAACTTCTGCCATATCCTGCACTGACGGCGCTGACGCCATTGCCGCCAATTGCGACAATAAAGCATTGTGTGACCATTTTCGGCAATAGTAAATTCATGCTTTCTTGAGAATGAGCTTTGCAGCCAGTTTCCCCGACAGCGTGACCATCGGCACACCTCCACCAGGATGAGTCGTCCCCCCTGCGTAGTACAGGTTGCTGGTGAGCGGATCCCTGTTGTGTGGCCGCAGGAAAGCGGCCAGTGGATTGTTGGATGATGATCCGTACAGTGCGCCCCGCCGCGCTCCCGTCATACGTTCCAGGTCAGCCGGCGTCAGAATCCTCTCCACCCGGATCGACCTTCGGATGTCCAACCCGTAATCTTTGAGCCGGTTTAGCACAACCTCACGGTAGCGGTTTTGAGCCTCCGTCCAATTGAAGTCCGCCGTACATGCGGGCGCGTTCACCAACACGAACCAGTTTTCGTGTCCTTGTGGGGCGTGCGCTGGGTCCGTTTTGCTGGTGATCGCCACGTAGATGGTCGGATCGCCTGGAGGTTGTCTGCGTTCGAATATATCCCGGAACTCACCTGGATAATCCCGCGAGAAGAAAATGTTGTGGTGCGCCAGTTGGGGATGCTCTCCTTCTATTCCCAGCATCAGGATAAATCCCGAACATGACGGCTCGATGCGGCTGAGTTTCCTCAACCGCTTTTTGCTCTGCGCAGTACGTGGGAGCAGATGTTCATACACCGTTGCTACATCCACATTGGCGATCACCGCTTCCCCGGCAATTGTCCGCCCATCTGAAAGCGTGACTCCTGTTGCCCGTTTATCTTTGACCTGGATGTGATCGATCCGTGTTCCTGTCCGAATCTCGACCCCCAGTTCTAGAGCTAGCCGTTCCATCGCGCGGGCAATCGCGTAGATACCTCCCTGTGGATACCAGACCCCCCCGTTTAGTTCCACATGCGCGATCACGTTCAAGGTCGCCGGGGCGCGGTAGGGACTGGCTCCGACATAAGTCGCGAAGCGCCCCAGAAGCTGGCGAAGCTGGGGGGAATGAACAAACGACCGGATCGCGTGATCCATCGAGCGCCACGCGTCCACATGGAGCATATCTCGTGGGTGGACTTTGAGCAGGCTGCTCGGATGGGGTGGCTCATCGTAGATGAACACCGGCCCGGTGATCCGGTGCAGTCGCGCCACGTAGGACAGATACTTCAGGAACCCTTCCACATCACGCTTGTCGATCTGCTCGATTTGCTTGAGTAGGGTAGGGAGATCGCGCGTGAAGTCCAACAGCGTTCCGTCAGGGAAGAAGTAGCGCGTGAGTGGCTCCACTGGCAGCAGTTTCAGGTAGTCCTCAAGGCGCTTCCCGGCCGCATGGAAGAGTTCTTCTAAGACGTGCCTCATCGTGATGACGGAGGGGCCGGTATCCCAACGGAAACCATCAGACGCCCACTCACTCATCTTCCCACCAACTGCCGTATTCTGTTCCAAAACCAGAACACGCTTGCCAGCAGCGGCCAAATGGATGGCTGCGCTCAGTCCACCAATCCCACCGCCGATGATGAGGATCGGATCAACCATGGGCTGCATTTCCTATGGAGGGGATTGTACGGTCTTTCCATTGCGGTCCGCCGTATCTCCAATGCCACCACAATGACTGTCCAGCAATGACCGTCATCAACATTACCGAAACGGGCATCAGCAGTGCGTCTCCGATCCGTTGCCGCATTGCAGCGGCTGAAATAGCCCGAACAAGCACTCCTAAACTAACGAGCAGCAGGGGAATGCTTGCCTCCCTTCCTGCGATCATTTCCATAACCAGTAAGAACCAGGGCACGATGAAGATGAGCCAGTGAAACACCGTCGAAATGACCAGCGCCAGTGGAGCGTTGCCGTGACCTGCCAGGATGTTTTTGCCGAAGCCCCGTCGCACGCTCGGCCAATCCTGATACATCCGGCATGCAATCAGTCCAGCCCCATCGACCATGCGCAGCCGGAACCCAGCTTTCTTAATCCGTCGAGCAAGGCTTACGTCCTCGACGATCTGGTCCCGAACTGCCGCATGTCCCCCGATCTTAGAATATGCCCTGCGTCGAAAAGCTAAGCACTGCCCATTAGCTGCTGCAAACACGCTCCATGGTGTATGGTGCACCAGCCCAATCGGAAGATAGCATACGATGGCCAAGGCCATCATCGGAACCACTAATCGCTCTGCCCAGGATTGGGTGTGCTGTGTCGGCCAGACTGTTAGCAGATCAGCTTGTGAGCGCTCAATTTCGGCCACAAGGCTTTTTAGCGCGTCTGGTGACCAGATCACATCAGCATCTGTGAAGATTAGGATATCTCCCCTGGCCTGTTCGCTGAGTTGCTGGCATGCCCAATTCTTACCCGACCAGCCTGTTGGCAGCGGGGCGCCTCTAATAATTCGGAGCCGCGAATCGCCTTTCCCAGCTTCTTGTGCGACTGCCGCAGTTGCGTCTGTGGAGGCATCATCTAAAAGGAGCAGCTCAAACTGGGTGAAACTCTGGTCAAGGAGTCGTTGGACAGTTTGGCTGATAACCGTCGCCTCATTGCGCGCCGGGATCAGAATCGAAATGCTAGGCTGGTGGTGTGCCGCTGTCTGCACCTGATGATCTGCCCGCAGCCGCGTAAACCAGATTGTGTTGCTGATGGCGATAACTGCCATACCGGCCAGCGTCAGGCCGATCAGAACTTCTAAGACTTCCATGCAAAGCGCAGATTTCGATACCAGGGACGGAATCCCGGTGCTTGAGCCAATTCAGATCGATGCTTCCAGGCAAGAATGCCTGCGTTGAGCAGTAAGATGACGATCAAGGTCGGGTCAGGATGTGCCAGCAGCAAATAGACAAGCAGACTTGCCAGAGCAAACATCATTGCCCACCCGCTCACTCGTACCGAGCGGAACCAATAGAACAGCATGATTCCCAGTATTGTTGGTGCTTCCCAGATGGTCATCCCAACCCAGATGCCAAAGGTCACCGCGACTGCCTTGCCCCCTTGGAACTTCAGGAAAGGCGAAAAAGCGTGCCCCAGTACGGGGGGAATTGCAACTAGGACAAGCTCAGCGCCGCGAAGCCCCAAAGTGTAGTAGCCGATGCCAACTGGGATTGTTCCTTTCAAAATATCAAAGAGGACGGCTGCGACCCCCAACTTGCGCCCACCTGCTCGGAACACATTAGTCGCGCCTGGATTTCCATCTCCATAGACTCGAATATCTTTTCCCAGCGCCACTTTACCCAACCATACTGAGAAGGGAACTGAACCAAGCCAGAAGCCAATAAGTGCCAGAGCTGTTGCAGACATCTCGCTACACCGCTCTCAGTTTGTAGATCGTGAGTATGACTACGCTGCCCATCACTACGAATCCCACGGCAGCCGGGCCTGGCAGTCCCCAGAAGATCGCCAACCCGATGCTTTCGAGCGCCCATGTGATCCCGTAAATCAACAATAGTGGCCGTGCAGACAAATGTCCTGGCCGTACCAGTAGGGTGATCGTGAAGGCGGACAATATCCATCCCAGGAAGTTCACCCACGGAATGCCAAAATAACCACCAGGTTCCTCCCAGACCCAGAACCCCCAAGCCACCATCTGCGGGTCAAGGAATAGGTCCCAGGCTGTGAATACCAGAGCAGACACGAAAGCGAACAGGAAAGGAGATCGCTGCTTTCCGATCAATACCTTGGTTACTGCCCACGCACATGGCAGCATCATGAGCCAAGCTAGCGGAATTAGGACGGGAACTTTGGCGAGTTGCGGCTGCAAGACAGGTGTGTAGTTGTAAGACCCGAATGGGAAGCCAGTGCTGGATCCGATGAACTCGACGCTCCATCCCAGCAGAGCAACGCCAACCGCCGTCATCATCGTGCGCTTGAGTCCCCATTCCGAGTGGAGTACCACCAAAACCGCTGCAAGCTGGCACAAGACAGACACGCTCACTGCCAGAACCAGGATTTCATCTCCGAATACCCAACGGAGAATTGGCAAGCTCACCATGCTCATCACCCACAGGGCGATCATCAGGCTGGTGTGCTGGTTTGCCTTGAAAAAATCGAGCATTGCTCTTTGATCGAGTGCTTTGACCATCTTTATCTTGCCGGCTCTGCTGCAGCTATGTTCGACTGCGAAACTCGCTGTGCAAACTCTGTCACTTGTGCACGAACTGTTGTCCACGCATTCCCAGTTTCGACCTGAAGGTCGTGTTTTGCTGGAACTTCAACATAGTTCACCGCTGTACGAAATTGTTGGGCAAGTTTTTGTGTAAGCGGCGGCTTGACCAGATCATCGTGAGTGCCCTGAATGACAAGCACAGGTGTTGGAGTGGCAATACGTGCTGCCGATTGATATGCTTGCTGACCGGTTGTACGTATCTGGCTAAAAAGTTCCAGTGGCAGCTTAAAATCTCGAATATGCTGTCGGACGATAGGATCGTCCAAATCGATCCCAGGCAGAAAATTGTGGATGCCAGTGCGGACTTCGGGATCGTCAAAATTGGACTTCAATAATCGAAAGGGGCGGATGTTCCTCAACACCGGCTTGAGGATCGGCAGCAGCGTCCAGAGGATATGATCGACTTTCCAGAATGGAGCCATGAGAATTAATCCATCGATGAGCTGTCTGGATGCCGCTAGGATTGCCAGCGCCCCTCCCAAAGAATATCCGATTACGATCACATACCGATATTGTTTGCGAAGTTCGCTCAACGCAGTCTCGACTGCGTTGAGCCAGTCTTGGTAAGTGTAACGGAGCAGCTTTTCGATATCTGGGCCAAATCCTGGAAGCAGCACACCACGCGTTGTCCAGCCAAGTTCTTCTAATGCTAACGCCAACGGCCTCATTTCAGCGGGTGTTCCAGGGAATCCATGGATGAAAAGGGCAGCGGTTTCTCCTTCCCTCACATGGAAGAATGGTTGGTGTTCCATGCTTTGGAACGCCTTGCTTGGAAACATTGTCTTATCTGCCGAATTGATCGGGTCTTTTTTGGGAAACGAGGGCGGCTTGTGTAACATCGAATACAAAAAGTAGAAACCCCTGGATGACGATACCCCAACCGATCCCGTGCCGATAAGGCTGCGCCTTGTTCTTTCGGATGAGCCATCGTCCCCCTAGCATGTAAAGAACATCCAGACCAGCATTAATGACCAACAGGCGGAATAGATTATTTACCTCTTGAATCTGTTTGTCAGCGCTTTTTGTGTCGGGCTGTGCAGCTTTCCGCCGAGCAGCACGCATTCCGACCATCCCAATCAGGATGTTGATGAACCCCCAACCGATTCCTTGAGACCCCACTCCCCGCCAGAACGGAGATAAGAAGCTGAGCAGCACGCCTCCTGCGACATTGGCGAGGTTCCAGCGTATCAATCGGTTTGACAGCGACTGCTGAAACGCCCAGATGTCTTTGTCGTCTTCAACCATAGCGGTAGAGGAGTAAGTGGAAGCGGTTTTGTTCATGATTTCTCGGTCAGAGCGCCGCGATCTTTCCTGTATGACACCATTGCCTTGACCGCTCGAACATAGCCTTCAGCCCGTGCTCGACTCTCCACTGAACTCACCAATGTGATGCCGAGGCCAATCAGCAGATTAGTCATAAAGAAGAATACCAACTCTTCAATGGGAAGCCTTCCAAGCAGATTGATCCCCAATGACTGTTCCGGATTAATTGTCCACGTCCCCGACGTGATTGCCAGTTTATCAGCCGCTGCGAGGTATAGAGTTGTTGGGACAACTGTCAGCACAATGAGACGCCAATTTTTCCAAAGGATATCGGCCCCGAATGCAGTCTGGATCATCACCGGTGGCAGTGCCCACACCATGAGCAATCCCATGTAAGTTCCAGGCTGCCAGCCCGAAATCAGCAGGAGGACAAACGCCAACCATATCAGGAACACCAAGGCAGTTGTGTTGCGCCGGATGCTGTGCCGGCTGACCAGTGGAACTTCGGATATATTTAGCCGCAAATGTCTTGCCATCAGATACAGCCACGCTCCCGTCAGCAGCGGCTGCAAAACGAAGAAGGTGTACTCCTCAATAGGCACGTACCAGATCACCACGCCGGTCACTAAATCGGGGTTATACCACCAGACGCGCGTTGCAACGAGATAATTGTCCCATGGTGTGGTGTAGACTACTGCGATAATCGCGTGCGCCAGCACAATCATCCATGACGGCCAGCTTCGCATCATCGGCGGTGGCAGAATATTACGCTGCGCATCGCGCCGAGCAAATGCCCATAGCAGCAAAATGGGAATGACCAGAAAGACTGCAAGAAATCCAAAGTAAGTCATGAACGGCTCTCAGCTATACCTGCTCGGTGCCCACACGATATTGTGATCGATAAGCTTGCCACCAAATGTTTGGAAGACGCCGGATTTTTCCCCAAGTGCTGACGCTGACTCGCCCCTGAAAGACATTGCCGCGGCGCTGCTCAATTTCATCCAGGATAGCGCGATAAAGATGCGCGGCCGCGGCGATGGCAAAGCGTCCGTCTCGATTCAACATGCCAATCCCAATGGTAGATTCGGCATAGAGGCGGCGGTTACGGTCAATCTGGAACTGCATGAAACGCTGCCAGCGCGCATCGTTTCGCTGCGAGTCAATGTCAGCTTCAGTCAGATGAAACTCGGACAATTCATCCTGCGGCAGATACAATCGCCCAGCTTGCCAGTCATCATATATGTCTCGCAGAATGTTGGTCATCTGAAGGGCGACACCCAATTTGACCGCATAGGGAACTGCTTCATCACCTTGGAATCCAACGATGTGCATTGCCATCAGTCCAACTGTCGAGGCTACACCATAAGAATACTCGGCTAAATCCGCGAAGGTGCGATACCGCTTCTGGGTGAGATCACGCGCTACGCCCTGGATAAGCTGCGTTGCATAACCAGCAGGAATCTGGAAGCGAGCTTGGGTATCTGCCCAGGCTAGTGCCACTGGTTCGTAGGGCGGTGGTTGGGGTAGGGCGACGCACCGCTGCCAGTTCTGAAGTGAAACCTGTGCATCCGCGCCTGTCGGTGTCTCATCGACTAGATTGTCTGTTACCCGGCAGAAAGCGTATAGAGCGCGCACCGCCTGCCGCTTGTGAGCTGGGAGCAGGCTGGATGCCATGTAGAATGTACGGCTGTGAAAGCGGGTCACATCATCACAATAACGATAGGCTGCTTCCAACATCGGGCTGTCTGCATATACCGACTCGACCGGCGTAGCGCTGCGCAGCGGCTCGTGTGCCCAATTGAGGAGTTGGTACTCCCAGCTTTGAACCGGCACTTCCAGTCTCATGAGAACATCCTTAAGCGATTAGTTCGGCAGAAGGCTTGCGAGATTCAACAGCACTGCCGATCAAATTCTCCGCGATGATCGACGAGGATAGGACGCCCGGTAGACCAGCGCCGGGGTGTGTTCCAGCTCCGACAAAGTATAGATTGTCGAAATCCTCGGAGCGGTTGTGCGGCCTAAACCAGGCTGACTGCATCAATATAGGCTGCAACGAGAAAGCCGAGCCGAGATAGCTGTTCAGTGTCCCTTGGAAGTGCCGCGGATCGATATAATGCTCGGCCACGATGTTTTCTTGGAGATTGGGCAGATAGTTGTCTTCCAGGAACTGCATGATCACATCCCGGTAAGGCTTGGCCGTTGTGGCCCAGTCAATATCTGCACCCAGATGCGGTACAGGCGATAAGACATAAAAGGCTTCAGAACCTGGTGGAGCCATGGACGGATCGGTGAGCGTTGGCATGTGTAGGTAGAGCGAAAAATCTTCCGACAACTGCTTCTTGCGGAAGATGTCCTGGAGCAGGCCTTTGTATCGCTCGCTCAGGATGATGTTGTGATGCGCCAATCCTTGATCCCGATACAACCGCTTGGTTCCGAAGTAAATCACGAAGAGCGACATGCTGTATTTCATGCTTTCAATGCGTCGGTTCGTGTATTTTCGCCGGTATTGCTCTGGAATGAGGCTACGATAGGTGAAGGCTACGTCTGCGTTCGAGACGATGACATCAGCCTGTATAACTGTGCCATCACTCAGCCGAACTCCTGTGACGCGCCGTCCATCGACTAAAATTTCGGCGACTTCGGTGCTCAGACGTATTTCTCCACCAATCTCCGTGAACAGTCTTCCCATTGCCTGAACGATCGCGCCGGTCCCTCCAAGCGCGTAGTGGATGCCCCACTCTCGTTCTAGGTAATGGATCATTGCATAGATTGAAGGCGAATCGAACGGATTACCCCCGATTAACAGAGGGTGGAAGGAAAACACGCGCCGCAGAAAATCATCCTTGATGAATTGTGATACATAGTGATAGACGCTGAGGTAAGACTGCATCTTGATAAGATCAGGCGCGACCTTGAGCATGTCCGTGAGGTGCAGAAATGGCTTATCGGCTAGTTCCACGAACCCCTTCTGGAAAATGGCCTTTGTCGTTGCCATGAACCGCTGGTATCCGGCACGATCTGCCGGATTCCACTTGTCGATCTGGTTCATGATGAACTCTTCACTGCCGTTGTAGTCGAAAGAGCGCCTGTTCCAATCGAAGATTCGGTAGTATGGCTCGCAAGGAACCATCTCGAAGTAGTCCTCACGTCTGCGTCCTGCTGCTGCCCACAAGTCATCGAACATAAATGGAGCAGTAATGACCGTGGGGCCACCGTCAAATTTGAAACCGTTGATTTCGTGGACGTAGGCTCTACCGCCGAGTTTGTCAAGCTTCTCCAGAATTAGAACCTCATGTCCTTTTGCCGCTAGCCGAATTGCGGCCCCCAGACCGCCGAATCCACTGCCGATGACGATGACTTTTGACATGCTTTAGACCTTCTTTGTGGCGCCAGATGTGCGGTTATTACAGTTGATGAGGCGACACTATGGCATGCTAGAAAATAAAACTGCGGCGAATATAGAAGATGTAAATGAGGTATGACCAAGCGCTGAATTAAAACTGTCTGAGCCAACTGACTAATCCTAATCTCATTGATGTATCCTCATGCAGTAGACTTGGCACGTGGCCTCAACGAACGATACTCTTGGAAAGATCGTAATGTCCCAACTTATTCCACGACCTGATGGATTGCTCTCTCTCAAAGCACTGCGCCAGATGCAGGCCGAGCACAGTGTCCTCGGTGCGCTTCAGGTCTTTTCAGATGGCTTAGGCCCTGTTTTCGAACTGCGCTTACCGGGATTCAAGGCAGTTATGCTTGTGGGGCCGGAAGCCGCCCGATTTGTCTTGGTTTCTCAGAAAGACGATTTCCGTTGGCGAACTGAAGGGGACCCGGTGACTCTGCTCCTGCGACACGGTGTGTTAGTCGAAGATGGCGAATTGCATGATCGCCTGCGCCGCGCTATGAATCCCGCACTACATAAGCAGATGCTCAAGACCTATGTTGATGAGATGGTGCGGCGTACAGACGAGGTACTGGCCTCCTGGGGGCAGACCAGTAGTAGGGACATGTTGGTGGAAATGCGCCGGATTGCCTTGCTGATCTTGATGGGGGCGCTTTACCGCGTGGATTACAGCCCGGAGATGCAGCGCCTATGGGCTTCTGTTTTGAAGACTATCGAGTACATCTCTCCTGGTATCTGGATGTTGTGGTCTGGAGTTCCGCGCCCCTGGTATACCAATCGCCTTAAAGAACTTGATGATTATCTCTACCAGATCATTCGTTTGCGGAGACAGGAAAGGACGAAAGGAACCGACTTACTCAGCTTGCTGGTTGAGCAGCCCGATATGGACGACAATTTGATCCGTGATCAACTCATGACCATGTTGATTGCCGGACACGATACCAGCACAGCGCTGCTGAGCTGGGCACTCTACCTGCTCGGCAAACATCCCCAGGTTCTGGAACAGGTACAAGATGAGATTGACCGGGTTATTGGCAGCGATGTTCCTTCAATGGAACAGGTCAACCATCTTCACTATCTTGGTCGTGTAGTGGATGAAGCGCTGCGGTTATATCCACCCATTCATCTCGGATCGCGTAAGGCGGCTGCTGATCTGGTGTTTCAGGGGTATACTATCCCTTCAGGTACACGAGTCATGTATTCGATCTACCTGACGCACCGCCTTGAACAGTATTGGGATCGCCCACATCAGTTCATTCCAGATCGATTCGACCAATTCAAGCCATTACCCTACACCTACCTGCCATTTGGGGGAGGGGCACGCAATTGTATCGGGGCTGCCTTTGCTCAGGTAGAAGTTAAGATTGTGCTGGCACGCATACTTCAACAGTATCGGTTGGAACTGCTGCCCAATCCAGTACATGCCCATATGGGAGCAACGCTGGAGCCGCGCCCCGGCGTTATGATGTCGGTTGTCCAACGCAAGTAAATGGTTCAGCCTGGATCTACTGATTCCAATTTTCGAGTCGCGCTCGGAAACAGTTATCGCAAATGCTGAACCGGTGCTTGAGCGGAAGCGGTGTGCCGCACCGGTTACATCGCCGGAATGTGTTGATCCGGCGCAGCAGCGCCTCATCGATCTGTGTTGACCATTCGCTGCGTAAGCCGCGCACATCGGCTTCATAGCGACCAAAGTCAGCGAATTCTCGCCTTTGAGACAGCCACAGATAGATGTCTGCACAGGCGATACTGTACTCAATGGCTTCCAGTTCAATCGTATTTGTGATCTCTCTTGGTGCGACCGGTGGAATGGGTAAATCTTTCCCTGTCAGGATTGCGCGTGCGCAGAGATACCAGTAGTCGCGTGTGTTCTGACGAGTTGGTGCATTGACCAGTTTGAGTGCTGCTTCCAATCCCAGCAAACTGACTTCACGATCTGTCAGCATACTCGCTAGTTCGATACGCTCGGTCATATCTGATGTTTGGATCGCATTCCGCAGCGAATCTGGAATCGATTGCAGTGATGCCCACTGCGTGAGTTTAGTGGCGAGATTCCCAGGGATCATTTCTAGGTCTTCCACCGTAGGTGCGACCCTTGCATGAGTCAGTATGTCGGGGGTGTCATAAAAAAGCTTTCGTACCAACCTTAGGTCACGTTTGCTGGTTGCTCCAACCTCTCCAACCTGAGAAATCCCAAACCGCCCTGCACGCCCGCCAATCTGCTGAACTTCTGCTGCTGTTAGCACGCGGCTGCTGCGCCCATCGAATTTTTCAACCTCGTAGAAACACACATAATCCGCAGGCAGGTTTAACCCCATCCCGACTGCATCTGTTGCCACACAAATTTCGGTCTCCCCGTTGGCAAAGCGGTCTGCTTGTTTACGCCGCACTTCTGGTGGCAAATTTCCATAGACTACCGAAACCGTACGCTTCATCCGTTCTAATTCAGTCTTGAGGTGCAGCACAGTCTGTCGAGAGAATGCCACCAATATTGTTCGTGGTGGCAAATCAGTTAAAGGCCAAGCGTGTTCTGCGACCCGAATTGGAGCAAGCCGCTCGTGTTCGATAATCTCAATTGGAATCGCCGCTGCGTTCGCCATCTGTTCGATCAACCCGCGCGCTGTATCTGGTCCGATGACGTGGATTTCTGGTGCTTCTGCTTCCATTAGCGCGCGCGTCCATGCCCACCCGCGATCTGCATCTGCCAACATCTGTGCTTCGTCGATAACTACACAGCGTCCGCTCTGGCGCGGATTGAACATCTCGACAGTTGCCGATGTAATGGGAGCATTGAAAACCGGGATGTATTCTTCGCCTGTGAGGAGATTGCACAAGATTCCTTGCTGGTTCAACCGGTCGAAGATTTCAAAAGCCAGGAGTCTTAGCGGAGCTAAATACCATCCGCTTCCCGCTTCGGCTAGGGCTTGCAGTGAAGCATGGGTTTTACCACTGTTGGGTGGCCCCACATGCAGAACGATCCGTTGGTCTGCTCGGCCATCATGCCGCCATGTCGGAAATGCCGCCAACAATCGTGCTCGTAAGGCTGCCCGCCGCTCGCGTTCCCTCTTCCGTTCTTCTTCAAGTTGCCGTTGATGTTCTCGGCGCTGTTCATTGCGTTCAGCGGCTATCGCAGCTTTTCGCTCATTCAGTAGCTGGCGGTATTCCTGGTATATCTCTGGCAGTCCCCATTCTCCACGGATTTGACCCCAGAGTGGATCCGACCGGCGAATTCCTGCTTTCTGAATCCGGCGGCGCAGTACACCTGGATTGACTTCCAGAACCAGCGCCAAATCGTTGAGTGGAACAGGTTCATAGGTTGTCAGATGTTCCCCGTATTCAGGATTCAGAAGTGCGCCTTCGATGACTTCCGCAGAAACGCGCACGTGACCTTCCGGGTCCTCAAACGCCGAAATCCGTCCTTCTTGAACAGCTTTCTGCAGCGTACTTGGATGTATCCCCAGCCGGTGTGCTCCTGCGCCAAGTGTATAAGTGCGTGCGACCACCTTCATCCGCGAGGTCTTGCCTTCCCGTGTCCCGGGGCGAAGTAGTTTTCCAGCTTGCTCAACTAATGATTCCCAGGACATGCGAAGGCTGTCTATCGCCGCATCGCGCGCTGCCTGGGCATCTGCATCTGGCAGTCGTACCCACGCAGTTTGATCTTGTCGGGATTGGCTCTGTACGTGGAAAACCTTTAACGCTCCCTCTCGAATCAGGGCATCGATGTTTTTTCCACCCACCAGATTGTCGACCTCGGCCCGCGCAGCTGTTTGACCATTTCGGCTTGAAAGGAATTGCCTCACTCTCTCCTTCAACTGAGCCACCCTCTGCTGCTCAATGACAGCTCGCGCGGACTTCACTCCCAGTCGCAGCGGATCGTAGACCAATGTTTCAAGCTTCACCAAATCGCCGTTGACAATCAATAAATCAAGAGCATTCAACTCATCTGGTCCATGACCAAGCGTGTCGTAGCTTATGAATCCTGGTGATGCCGTCATCCGTTCCAGTAGCACTGTTGCCAGTGGGCTTCCACTGGATCGTAGCCGTACTATCCGTGACTCTAGACGCTTGATAATTGGTTCATCGATAAATTCACCGTTGTGCATTTCGGGGAATACGGCCTTTCCCCATTTCTTACACTCGTGCAAGGTGTCTGGCGTGATCCGTGTTGTGTCATACCACCAGTCACCCTCGGTAGCGACAACCTCGCTAATCAAAGTTGGTGTCATTGCTCGGCTTAATTGCAGCCGTTGGCATAGTACATCGTGGCGGATGAAGCCTTCCGGTATTCGAATCAAGATTTCCTTCAGGAGTTGGGGCGTGGGTTCGACGCGTGGCATCAGTTTTCTGTCAATTCTACTGTCGAGATGTGAGGGGACTGTGAAACAAATTCACCAACATCACATTGTAATGTGACCAGATAGATCGCATCCTATAATAATCATAAGAGGTCATGTCATACATTGTGACTTCGGCAGGAGGCAGGAGGCACAATGCTGCAACCTTATCATTTTCGCATAGTGATTAAACAAAATCACACTTTCTATCAACCACCACTCAGCAAGATTATATTAAAAGCCAACCCGATAGAGTAGGATTAACTCATACTCCCGAAACTCCCCCAAAAACAAACGCCGTGAGGCAACGCAGCGCCCTCACGGCATTCCCCGCACAATCAAACAATCAGAGTTATCCAGTGACTCTAGACCGGTTCCTTCTCATCATTAGCAGAGATCTTGGCCTTTTCAATCCGATCTGTGACTTTCTCTACACCTTCATCAGTCTGGAATTTAACCTTCTCAATAGCCTCAACAACTTCATCCAGCGCTGTATTGAACAGAGTACGGTAGCCTTCAACAAATTCCTTGAAGGCTGAACGACCATGCTTGCGCGAAGCAACCGGAATCAGATTCTCGATAGCCCTACCAGCCTCCACAAATGCTTTCCGCTGATGCTCAACGAATGCCTCGAACGGGCTTTCACCAACTTCTTCAACAACCGGGGGCGTGACTTCGACTTTCACTTTCTTGGGTGTACGGTTGGTCATATAGCTGCGCCTCGACGGCACTTACTCCTTCCCACGACTACTAATCAATACGAAACGGCCCGGCGTCAAAAATGAGCCAGAGTTCAGTGCTCGATATGCTTCTCAACGTAATCGAAATTGACCACATCTGTGAAGTCCAAGATGTACGGGAATCTCCGTGACGTATTTCACAAATGTTTCACCTAGTTATGTATCTCCGAAAGCGCCATTGACATAATCAATAGGTCGTGCGTTCGGTTATCACGAGTCTTGACCCAATCCGCCAGGATAGCTTCTGCCTTAAATCCCAGATCAGTCGTCATCCGCCGCGCACTCTCGTTCTCAACAGCCATATACACAATGACCTTATCCAGCTTTAACTCTCGAGCGAACTGCGTGAGTTCCCGCATCAACCGCGTCCCTAACCCCCAATTTCGATGGGTCGAGCTAATAAGAACGCGAATTTCTGCCAGGTGCCGGTTCCAGAACAATTGGTTAAAATATAATGTTCCATAACCCACCATATTACCCTGGTCTTCAACCAGAATCGTGATAGCACGATTTGCTTGTACATCGCGTATCCAAGCATCCACCGCTTCCGGTTGTGTGATGTCGCGGCGCATAAAGGACAGGTCGCTTTCCGGCAGGTGTTGAGCGAAGTACAGGATAACATCACGGTCTTGAGCAGTCATCAGTCGCAGTGTAAACGACTTGTCATGAACGGTAATAGTGTACGGGTACTTCTCTCTGAGCATAGTCGCATCCTATCCTGTTTGGACCCTCACTCGATAGTTTGAGCTGTATTGACCAATTCCTGGGCAGACTGTGCATAAGGCAGCAGTCGTGTAATTGAGCCTTTCTTGAGTCGCAGCTTACCCCGCATAAGCATGACAAGAGGCGGTGTTCGTCCCTTCAAAGCTTCCATCCAGCTTGAATATTCACCTTCAATAACGAAGGTTGCTTCACGGTAAGCTTCCTGTAAAGTTAAGCTTCGTGCTGCGCGGCATTCACCTCGATGCAGATCGAGAAACACTGCTTTGGAAACAGCCTGTCCCTGCCGCGGTGAAGCACTCATCACAAAGGCAAGCGAACCCGCTTGCCACCCCTTAGATGCAGCCCGGTACGACGCGCTCCGATTGATCGCTTCGCGATAGGCCTGTGCCCATTCTTCAGAGAACAGAACCAGTTTTTCTCTTTGCTTGGGGTAGGGAGTATCAGTTTGAGACACTGCCGGCTCAGCCGCACCATTTGTGAGAACTGCTGGCTTTTCCTCCAAAAGTATGATCGGTTCTGGCGCGTTGCTTGTTCCATTCACCGAAAGCGTTGTCGTAACAGTGCTCTCGATCACTGGTGCCGTTGAAGCATCCGAATTATCTAAGCCGGTAGTTACGGACGCAGGTGCAGCTTCGGGAACATCCTTTGTTTCAATGATTTCACTTTCGTTTATGTCCTGCGATGTGCGGACTGCTGGTTTCACATCATGGACATTTTCAGACGAGCCGAACGTTTCCGCCTTAGACTCCGCAGTCTTTCTAGAGGAATCAGTCATACTGACTGGTGGGGCATCTGCATCCTGAACAGATGGGGTAGGACTAGATACACTTGGTGATGCGGGAGAACTGATCCGAGTCGGTTCCAACGGGATCGGAGGCATTGGCTCTACTTTGGCTGCGGAACGCAGTGCAACATAGCTCTGCTCAAGATACTGTCGGAGTTCCACAATGTCAGGAATGATCCCAGCATCCGCGATCAGATTCATGCTGATGCGTTGGCTATAACTTGTGATAACGCAGGCCAAACCCATCGATGGGTTGAGTGGGAAGAACCCAAACGAATTGACCATTCGGTGCCCCAGTACGTATACGGGAATCTGCGGCCCGGCCACGTTGGTACACCACAAATGTGCCAGAAAACTGAAGGCCACCGGAGCAGCGCCCCAGATAAGTGGCTGGATCAGCGGCGGCATCAACGATGGCATCGTTAGCATCATATCCAGCGAATTTGCCAGAGATGATTGTTTCATCGCCTGCGAATAATCCGTGATAATTTGGAGTCGCTTTAGCGGATCATCGACATCGAGCGGAGCATCAATCGGCAGTACCGAGATACGATTCCCGAAATCGCTCTTCTCATTTTCTAAGCGCATGTTCACTGGGACGAGGATTCGGATGATGTTTCTTGCCACAACATCACCCTGATCCCGCAGATAGCGTGAGATTGCTCCCGTCAGCACCGTGAGCATTACATCGTTGACTGATGCTTCAGCCACCGAACGGATTGCCCGTACCTCTGCCAGGGAGAAATCAGTCCACGCCACTGTGATCTTGCCGGTATTTCTGCCATTGATGCTGTAGCGCTTGATTGGTCGGAGATTATCATTGATGAGGTAAGACAATCCAATTAGTGCCTTGCGCCGCTTGTCACGGTCCGTGAAGACCGACTGCATATATTGGAGGTCGTGTCCCAGTTTGCCCAAAACACCAAGTTTGTGAGGAATATCTTGAACAAACGACTCGCGGATCAGTTCCAACGCATTTGGTAGGTAGGGAACATCATGTGCTGCTTTATGGGGTAGCTCAGTGATTTCCGGCGTCAGATCAAATAGTAGTGTAAACAGCTCGACAGCCGATAGTCCATCGACCATGCAGTGATGAATCTTGAAGAAGATCGCAGTGCGGTTATTTGATAGTCCTTCAATCAGGTGAATTTCCCACAGCGGTTTGGATCGGTCGAGCATCCCGGAAACCAGGTGACCAGTCAATTGGCGCAGCTGTTCATCAGTGCCAGGCGCGTTTAACTGCTTCCGAAAGACGTGATTCCCGATGTAAAAGTCGGGATCATAGCGCCACGTGGGCATTCCCAGATTAAAAGGGGCTTGGACGATCCGCTGAAGATATGGTTTAGCCTGATGGATGCGTCCATCCACCAACTTGATGAAGGCATCAAAGTCGATGCGACCTTCAAAGATCGTCACTGCTCCAATGTTCATCGGGGTCTCAGGACTGTCAACATAAAGAAATGCCGAATCGACCGGGCCAAGAATTCGGCCTTGATTCGCTCTACTCATAACTCCCCCTTCACCCGATCAAAATCTACTTCTACTTGCAGTTAGTACACGCTTGGTCACATCGATTCGACGTTTTCCAGCGCTCTGAGTGCGGCTACCTCACCGCTCTTGATCATTTTCTTCTGAACTTCTGGTCGAAAAGAGAATTCTGGAGCTAGAAAGAAATCAATGTCATCTGGTTGAGGCTGAATCCAGATTATCTCTTTACCTGGATTCTGTTGTTCATAAATCTTCCGCCACACGTTGATCCGCTCGTAGAAGATGATGCTGAGGGATTGTTTAAGGATATTCACCCAGCCCAGATCTCGAACAGAACTCCCGCTGGGCAGCATGACGGGTTGGTAAGTGTGGGAAATAATGACACGGTCCGCCAGCCGTACCCCGATATCGGCTGACAAAGTCTGTTTCACCTCACCATCGATGTAGTACTTTCCTTTGATCTTGACCGGTTCAAACATACCAGGGATTGCCGACGAAGCGCGAACTGCTTTGTTGATCGGTACATCTGTCATGAAGCAGTTTTCTTCATCCTCGAAGTCGTAGATGCTGTTAAACACGCCGCGCTTGCGATCGTCTAGACATGTTCCGGTGAGATAGAGATCGATTTCGGTCTCACTGAAATCCATTGATGGCAGCAGTGATTTGAACAGATTCTCCAGCGCGATAGCGTCAAAGAATGAGGTTACATGTGACTGGCTTTGCAGCAGTGTGTCGATAGCATCAGCCGTAATATCACGGTTTGCGAGCCAGGGCAGAGAGAGAATGAACCGGAAGCTGTCATAGGCTGTCTGTACCGACTGGCGTCCAATATCGATGAAATTGGGTCTGAACAACATTGTTGATGTAAGAGTCTTGATCCAGGCGTCAAACCTCGGCAGGTAAACTCGCTTCTGATAAAGTGATGTCACCAGTTCTTCGACCGTTGCGCCCGATGCGATGAAACCGCCCAATACCGCTCCAGCACTCGAACCTACTATCGAGGTAATATCGTGGAGCTGGAGAACTTTCAGCACACCCAAATGGAAGTAGAACGCTTTTGTGGCTCCTCCGCTCAAGACCAATGAGGTGCCCGGTTTTTTCTGTAATTGTGGGATGTCGCGCATAGAGCTTCTCCTGATGGAATCGATTGTAACGTTTTCAATAAACCGATGCTGCCGATAAAGATCACTCAATGGCCGGGATATATGACATATTAACTCCACGTGACATCATAATGTGATGAACGTCCAATACCTTTACCGCCCTTTAGCACTGTGCTTCTCCATTGTCACGACTTACTTTGAAAAGGAAATCTTTGACTAAGAAGGGAAAAGGGCGGTATCGCCATGTCAACCGAAAATGGTTTCAAACTAGATTCTCTGGCTAATCTTGATCCATCTATCGTGCCACTCAATGGCCGGGTAGATTTAAATGCCGAACCCCACGAAGTGTTTCTTACCGGTGTAACTGGGTTTGTTGGGGCCTATCTGCTTCGTGAACTACTTGAGCAAACAAAAGCCAACATCCATTGTTTGGTTCGGGCACATAATCCTGATCAAGCCATACAGCGTATACGCTCCAATCTTCAACAGTATGCTCTGTGGGACGAGGAATATACGCTGCGCATAAAGCCGGTAGTTGGTGATCTGAAGAACCCCCGTTTCGGCTTGACCGAAACTGAGTTTGATGAACTCTCCCATCGGATCGATGTGATCTATCACTGTGGAAGTAAACTGAGTTATGTCGCGCCTTTTGAATACTTGCAGGCTGCTAATGTCGGTGGAACTCAAGAAATTTTGCGCTTGGCGACTCTTTCAAAGACCAAACCCGTCCATTTTGTCTCGTCACTTGGTATTCTGCTGGCCTATCGTGAGCTAGTAGGGGGTAACGAAGAAGATGAGATGGATGAGCAGAAGTGCCCCGATGTGGGTTATTTCCAAACTAAGTATGTTTCCGAACGGGTCGTTCGCATTGCTCGTGACCGTGGCATTCCTGTGACCATTCACCGCATTGGACTGATCGTAGGCGACAGTCGTACCGGCTTGTCGAATGTAGATGACTTTGTCGCGCGGATGCTGATTGGCTGCATCCAAGCTGGCCGCGCTCCTGACATTCAGAACCTGATGGATATGACTCCAGTCGATTTCATTGCCCGCGCAATGATCTACCTGTCTCGGCAGCCTGAGTCCTTGGGTAAAGTGTTCCATTTGCTCAACCCACAGCCAATTCACTGGAGCGGCATCTTTGATATCGTGCAAAACGCCGGCTACCCAGTCAGAAAACTCCCTTTCCACGATTGGGTAGATCATATCGAGGAACAGGCAGACCCAGAACGTAACCCGCTCTATCCGCTGCTGCCGTTCTTCCGCATCGAATTTGCCAAGCGCATGCTTGGTGTGAGTGACTCGGCCTACCATGCTCTCGGTACGGCCTCGACCCAGCACGCTCTCAGAAACTCATCGATTTCCTGCCCCCCCATCGACCGCAAGCTGATTCGCACCTATTTATCCCGATTTGCTCAGAGCGGACGTTTAGAATGGGGTCCATCCGAAGAGAAAGAACCCGTCCTCGTATGAGGTTGTAATGAAAATCGCGAGCCGCCTGAGTTGGTTCTTTGTCCTGATTGTGCTGTTGTTAGGCATTGGATATGTGCTAAGGCGGCGCATCTTTGCCCGCGTATTTCGCCTGTCTGCGCCAACCTATCGAGTAAACGTGGTTGAAGGGATTCGTGTAGTCATGCCCGACAGCATTTCCCTCGCCACAGACCATTACCAACCTCAACCACCAAACCATAAAGAAACTTCTCTCCGTTTCCCAACGGTCCTAATTCGCTCACCTTACGGTCGTGGACAGCATGGTGGCCCTTTCGGTTGGTTAATGCGCTTCGTCGCTTTCCGATTTGCCGAACGCGGATACAACATCATCATCCAAGACACTCGCGGCCGCGCCGACTCAGAAGGGCAGTTCGATCCCTACTTCCATGAGCGTGAAGACGGACTAGCCACCCTCCAATGGATCACCAATCAACCTTGGTATGACGGCCATATCGGACTTTGGGGAGGCAGCTACTTAGGAATTGTTCAATGGGTCGTAGCTGATTCCCCCTTCATCCAAGCAATGGTTCCCGCAATCACCAGCTCCCAGCTACGCCAAATTGTCTTTCCTGACGGTGTGCTCGACCTCGGCCTAGCCCTGCGCTGGATGGGTATCTTCCACGAACTCGACCAATGCCAAACACTGTTCGATTATCTAACCCTACTACACCGTCTAGAGCACAATATCCGCCGTGCAGAGCTATATCTACCCACAGTCGAAGCTGACATAGCCATCTGCGGCAAACCAGTTCCCTTCTTCCGCAAATGGATAACCCACGCTGCCCCAACCGATCCCCTATGGCATATCGTTCAAAACACCGTGCTCCATCACAGAATCCATACCCCCGTACATCTCATCGGGGGTTGGTACGACTTCTTCCTGCGCGGCTTATTGCACGACTATCACGCTCTCTGCGCTGCTGGACATTCCCCTTACCTGACTATCGGCCCTTGGACACATTTCAGTTCAATTCTGACCCTCAGCGATCTTCGTGAAGGCCTAATCTGGATGGATGCCCATCTGAAATCAGATCGCAGCCAGTTGCGGTCTCATCCGGTGCACATTTATGTGATGGGCGCAGAAGAATGGCGTGATCTTGATACCTGGCCTCCACCTTCGCAAACAGTAAAGTGGTATCTCCATGATCTGAAAACGCTGAGTCAAGATCTGCCCGGTAAGACCGAGTCGGTGGAGTCGTTTATCTACGACCCCACTAACCCAACCCCCGCGCTGGGCGGCCCACAGTTCAGCCTGAGAGCAGGGCGGCGAGACAATCATCGCCTGGAAATCCGTTCAGACGTGCTGACGTTTACATCTGATCCTCTCTCAGAAGATATCGAGATCATCGGCCCAGTCAATCTAGAACTTTACGTCAAACCTAGCCTGGAAACCGCCGATCTCTTTGGCCGCCTCTGTGATGTCTACCCCAATGGACGCTCCTATAACATCTGCGATGGCTTAATCCACCTAACTCCAGAAGATGCCAGCTCACGCCAGACCGCCGCTGATGGCAGCTTCAAGGTATCAATTGATCTATGGTCCACAGCTTATCGTTTCAAGGCGGGCCATTGCTTGCGCCTCTTAATTGCCGGGGGAGCACATCCGCGCTGGAACCGGAACGCTGGTGTCCCTGACAGCCTACATGCAACTAAGCTAGTACCCTGTACCCATCTGATCTGGCACGATGCTTCTCACCCTTCGGCGCTGTATTTGCCCGTCGTAAGCATCTAACTCCTGGGGGCATGGGACTTCCAGATTACATATAAGTGATCAGGGTGGTCGTATCCCTCTAGCATGACATCTTTCTCATAGCACATCCCAGCTTTTTCCGCGACACGGATTGATGCCACATTTTGCGGGTCGATCAGCGCCACCAGCCGCACAATATCCAGTTTCGAAAACGCATAATCCCGTACCGCACAGACAGCTTCTGTCGCATACCCACAGCCCCAATGGAGCCGCGCCAGCCGGTAGCCCATCTCGATTTCTGGTTGGCCGTCTAAATCATCGAAATAGAACAGCCCACAGTAGCCTATAACCTCAGACTGTCCTTTTTTGACTACCGCCCATGGCCCACATCCCCGCGTCGGGTAAACCTCCTCGACTAGGCCCTGAATCCACATAGCCACCCATTGAGCGTCCCGAGTTCCGGGGCCAAATCGCATCACGTCCGGGTCGCCAAACACGCAGTGCATTGCCGCCGCGTCCGTGGCCTCGAACTGTCGCAGAATCAACCGCTCTGTTTCGACGATTACCATAGGACGCTGGAGCTTGTGTGCTAAGCTCCTCACACAAACAGGAACAACCTCAGAACGCAGAAACTGCGCCCAGGAGATGGTCTCTGCGATGAGTTATCCTCAGATTTATTGGAGTGTACTTACCCTTGATCCAACCGGAAACCGTGACCCCGCACAGTGACTACATATTGCCAGTCAGGATCAAGCTCGGCCAGTCGATCCCGCAGCCGTCGCACGAGCGCATCGATAGCCTGTTCGCTTACGCCTTCTCCCAGTGCCTCAGGCCAAACTGTCTCAATGACATGGTCGCGCGTACAAATTCTCCCGGCATTGACATATAGCAGTTCCAACAGCCGGTATTGTGGCAAACTCAGCGGCGGATTCAGCTCGGTGCCCCGTACAAAGACACGCCGCGATTCAGGATCAATCCGCAGTCGACCATGCAGCACAGCCGGCGCTTCTTGTGCCAGCGGGCTGGTGGCTCCCGACCCAATGAATCGCACCCGCACCACCAAGGCGAGATGAATTTCATCACCGTCATGGAGTTCCCGGGTCCCTTTGAGTTGCAGCCCGTTGACCCAGGTTCCATTCTTACTATCCAGGTCTTGAACATAGTAGATATCGCCCTGGCGAAACAGCCGGATATGGTGTCGTGACACTTGGCGTTCAGGGATGGGTAGATCACAGTCCTCGTCCCGCCCGATGATCACTTCATCCTTCATCATCGGCCATTGCTCAGCCGGTTGTGTATCAGTCTCGATGACGAGGATCGGCCTTTCATCTGGTCTAGTCATGAAGACGATCTCCCACTGGCATTCGGTAGAACTCATCGCTATTCATATTAACATAGTTCTTTAGCTTGTGCCGATGGGGATTGGGATCGACTCCGACTCAATTATCCCCACCCAAAGACCTTGATCGCTGAAAATACGCTGCTGCGTCGAATTAGTTGTCGAACCTGCCGACGTGTTCCGGTAATATGCCTTGACGATATTCTGTCCCAGACTCAGTCCCAGTCGTGGAATCTGCTCGTAGCTCCATTCTTCATGATGCACGCAGCTTTGACGCGGTCCCAGCAGTCGGATGTCCGCTTCGGGAATCGCACCACCTCCGCCAGTTCCTCTCGGCTGCGGATTAGGGCTGTTGAAAACAATCCCCAGTCCGCTGCTCACACCGTCGTCGCCGATTCGCACTTGATCGGGATTGTAGTAGATAGCAACTGTGCCAATCGACTCATTAGTGATGATGATGCTCACCTTGAGCGTTTGCCCTATCTGTTGGGGGAGCGCAGTAGTACGAACCCGAAGGCTCAGTGGGTTTTGCGCTGTCCGCCCAATCAGCGATTGGTGCTCGGCACGGTCTTCGCCAGTTCGCAGCCAGCGGCACAGAATGCTCTCGTCCGCTCCTGGAATTAGACTGGGCAGCAGGTTCGGAATCATCCCAGGTCCCGCGAAGATTGCTAGGAGAACGAGCAAAAAGATGCCCACGAGGGTGTTGGGGTTGCGGGAGCCGCGCAGTAGCCGCATATCGTCAGTGCTGCCCCTCTAGCCATCGCTCAACGAGTGCCGTGATTTGGATTTGGCTTAATTCGATTCTGCTGCTATTGTGCCACAAGATTCCTGGATCGTGTCCTCGGAACCACGTATACTGCCGGCGGATGAAGTCGTGCGTTGCATGTTTAGTGCGCGCAGCCGCATCTTCCAGTGAGACACCATCCAGCAGATGTTCGCACAGTTGTTGGTAGCCAATTCCGCTCATCGCTGGCAGCTTGCGATCATAACCCCGTTCTAGCAGACAGCGCACTTCTTCCACCAACCCGGAACGGATCATTGCATCAACTCGGTGGTCGGCTCGTTTATACAGCGCATCCCGGTCGAGCGTTAATCCCAGATTCAGTACTCGGTAGGGTGGGGGACGTTTCTGCTGTAGATCGCTGATAGGCCGTCCCGCGCCGATGCACACTTCCAATGCCCGGATCACCCGCCGCACATTCCGGTGATCAATCCGCTGTGCGGCTGCTGGATCAAGCGTGGCCAGCCGCTCATGGAGTGCTAGACTTCCCTGCTCTTGGGCGAATACTTCCAGTTCTGATCGCAGCGCTTCATTCGGTGGAATCTCTGGCACAATCCATCCTTCTAGTATGGCTGTGATGTATTGCCCCGTTCCACCCACGAGGAGTGGAAGTCTGCCTCTCTCATGCAATTGCCCGATGACATTCACTGCCATTTTCTGGTATTGCGCCAGGGACAGATTGGCATCAGGATCCACAATATCGATCAGGTGGTGTCTGATCCGTCTTTGCTGTTCAAGGGTGGGTTTTGCTGTGCCAATGTCCATGTATCGGTAGATCTGCCGGCTGTCCGCGCCAACAATCTCCCCACCAAAGATTTCAGCAATTTGTATAGCAAGCTCCGTCTTTCCTACGGCTGTGGGGCCAAGCAAAACCAGAAGCGGCGCCTTACCAGCCAAGTGCATCCTCACTGTGTTCGAGGCGTGATGTTCCGTCACGATCCCAACCAATGGCGATGACATCGATCCGCCATTCAACTTGTTCATCACAACGATGGGCAGATAGATAAGCCTGTGCTAGCGCGATCAACTTATCGCGTTTCCGCTCATCAATACTCTCGAATGCCCGCTCTGTCCCACCACCCCGACGGGTACGAACCTCTACAAACACAAGAACGCCGGCTTTCTCTGTGACGATATCGATCTCGCCATATTTACAGCGCCAATTCATCTCACGGATGCAGTAGCCTTGGCGTTCTAAATACCTCCGTGCCAGCGCCTCGCCTTCCTGACCAGTCAGTCTTCGGCTGTCCGAATAACCATTCATCGTTCACAAAACCGGCACATCTCAACCGGGATTATTCTAATCATCGCCCA
The DNA here is from genome assembly GCA_034431625.1 of Anaerolineae bacterium. Taxonomy (GTDB): domain Bacteria; phylum Chloroflexota; class Anaerolineae; order Aggregatilineales; family Phototrophicaceae; genus CFX2. Next base: position 12,884 of record DAOUCY010000171.1, on the reverse strand, counting down.
GTTTTGGTCAAAAGCCCCCATCCTTATGGCAGCAAGAGTTCAAGCATTCATAAGGCACCAAATGTTTTTCCAAAATGTCACCCTTTCCGAGCCGTTTTGTGATATTGTAGAAATGAACCAATGAATTTTGTTGCTGCCGTAGCATACCAATGTGCCATCAAAGTTGCCTTGTTGCAACTGCAGCATTTTCAACTTTGGCGGCATTTTACAGTGGGGAATAGCTTCTCCAGCGAGGGAGTGACACAAACAGGCGCATCTGACCCTGACGCCATTGCCGCCAATTCTGCCGCAAAACAGGGACGGTCAGGGTATAAGCTGTGTACCCTGACCGTCATTGGCTCATTCAGATCCGCTGTGGAGGGAATGTGTCCCGGTAGTGCTGCATCGCGCCGATGATCGCTTTTCGGGCTTCGTTGGCTCCTACCCAGCCCAAACTCTCAACCTGGGTTCCCTGGAGATGTTTGTAAGTGATGAAAAAATGCTCCACCGCTTTCGGGAAATGTTTGGGCAGATCTTCCATGTCCATATAGTCAGCGTAGTGGGGATCAGTTGCAGGCACAGCTAGCACCTTATCGTCGTGCTGCCCTTTGTCTACCAGCTTCAGCATTCCCACCGGTCGCGCTTCGATGACACACCCTGGGAAGGTCGGTTCTTCCATCATCACCAGAATATCCAATGGGTCTCCATCTCCGTAGTACGTCTGCGGGATGAACCCGTAGTCGCCGGGATAGTAGAGCGGGCTGTACAGCACCCGATCCAGTTTGATGACCCCTGCGCTCTTGCTGTACTCATACTTGTTGTGCCCCCCCTTGGGAACTTCGACCACCACGTACACGGTGTCGGGAGCCGCTGGTCCAGATGAAAGGTTATGCCACAGATGGGTCATTGGTTTTCCTACTTTGCCTTCTATACACGTTGAATGGGCGAACCCGTTAGCTATCGAGTGTACCATAGGATTGAGAATCCCCGGTGTTAGACCAGGGATTCTCTTAGCGCATTTTTTCAATTTCGGGACTGCTGGGCGGCAGTCCAACTCACAACTAGTCGCCCGCGCCCTTACCAACTGCCTCAGTTATTTTCTCACTTTCTGGGTCTGTCCGCTTGCTCCGCATAATCGCCAACACCACTAGCGCCAGCAGCACAATCATAACCACGATAACGATAGGCTGTAGCGAAGCGTTGCTGGATCGCAGTGCATCATATGTGACTACGAGTGGAGCTACAAGCAGGGCAATCAGATTGACTACCTTGATCATCGGGTTCAGCGCTGGCCCAGCAGTGTCCTTGAATGGGTCGCCCACTGTATCTCCTACGACGGCGGCTTTATGCGCGTCTGATCGTTTCCCACCGTAGTTGCCATCTTCGATATACTTCTTGGCATTATCCCAGGCTCCACCGGTGTTGCTCATGAACACAGCCATGAGCTGCCCAACTAAGATGATACCTGCCAGGAACCCACCCAACGCCGCTGCACCTAACAGAAATCCTACCACAATCGGGGTGAGAACAGCGACTACGCCTAGAGGCAGCAGCTCACGCTGTGCTGCGCGAGTAGAAACGCCTACGCATTCTGCATAGTCTGGTGTACGCGTCCCTTCCATAATGCCGGGAATACGTAGTTGCTTCCGTACAACACCGATCATCTGGAAAGCAGCACGATTGACGGATCGAATCAGTAGGCTGCTGAATAGGAAGATCAGGCCGCCGCCAATCAGAAAGCCGATGAACACAATCGGCTGCGCAACATTAATACCCGCTCCGTAGAGCGTCTGTTCAAGCGGAACGCCGAGGCCAAGCTGAACCACCCGCGTGTCTGTCAGGAAAGAACCAAACAATGCCACTGCTGCGATAACCGCCGAACCGATAGCAACCCCTTTCGTGATTGCTTTAGTGGTATTACCCACAGCATCCAGCGAATTGAGTGTCTCGGCAGCTTTCCCTTCGTTCTCGCCAGAGAGTTCTGCGACGCCCTGAGCATTGTCGGAGATTGGCCCAAATGCATCCATCGATACATTGTTTCCGGTCAGCGTCAACATACCAATACCGGTCATTGCTACGCCGTAAAGTACCGCCGTAAACGTATCAACGATTTGGTTGCCTGCATTATCAGTAATCGGGAAGAGGCCAAAGATTACTATGCTGCCCAGGATCGACCCGGCAATTACGATAATGGCCCACACACTGCTTTCCATCCCGCTCGACAGGCCGCTCAATATCGTAGTAGCCGGGCCGGTCTGCGTATTGCGAGCAATCTCCTTTACCGGGCTGTATTCCGTGCCCGTAAAGTAAGCCGTCACCTTGTCGATGATTATCGCCAATAGTACGCCGATTAGCACCGAGGCCATTGGTTGCCAGATAATGCCACCAGAATTAATGTTCTCCTCACGCATGTAGAAGATGGTAAAAAGGCCGAACAACACAGCACTGAGGGCTGCTGCACTGTAGAAGCCGCGCGTGATAGCACTCAAGGCATCTTTACCAGAGGTCGACTTCACCAGGTAGGTGCTGATGATTGAGCACAATACACCGATCCCACGCACGACCAGCGGGAAAACAATCCAGATCGGACTGCGTGTCACTGTAGCCAAAGCTAAACCGAGGATCAAACCTGAAACAATCGTGACCTCATAGCTTTCGAAAATATCGGCCGCCATACCTGCGCAGTCACCCACATTGTCGCCCACAAGGTCCGCGATCACCGCCGCGTTACGTGGATCGTCTTCTGGGAGATCAGCTTCCACTTTACCGACGAGATCAGCGCCTACATCAGCTGCTTTAGTATAGATGCCGCCGCCCACGCGCATGAACAGCGCCAGTAGGGTTCCGCCAAAGCCGAAACCCAACAGCGCGTCTGGTGAAGCAATGCCGAACAACAAGAAGATGATCGTGCCACCGAACAAACCGAGGCCATCGGTGAGCATCCCGGTAATCGTTCCAGAACGGTAGGCAATACGCAGCGCTTCAGCATATCCACGCTTCGCATCGACAGCCGCAGCCGCTACTCGAACATTTCCCTGCACGGCCATATTCATGCCGACGAAACCAACCAGTGCCGAAAACACCGCGCCCATCAGGAATGCGCCTGCACGCCCTATCGCAGTGTTATTACGTGCTGCATCGCATGCTGGAAAGCCTTCAAGCTGTCCTATACCTGCCCGTACAATCTGACCTTCTTCAGCATAGATTACCGCGTTGTTTCGCAGCAGTTCGAGCTGTGCCTTCGCTGTGGCATCTCCAGAGTCAGCTAAAGCAATCAATGAAGCATTCTGCCTCTCCATATCTGCAAGTACGCGAGCTTCGGCAGTCAGCCCATCATCCCCGACTGTGGTTGTAAAGTCTTTCTTGACGTCTTCAACCAACTGCGGGCAAAAATGTTCAATGGCGTAAGGAGTGGGATTAACAACATAGACGCTGAAGAACAAAACGACGACTAGGAAGAGGATGAGCAGCGTGATGATCCTGAATTGGGAGCGAAGATAGGCGTTTGCGCCTACTTTGATGTATCCCCAAACCTCTTGCATTTTTTTGCTGCCCTTGCTTTCGCCCAGGATTTGACGGGTCAGAAAGGCCGCATAGAGTAGTCCAGCAACAGCAATTCCGAGGACAACCCAAATCAATAGTTGTTCCGTGGAGTTCAGCGTACGCATGATAATGCTTCTCCAATAGAGATGGTCAAGTCTGCCAAAACAAGAGTGAAAAATTGTTGGAATTAGACTGGATTTCCTCCCTCTAATCAGATTATGCTCCTTCGCCCATAAGTCTAGCTCACTTTTCGATCAACCAAATAGAACCTGTCTTCACTTTTTTGCTTTCTTGTTTTATAACCTTCAGGCATCGAACTATTTTATCCACAGGAGCACAGAATTCGGATGGACTTTCTCACCACTAATGCGAGCATACTTGCATTGATTGTTTCACTATTAGGCTTGGGATTTGCTCTCTATACTCGATCCTGGATTTTCCGCCAAGATGCGGGCGATGTCCGCATGGCTCGTATCGCAAATGCGATCCAGCGAGGTGCAAGGGCTTTCCTGCTAACCGAGTACCGGTATATTGCTGCATTAGGTGCCATTGTTGTTGTTGTCCTGTTGATTTTGAGTGCGATCCCTGGCTCAGGAATGAGTCCATGGACGGCTGTCAGTTTTATCGCCGGTGCTGCCACATCTACTGTAGCAGGTTATGTCGGTATGAATGTGGCTGTGAATGCCAATGTTCGCACGGCCGCTGCCGCAGCCAAGAGCTTAAACAGTGGGCTGCGCGTGGCTTTTGCCAGTGGTTCAGTCATGGGGACGATGGTAGTTGCTTTGGCACTACTCGGAATTAGTTTGCTCTATATCATTCTGTCGCGGGTGATCTATCCAATCGGCGATGACCCTACAGCGAATGAAGCTAATGTTCGTGCTGCTGCTAGTGCCCTTGCCGGATTTGGTTTCGGGGGCACATCTGTTGCCATTTTCGCACGTGTCGGCGGTGGCATTTTTACGAAAGCAGCCGACGTAGGGGCTGATTTGGTTGGCAAGACTGAAGCGGGTATCCCTGAAGATGATCCACGGAATCCGGCTGTAATTGCTGACAATGTTGGAGATAATGTTGGTGATGTAGCTGGCATGGGTTCTGATCTCTTCGAGAGTTATTCCAGCTCGATCATTGCCGCAATTGCAATTGCTGGACTTGGAGCTGGCGTTGCTGCTGAACGTACATTCCAGGCGGAGGCTTATCCTATTCTGGTCGCCGCATTTGGTCTACTCATCGGAATGGGATGTACTTTCTTGGTTCGCACCAAAGAGCAGGCTACTCAGGAAAACTTGCTGGGTAGCCTTCGGTTGGGTGTGTATAGCGCAAGCTTTCTTGTTGCGCTGATGATCATTGTGTTGGGCTTGGTACTCAACCTCGGTGCAGGTGTTATCGTCGCTACGTTGAGCGGCTTGGTTGCAGGAGTTGCCATCGGCTACTTCACCGAGTACTTCACATCTGACATCTACAAGCCAACTCGCGTCTTGGCAGAAAGCTCAGTTAGCGGTCCAGCTATTGTCATCATCAGAGGGTTGGCCGTGGGAATGGAAAGCACGGTTGCCCCTGTGATGATTGTTGTTTTAGCAACGTTGGTTGCAATTGGCTCTGCCGGTCTTTATGGTGTGGCAATGGCTGCGGTAGGCATGTTGGCGACCCTCGGCATCACTTTGGCGACCGATGCATACGGTCCGGTGGCTGATAACGCTGGTGGTATTGCCGAGATGTCTGGGATGGGGGCAAATGTTCGTGAGCGTACGGATGCTCTCGACAGTTTAGGCAATACTACAGCGGCCACAGGCAAGGGATTTGCCATCGGTAGTGCAGTAATGACCGCCCTGGCGCTAATTTCGGCGTTTGTAACTGCCACAGGGATTAATCCCCAGGTGAATATTCTTGATCCTCATCTGCCAACTGGCATGATGATCGGTGCAATGCTCCCGTTCATCTTTAGTTCACTTACCATGCTTGCAGTGGGCAAGGCTGCTCAGCAAATTGTCGCTGAGGTTCGTCGTCAGTTCAAGGAAATTCCTGGCTTGATGGAAGGGAAGGCGGATCCCGACTATGAAGCTTGTGTTGGCATCAGCACAAAGAGCGCAATTCGCCAAATGCTGCTGCCAGGCATCATTGCTGTAGGTGTTCCATCAGTCATTGCGCTCTTTGTGGTTGTTGGACGGGGCAGTGACCTAGCGCGCTTTGTAGATACCTATACTCTTGTCGGCGTTCTGCTTGGCTCGTTGATTTCTGCATTTACTCTAGCCGTGATGATGTCAAACGCTGGTGGTGCTTGGGACAACGCCAAGAAATATATTGAGCGTGGTCACTTGGGGGGTAAAAAGTCGGATGCACACAAAGCAGCTGTCGTTGGAGATACGGTCGGCGATCCATTCAAGGATACATCAGGCCCTTCACTTAACATTCTCCTCAAGCTGCTTGCAATTGTTTCGTTAGTGATTGCCCCTCTACTGGCTGGTGGACAACTCTAGCATATAATTGCAGTTATAATGATCGACGCTAGATGATTCTAGCGTCGATTTGTTTCCAAGGGGGCAACCATGCCGAGAATTCGTGTCAACGGTGTCGAATTATACTATGAAGATACTGGCGGACAGAATCGTGAGACGGTCGTCTTTTCGCATGGTTTGTTTCTAAGTAGTCGGACTTTTGATTCTCAGGTGGCTGCTTTAAGTAGCCGTTATCGCTGTATAGCCTATGATCACCGCGGCCAAGGTCAAAGCCAGGTTACCAAGCAAGGCTATGACATGGAAACAATTTATGAGGACGCAGCATACCTTATTCAGGCGCTAGATGCTGCGCCTTGCCACTTTGTGGGAAGTGACATAGGAGGAGTTGTGGGAATGCGGCTCGCGGCACGGCAGCCGAGTCTGATTAAATCTTTGGTATTGATACAGGCCTCACCCGACATCGAGCCCGAATCTGAGGTTGCACGGTATCGCACACTGAGCTTCATTCTAAGGTGGTTTGGCACTCAGTGGGCTGTTGATACTGTGATGAAATCTCTATTTGGGGCAAGATTTTTGAAGGATAGAGCTTTTGCTAGTCAGCGCGACAATTTTCGAAAGCAGATTCTGGCTCTAGATCGTGTCGGATTATCTCGTGCGGTGAATGGATTTATCACGAGACATAGTGTCTACGATGAGATCTCTAACATCCGCTTACCAACCCTTATTCTGGTTGGCGATGAAAGCATAAGTACTCTTACAGAACACGCGAGACGTATTCATGCCAGTATCAAGGGTGCCAAGTTTGTTGTCATCCATGGAGCAGGGCATACTATTTCTGTTGAAGCGCCAGAAACTGTAAGTAATGTGATCCAACTTTTCCTGAACAATCTGCGGACACCAGCGGCAAGTAGCCCATGAATAAAAGAAAACACGCCCTTATGGGCGTGAAAGCAATCGTGTCTGGCAGAACGTGCAACTCAGCGATCAGCAGTACGGGGCATGATCTTACGGAACTTGTAACCATAAATGATGATGCCTCGCGTTCCTTCTGTAGCGAGCTTCCGGGTCACCATCTCGACACGATCCCCAATCTGAATAGGACCATCCAGATCGGTGATCTGTGCTGTGACCATTGGTCCTTCGTCAAGCCTTATGATCGCCAAAGTGTATGGAGCTTGTTCATCAAATCCCTCAGGAGCTTCCTGTAGAGTCGTGAAACTGTAGATTTCGCCAGTTCCAGTGAACGTGAACTGCTCACGCTGGCTCACGTTTGATGTGCGTTCAGTCTCCATCCAGTAGTGTCCCTAGCTCGCAACTTTCAGGCTGATCTTGTCACTTCTGGTGTCTGTTGCACGCACTAGTTCCGGTTGTTCTTGAGACTGAGGTGGGGTGGGGCGAACCTGCAAGCTCACTTCACCATTCTCATATCGAATTCCCTGCAAACGATATCGCTGCGCGTTCAGCCGCCAGTGCCGTGAAATCTGCATTGTGCTGCACTCCTTAAACTTATCTGGCCTTCTTGTGCATTTCTGCACAAATTTGACAATAAGACTACGCGATGCTATCTATCAAAAGCTATCAGTTCGCTGGTGAGAACTATCAGTGTCTCTCACAAACAGTTTTCATGGGAACGCTGTTCACACTGAACTCAGGATGTGAGTGATTGCAGTAGATGCCATTCCGCCGAGATTCTGAACCATTGCATATCGTGCACCCATAATTTGGTTCTTGCCCGCAGATTGTTGAAGCTGCAAAGTAGCTTCGACAACTTGGTATATTCCTGCTGCGCCCGCTGGATTACCGCGCGCTTTCAAACCGCCGAATGTACTGATTGGCAAGCTTCCGTTGAGCGCAATCGCATTTGTACTTGCTAGTTCCCAAGCTTGCCCTCTCTTGGCAAAACCGGCCGATTCAAGGGTTAGTGTGGTCATGATTGTGTAGGCATCATGCAGCTCGAACAAATCAATGTCAGTGTGTTTTAGGCCGGCTTGACTTAACGCACGATCTGCTGAGCGTTGTACTGAACCGAAAAAGAGTGGGTCTTGGCGGTCATGTAGTGTCATAGAATCTGTCGCGACTACGCTGCTTGCAATGCGGATTGGTTGTGGGGCGATATCTGCTGCTCGCTCAAATGTAGTAAGGAGTACTGCTGCCGCACCATCCGCATCTGGAGCGCTGTCAAATAGGCTTACGGGGTCAGATATCATCAGGGCTTGGGCGAACCGGCCACTTTTGATCATATTGCGGAACATTGCATTTGGATTGTGTGATCCATTTGCGTGCGCATTGATGGAAAATCCTTCAAAGGCGCTTAGCTCAACAGTATACTCGTACATGTAACGCCGCATCAGGATTGCAGCAAGCGCAGTGAGCGTCACACCATGCGCAGCTTCATAGTCTGCATCGAGACTTACATTCCGTGCGAGTGTACGCGAACTACCTACTCGATCAGTGGATTTCTCGACTCCGACCACCAAAGCGGTCTCAATTGAACCAGAAGCGATCGCCATAAAACCTGTTCGCAATGCGGCTGCACCAGATGCTTCAGCCGCTTCGACAGTATATGCCTCGATATTTCCAAGACCGGAATAATCAGCGATCAAAGGCCCAAGCTGTGATTGGCTGCTGAATGATGTACCATATGCATTTCCAACATACAAGGCATCAACATGCTTCAGCCCACTGTTCTTGAGAACGTCATGAATAACTTCGGAAGCCAACATCCGAAGGCTGCTTGCCCAATGTTCACCAACAGGGATCTGACTAACTCCAACAATCGCGACTTGGCGCATTAGATCTAGTCCTTGAGCTTGCCACGATAACGACAGTAAGTCGCATAATCGATTTCAGTCCGCCGTTTAATGTAATCGCGTGTGTACGGCGCGAGATTTCGCACTTGATCGATCCTGTCGGTAACTCGAATATCAAATGCATCTGAACCCGCGCCACTTCCGTAGCTGACCATCAGAATACGATCTCCGGGTTTTGCTTCGTCCAGGATCGCAGTGAGGCCCAACATACATGAACCCGAATAAACGTTGCCGACCTCTCCAGCTAACAGACCGGTTTGATACTGTTCTTCAGAGAATCCAAGCATTTCAGCAGCTCGACTGGGAAACTTCACATTAGGTTGGTGAAACACAGCGTAGGTGTAATCTGATGGGTTTGTTCCCATCAGATCCATGATAGACTGGGCAGCAGATGTCACATGGTGGAAGTAGGCTGGTTCACCCGTAAATCGATCCCCATGACTGGGGTAGTTCTCATTAGGCCGCCGCCAAAAATCCGGTGTATCTGTAACGAAGCTGTAGCTTCCTTGGTATATAGCGCAAGACTCGGATGCAGGACCAAGCAAGAAAGCTGCACCGCCGGACGCAGCGGTATATTCCAAGGCATCACCGGGGCGACCCTGGGCAGTATCCATGCCAATGCTCAATGTATAAGATACCATCCCACTACCTACCATGCCGATAGAAGCTTGAACCGCCTCTGTCCCGGCTTTGCAAGCAAACTCCCAGTCGGCCGCCTGAATATTGGGTGATGCTCCAATGCTTTCGGCAACTATCGTGCTGGTAGGCTTAACAGCATATGGGTGACTTTCGCTTCCCACCCATACTGCACGAATAAGCTGTGGATCGATTGCAGCACGTGCCAGAGCATTGCGCGCTGCTTCAATCGACATAGTTGCAACATCTTCATCGAGACCTGCAACTGCTTTTTCTCTGATTGGGCTTCCACCTAATCCGTTTGTCCAAACCCGAGCAACTTCCTTGCCTGGAAGGCGGTAGCGTGGGATATATGCTCCATATCCGACAATGCCTACTTGCCGATCGGGCCGCATTAGAATAGATGCGGTAGAATATCCATTAGATGTGCTCATTTGGGTTCTGTCCTATCTGTTTTGAGCTACTCAGCGCTGTGTGCTGGGCTTAGAACTGGATTCGTCAGTTCTTGCATCAATGTACGAGCACGTTCTAAGCGAATATTGCCTTCGCTAATCATGGCCTGAACAATGCGCCCAACCATCTCTCCAGTTGCACCGGCCGCGACTGCTAATTGGCGAGCATGCATTCGCATATGACCATGTTGAATGCCCTCAGTCGCCAGTGCACGAATAGCAGCTAAATTTTGTGCTAAGCCAACTGCCGCACAGACCTCGGAGAGTTCACGCGCTGAGGGGTTTCCGAGAATTCGAAGTGCTAGACCAGCCGTCGGATGTACGCGAGTTGCACCACCTACTGTACCGACCGCTAATGGAATTTCAATAGAACCTCTCAAGTTACCATCGTCATCTTGCCACCAGCGGGTCATACTAGAATAGCGTCCATTCCGAGCTGCATAGGCATGAGCACCTGCTTCAACAGCTCTCCAGTCATTTCCTGTTGCAATTACAACAGCATCTATGCCGTTCATGATGCCCTTGTTATGAGTTGCAGCGCGATATGGATCAACTTCTGCAAATACCCCCGCTTCGACAATTGCACGGACGGCTTCTTCCCCAGAGATGCTTTCTGTTGCCAATGCTGATGCTGGAATTGTTCCCTCTGCGCGGGCCTTACGTTGATCAGTCAAGTTACTCAGAATGCGCAGATTGACTCGGCCATGGGTAATCTGTTCGATAAAGGGTGCAAGATGTTCAACCGCTGTGTTGATTGCGTTAGCTCCCATTGCGTCTCGGGTGTCATACAACAAATGAACTACTAGCATTGACCCCACAGAGGTATCCAAAATGGGGCGCACTTCGATATCTCGTGCCCCGCCACCATGTTTCACAATGCTGCCGCCTACACGGTCTGCCTCAGCAAGTAGAAGCGATTTCTGGGACAGCACCGCATTCGCCGCACTGTAAACATCATCCAGGTCAAGTACCTGAATCTGCCCGATCATAATCGGCTCATCACTGGAGGCTGTAAAACCTCCACCATCTCGGAACAGCCGGGCAGCATTACTCACAGCAGCGACTACTGATGGTTCTTCGATGACCATAGGAATTAGATAGTCGCGTCCGTTGATGAGGAAATTAGTTGCCAAACCAAGGGGAAGGGAATAGATGCCAATCGCATTTTCGATCATATTATCAGCTTGGGAAGCATTCAGTCCCAAACGGCCGATCAAAGTCGCCTGCTCCTGCTGACTCAGATTCGCCCACTGTGCGACCGTTGCAGCACGATCCTCCAGGGAACGCTTATAGAATCCGGGAATACGAGATGATTGAGGCATATTTTCCTCACTAGTTTGCTCCACAACGCGATGCGCAGTCTATCGATATTTGGCTTTCAAAAGCTATCAGAATGGTGAAATTCCGCACAATTAACCTATCATGGCTACTGAAAGATAGAAATTGATAGTTTCAGCGTTTTTAAGGAAAATCAGCTAATTCGCAAATTCGTGGGTAAACAAACAGATGCCAAAATCAATATACGTCTGGGCATTAACTCTGTGCTGTTTGTCGCTGTTGGTTACCCCCCTTGTTACCAATAGCGATGATCCTACAACAGGTCAAAGATCTGCGCCGACCTGGGATGGAACGCTGAGACGTATCCGAGTGCCAATTCTGATGTATCACTATGTGCGCCCATATTCTCCGAACGATGATCCCATTAAACGCAGCTTGGCTATTGAACCGGATGTGTTTCTCACTCATCTGGATTATCTTAAGAAACAGAAATACTCAACGATCTCTTTGTACGACCTTGATCGAGCGCTGCTAGATGGAACGGATTTGCCTGGAAAAGCCATCATCCTCACATTCGATGATGGATACATTGATCACTATGTTACTGTCTTTCCCTATCTGCGCGATCGCGGTTTTATCGGGACATTTTTTGTTATCACTGGATTGGCAGATGCTAATCATCAAGGTTATTTGAGCTGGTCACAGATCCAAGAGATGGCTGCTGCAGGGATGAGTATGGAATCACACACGAAAAATCACGTGGATCTTCTCGGGGAAGGCTATGAGTTGATTGTATATGAGGTGCTTGGCAGTGTGGAGAGCCTCGAAGCTTATATCGGAGTTCGCCCTCGTATGTTTGCTTATCCTGTTGGGCATTACGATTCAGCAGTTTTAACCGTTATGTCTCAAGTAGATACTTGGCGAGCGGTTACAACTCAAAGTGGGAACTGGCACACCACAGACAACCGTCTTGAACTGACAAGAGTTCGGATTACAGGAAATTTGAGGCTGGCTGAGTTTGTCGCACTGCTGGGTGAGGAGGAACGTAAAGACTAAGCCCTCTGTATGGAGCAAACCAGGCTATAAAGACTTGTGTTTGAAGTCGGGCTCTAGTCTGGCAGAATGTTTGTGCCCATAAAGGCATCGAGCCAGGTGACAAAGATCAAGACAATCGGTATAAAAGTCACAATAAAGTATCCGAATCCGTACTTCTCAAGTGTGATTCCCGCCGATTCTGGTTTTAGAATGGGGAATCCTACAACGATCAATAAATAGGTGACAATGAATCCAATGACAAATGACAATACCCAAACGACCAAGCGTCGCAGGTTAAGAGAAGACATTGCATTCTCCGCTAAGCCAATTACACGATTTCGGACGAGATTGTAACGCCTCTACATAGATTGATGCAACCCTAAGTCCGGGAATTGACACTAAAGGGTGGTTCTGTATAATTGGGTTCAAGTAGCCCCGGTGGCGGAATTGGCATACGCGGCAGGTTGAGGGCCTGTGCCCTAACGGGCCTGGAGGTTCGAGTCCTCTCCGGGGCAACCGTTCGATAAAACAGCCAACTTTTCTGTGAAGCTGGCTGTTTTTATTATTTCATGAACATTCAATTTGGAACAGTAGTCCAACGCTGATCTAGGGCAATTGCATATTCAGAACGGGCAAAGGACTTTGAGCAAATAAGGCGCATCCCAACCCGCTCGAAGACGCTTGGCTTTGATCCCCAC
>DAOUCY010000170.1:0-7459 GCA_034431625.1 Anaerolineae bacterium | reverse complement strand
TTCACGGAAAAGACTACAACGGATTGAGACGGCAACGGATAAACCAGTCCCCATATTGTTGCGCCTCGACGGGCAGCGGCAAACCATGCGCTGTCAAATGCCGCCCGTCACTGTACCAGAGATCGTCGGCCAATGTGTACCAGGCAAACTCACCCAACTCCGCACGTACATTGAGGGATTGGGAGATTGGAGATTGGGGAGTCCGGCGTTTTCGCCTGTGCGGAAGCGCCGCTCCCCCTCTCCCCTTCTCCCAATCTCCAATCTCCTACTCTCCAATCTCTTTATCAACTCCGCCGCCACCTGCTCCGTCTCATGCGATGCGATGCCGTTGCCGATGCTGATGCGCCCACAGCCAGCCCGGCCGCTGGACAGCCTACGCAACCGCACCGGCGCGGAAAGAGGAAATCCTCTTGCTTTTTGCGGTTGGGTGAGATGGTATACTACCGTGCAGACTGATGGTTGCAAGGTCGGACGTTCCGAACCAGGATGAGAGATTGAACGATGGACGAACTGTTGTCACGAATTACCTTCGATCAGCAGGTTCTGCGCAGCAAGCCAGTGATCAGGGGAATGCGGATCTCGGTTGAGATGATCCTCGAACTGATTGCAAAAGGCGCCACCCAGGACGAAATCTTGGAAGACTATCCCCAACTCGAACCCGAGGATGTGCGCGCGGCGCTGCTCTATGCCCATCATCTTGTTGCAGGTGAAACGATCCTGGAGCGTCTGGCCGCATGATGAAATTCCTCACCGACGTCAACGCCAGCGGCGCCGTAGCCGCCTGGCTGACACAGGCAGGATTCGGTGTGGCGCAACATGTGCTTGTGCGCCATTCTCGCGAACTCGAAGCGGGAGCCGTGATCATCGCGCTGGAAACAATAATTCGCGTACGCTGGCCGCCTGGCCGCTAGACACCAATCTGACTCGCTGTGCGACTCCCCGCCGCCCACAGCCAGCCCTGCCGCCGCACAGCCCACGCAAAAGCGCACCGGCGCAGCCAGAGACCAGGTGGATGACGCTCCGCTTCATGCTGTATGGTATACTATCAAGTAGGATAGATTTGTGTTTGAGCAAGGTCTCAGACAGGCGCGCAACACCGACGAGGTGAGAGAAACAGGAGCGGCTTCCGCCTTGCCTGTACAAACATCCGTCATGGCCGCCGTTGTCAGGCTCTGAAAATCGTGAAAGTTCGTGACGTAATCAAACTCATCGAAGCGGATGGTTGGCGACTGGTGGCAACCAAAGGCAGCCACAGGCAGTACAAACATCCGACGAAGCCGGGGCGTGTCACGATTGCAGGACACCCACGTGATGACTTGGCGCCCGGTACGCTGAACAGCGTACTCAAGCAAGCGCAGATCACGAAATCCGATAGAGAGGAATGAAGATGCACCGATTTCTCATCGTCATCGAAAAGGCGAACGGCAATTACTCCGCCTATTCGCCAGACCTGCCCGGTTGTGTTGCGACTGGCAGAACACGCGAACAGGCGGCACGCAACATGCACGCCGCGATTGAGATGCATGTACGCGGCCTACAGGAAGACGATCTGCCTGTGCCGCAATCTCACTCCTTCGCCGAGTATATCGCCATCCCAGCATAGAGCCCTGCGCGTCAAAGCTGTCGCCGTCGTGCACCCAGGGCTAATAGCTGCCGCCCACAGCCAGCCCAGCCGCCGGACAGCCTACGCAACCGCACCGGCGCGGAAAGAGGAAATCCTCCAGGAGTATCAGCACCAGATCAAAGCATATGGCGTGAGAAGATTGGGGCTGTTTGGCTCTTTTGTGCGCCAGCATCAGGTGAGTGACAGTGACATCGATCTCTTGGTCGAGTTCGAGCCTGGCCGCAAGACATTCGACAACTTTCTCCACGTTGCGCTGCTGCTAGAGGAAGTGCTTGGTCGGCGGGGCGAACTGGTGACGCCGGAAGCACTCAGCCCCTACATTGGCCCGCACATCTTGTAAGAGGTGGCGTATGTCCCGCTCGCCGCTTGACTACGTGCGCCACATTCACGACGAAACCGTGTATTTGATGGCGCAAACAAAAGAAGTCTCGCAGGCGTACTTTAGCCGGGACACCACGCTGCAGCGCGCATTTGTTCGCAGCATTGAAATCATCGGCGAAGCAGCGAAACAGACGCTAGATGACTTCAAGCAGAAGTAGAGCCAGATTGAGTGGCGAGCAATGGCCGGGATTCGTATACTTGACCCCAATGTCAAGACCACAAAGTGACAAAAATAAGATAGAGCAGTAGAGTCATACGTACCTGTGCGGAGGATAGGGCAACGCTGGAGAGCGACCCGAGCCCCGACACAGGGTGCAGCGTAACAGGGACGGAGTGACGAACTTCGTCCTCCTGCGTTACCATCATCGGCTGTACAGAAAGCAGTCGACTCGAACCTTGTCTGGTCAGCATGCCTGTCCCCGTCACTCTGCACCTAAAGCGATAAACTCAAAACCTGCCCTACACGACAACTTTGCTCTGTGCCGAATGCCTAGCATGATGACGCTGTCCATCCTGCAACCCAGACAAGGTACAGTTCCGCCGGCGTCCGATAGCGCAGACGCCGATCTTTCTGCGAATGGATCCAGATGTGCTCTGTCTCTCCGCAATTTGGACACGTCATCAGCTTTGGTTCCAGGGGCGGTTCTGTCATAAACTTCAGTTCCATGAGAGTTCCTCCTCCATGATCGATGAATCTTTGCGCGCTACGAAGATTCTACCTCACTCAGAGGCGCTCTCGTTGCTTAATCCACGCTATTTTGTAGTGTTACCTACACTTGCAGATTTGTCATCAATTCCACTAAGCGCAGAGACAATCGCAGCAGCGGCGGCGGAGATAGACGCCGTTATCGTTGCAACGATCGGTGAGACCGACAGCCTGGCGAACCAACCAATACTGAATCCGGTGGCTAGTATGGCGACAATGACTGTGGATTTGCGAGCAGGATTCTCTTCATTCATATGTGAGTCGATTCCGATAAGCATACAACTCCCAAGAATCCATGAGGGCATTCAATGGAAAATCATATCTCTGAAGTTCACCGTCTTCCCCTCTTAGAAATTCCTTGCTGTTGGCGGCATACTGTAAGACGTAAATCCCACGTTTGTAGCCGTGCATCAAGTAATCTTCTGCACGCAGACCAAGTTTCTCAATTGCAGTTCTCATAAAGCGCAACTTCCAGTTGGGACCGGAAGTCAAACGGCTAGGAACACCTATCGAATTCGTATCAAGCAGCTGTTTCGCCAATCTGTCTGTTTCGAAGGAGAAGTGCATTGTCCCCAATCCTCTGGTATTGCCTACTTTCACCCAAAGTTTTTTGTCTTTGTGGCGTACACGGTTTAGGACGGCGCTATGCCCAAAAAGCGTCGTCGTAACAACTCCGGCCAGTGGTGACTGATACTTAGACTCCCACAATTCGCGTATCTCATTCGATGCAACCAAATAAGCCAGTAGCTTTGAACCGCGATACTTGCCATTGAAGGGTGGTATTGCGCCAAGTACATAGGCGTCTGCCATAAGGCTAAGATTCTTAGTCTTTGTCTGAAGATCCCATCCCACCCATTTGTCTCTTGCAGTCAATCCCCAAATACAAGATGCCATGCCAATCAGGCCAAACACATACGGGCCGTCAAATACAAGAATCCGAAGTCTGCGACCGACGTACTCATTAGGTGGCATTGACCAGTGCGTTAGCTTGATTAGCCGCCATAAGTCATGGTGCCACTGCTCCTGACAGATGACTAGTCGAAGATTTGCTGGCACATAGCCATCAGGAACAGGAGCATCACGACAGTAATCCTTCAATAAGTGTAGATGTTTGTCTATCCATGGCTGTTGTACAGCAACTATCTCTCTTTTTCGTTCCAGTAGCAACAGCCGTTGTCGACTTCGATCTCCTACAGCCTGCTTAGCTGCGGCCAGGTCTTTCTGCAGGCTTCGCAGCAGTTTTTCTTTCAACTCAGGATCACCGGATGTCATTTAGGGAACCCTGCCTATGCTCTCTTACAATAGGTGTTTGTGGGTTCTTTTCCCGCAAATTTAGGGTTTTGGCCCCCCAATCTATCTCCGCTTCATACCCAAGGTAATTACAGGCAAGTATCAGCCAATCGGAATCCATGAACTGCGGACTTCTTGTTGCACGGGCAAACTCGAGATCTTTTGGGAGTCGTTTTGACATTTCTCCTGATACAGCTCCTTGTTTGTATTTTGAGATGCCTTGACTCTCTGCGACTGGAGCTTGTTTGGCAAGAACATCCTTCAATATTCTGCCCATTCTCTCTATTGCGTCTGCACGTTGCTTTGAGATTGCAACTGCCCCACTGACAGGGCGCTTCTGTAATTCATCAGCAGTCATCTCAAAGCGCGCTGATTTTGTTGCAAATACATACGATTGAGGGGCAAGACCTGGCACAGTAGAGTAAATGTACGCATGCCCCTGAAGACTCTCCAGTTGAATGAAATTCCCAATCACCCCTTCATAATGTGGGTTTATCTCCTGAAGTGCTCGCAAGTCTGTCTTTGATAGCAGGTGAAGCACGAAGTAGGTATTGGTCTGCGACAGCACTTCCTTCGCAATTGCACCAGGCTGCTGAGAAACATAGACCAATCCCAGGTTGTATTTGCGACCCTCTTTGGCCAATCGAGCAATCGGGTTTCCTTCGCGCACCTGCTTATCCGAAAGAAGATTTTGCGCCTCTTCCACAAAAATCACTATCTCAGGGATGTTACCACCAGCAACAAATGCATCCTGATTGGCTGTGAAAATTTCGTCAACGATGAAGGTTGTCAGATTCTGTGCAGCGTCGAGTCCCATGCTGGACAAGTCAATGACAATCGTTGCGCCGAGGCTCAGATTCTGCATCACGTCACGCAGCATATTTGATGCTCCGCTGTGCCCTTTCATCATTGGAACAAGGGCACGAACAACCGCTTGGATTGAGGATAAGTTGTCATCAATATCTACACCAAGCACTTCTGCTACCTTTTTGTAGTCAGTGTCAAATCCACCTGAACTCTCATCCGCAACCAATTTAAGCAACTGTCTCCACTTTGCACTACTCAAAGATTTAAGAAGACTTGCATATACCGTTCCCTGTCTGCTTTCTGGTAGCAAAGCTGATATGACTTTTCGAGGCGAGATATCTCCAAGATTTAAAACTGGAGCGCCAGCAATGATCTGTTGATATGCATTTCCCTGACGGTTTGCATTTGTATAGACCACCAATCGATCAGCAACTGCGGGAATGTCAGCAAGACCTTTGCTGATAGTTAGAACCTCTACTCCATTTACCACGGTCCTTGTTGTGCTTCCAAATGCATACTCACCATCAAGGTCAAAAATCAACTTGCCCACTGTGGGTTCAGAAACCGTCAGTTCAGCCAGAATGTTCTTCATCAGGTTTGACTTGCCAAACCCAGCTACACCAAATATCGCTGACCGCCTCGACACGAAACGCTTCACACTAAACTTCACTGGGACTTGATTCGAGTTATCACTATGCACTTCATCACCAACAGCATAGTAACCAATGATTGTTCCATCAGCGTCGAGCGTGACGAGCTGCTTCAATTCGTCGGCTTTGAGGTGGCAGACGGATGCGCCTCTTGGTGGCAAGAGTCTAACGACGGGAGCAAACTTCAAACCCTGTCGCAGTTCGCCTAACAGTTTCAGGGTGTAATCATGCCCCAGATACATCTCTTTCTCATGGTCAGAGAGTTCCTGCCCAAGCGAAGTCTGACCACGAGCAATCGCGTTCCGCACTTCTTGCTCATGCAATTCAATACTGACGTGAGACTGGTTCTCCACCCTACAAAGCCACTGATGGTTGGTTGTCTCGTCCTTAATAACAAGCAGATCGCCAAGACGTGGAGCTTTGCTCAAGTCACCATGCGGCAGGCGTAGAATGACTGAGTTCCCATCAGAGAGTGAACCAGCCACATAACCCAATTTCTGACCTTGAAATCTCATCGCATGATCTCCCTTTCTATGGACTTTCCGAAGTTCATCAGCAGGTTGGTGTTCTCATGGGCGCAAGCAACAGGATCGGGCAAACCTCGGAACCGATCTGGCAGACTCCGAACTCTGAAGTCGACAAGAATCCGTAATACATCATCAAGCCGTTCTTCAAGAAAAGTTGGCACCTCAATTGTCATCACTCGAGCTGATGCATGAGGCTGAACTCGAACAAAATAGAGATCACCCCAGATAATGTCGGATGCAAGGTATCGCCAGCCATAGGTGCCTTCCAAGATGTCTTTGGGAATCTTAAGATAGAAACTCTGGTTATCAGTGAACCCTTTCACGTACCTAAGCAACACCTTGTTCTTCTCCAAAACAGAGCTTTCCTTTGCAATTCCGATGAGGAAATTACCATGTGAACGGCAGTTATCCTCAAAAAAGAGGCGCAAGTTGCTGAGATATTCCCCCTGCGGTTTGATTGCTTTGCCGCGAAGCATTCCATCTTTAAGCAGGATTGTCTGCGAAGACGTTTCCGCCAAAGACACGAGAGACCCCCACTCAAGAAGTTCCATTACGAATCGATCCAGGTCAGATCTACCTTGCGCTACGTTGAAATCAGCTAACGCTTCCCATGATGGAGCATTCATCTTCAACAGTAAATTGCGCAAGACCGGTACCTGACTGAATAGGCCGTCAAGGAAATCACGAATTTCCAAAATCGGTCCGTCGGTGGGTACGATATTTTGGAAATAGACTTCTCCATTTGAGTCAGCGCACCTCAATGCAACGGCATCAATCACGTCTGTTTCAATTGGTACATTGCTGGCATCAACCGAAATGGCTATGGCTTTGTAGGATTTCCCGCGCGGTAACCTTGACAGGGTGATAGATTCTGCACGTTTTCTTAGTTCTTCAAGCCGTTTCTCACGGATTGAGCGCATCTTGTCGATCTGCGCCTGCGGAATTGTGAGTTTTGATTCCATTGTGATCGTTCGTGTTTGGCGCCCAAAGACGCCTCGTCGGTTAGGGTGGCTCCAGTACGAGCAGTAATACTGCTGTGACAATCAGGTAATGGTCACTTGATAGGGATGGTGTACACTACAGGCTGAATTGAGTCTACATTACAAGCTTTCGATCAGCAAGCTTTGCTCGTAATTGACCAATTCTCCATGTATGATTTCCTTGTATCAGCAGTAGACGTCTCTTGATTGTTCTGTGATGGCCTGTCAGCCAACTTTCTCGAGATTCACAACCAGTGTACTCCATATCTCAATACACACGTGTTCCATCCATCCCACCATCCCCATCTCCACACAAACCCTAACCCCCTCCACCCCAAACCGCGCCTTCAACAGCCCGCACACCCGCTCCACCACCAACCAGCACGCCGTGCGCACCTTCTCTGGCAGGGCGAAATAGTCGGCCACGTGCAGCTTGGGAATTACCAGCGCGTGGAGTGGCGCGTCCGGCGCCTTCACCAGCACGGCGTAGACCG
>DAOUCY010000169.1:0-6277 GCA_034431625.1 Anaerolineae bacterium | reverse complement strand
TGTCGCATCGAAAACGCGCACCTGGTTGACCATCTCGTTGTAGACATAGATGAGACCATTGGGACTCACGCCAAGACTGGGTGAACTGAGCCAGGGGCCGAACGACGAATAGGGGAAATCCTCAGCATGAACGGGAAACTCACGCAGTAAAACCCCGTCGGAATTGATGAACGCAATCACCGCTCGCTCATACAGCTTCCGCAGCAGCGCCAGGTTACGCTCAACGAGTTCAATCTGTGTAACTGTTTGCTGCTCGCGACGTGAGGTGAACACCTGTCCTTCGAAAATGCCTTGGCGGTTGATACGGTACAGGTTCAGCTCTCCACTCAACACCCAGATCGTCCCATCAGCGGTCGCCGCCCAATCCCGGAGACCGCCCCGCACATCGCCCAGATAAGGATTACTGACAACGTTGTGGATTGTTCCATCCATATTGACGACGACCACGAGACCGCTTGGTGGATCCCATGTTGAGCGCACGCGCAGATAGATGTGACCGTCCGCGCCGATCATTGGGCCTTGCACAGCTTCAGGCTGTATGCCAAATGAGCTAAGGTCGAGCGTCCAGCCTGTCTCGGTATATTCAGGCTGTGGGTAGCTCTGGTCGAAAGTGATGTCCAGAGCAGCACTTTGGAAGATGGCCTGCATGTCCGCGTACACGGTATCAACGTCTTCCTCGTCAATCTGGGTGAAAACGACCAGGAAGTTTCCATTGCCGAGGTCTTTCATGCCCGTGATATAGCTGGGATGCAGCATGTAACCAACTTCATCCACCGTGGCAAAATCCTCAGTCCCATACGAGCCAAAACGGACGACCTGGCTCATTATATAGGAGACAAGTTCGACAGGCCTCATATCGCAGGAAACCCAGATGGACTGAACGGCCAAGCCGCAGTTGGGGAGGATATTCCAGATGAACACATCTGCATGACTCTCGCCGCTGCTTCGAAGCGCCAGGGCAAGTGCTTCATCCGGCGTGGACTGTTCAATGATGTGCCAGCCTGCTGGCAGTGCGAGTTCGAGTGTGCCTTCCAGGGATTGGATCGTTACCAGATTTGAATTCTGTGCAGCGGCCAGCACTATGTTCAGCATGAGCGGCAGCACGAACAGGATGAACTTAAGGTAATGTTCATAACGGTGGCGAGAAGATCGTAAATGCACTTATAGTCTCCTTTGCGCTGCAAATCATCTCAGCTTCGACTTTAAGGATCGTAGCATCCGCATCCCCGGGCTTAGCTATCCAAAAGTAGGGTGATGACCTGAAAACCCAACCTTTGGCTGGGGAGCTTTCGGCAAGAACAGGGTATGGTGACTTGAGGGGATGTGACGAGGTATTTTATGAAGAACCATGCGGTTGTGAATGCGCTGTGGGAAGCCTTTGACCGTTTCGATTTTGCAGCAGTCGCGCCGCTGCTGCACGATGATTTTGTCTGTGACTGGCCACAATCCGGCGAGCGAATACGTGGACGAGATAACTTCATCGCAGTGAACACCCATTACCCGGGTAGATGGCGCATCACGGTGCGCCGCTTGATTGCATGCGGTGATGAAGTGGTGACCGAAACAGAACTGCGCTTCGGTGAACAACTGGCGCGGGCTGTGTCGTTTTTCACCTTTCGCGATGGGCTGATTGTCCATCTGTGCGAGTACTGGCCGGACCCGATGCCTGCGGTTGAATGGCGGCGGCCCTGGGTAGAGACAGCGGGAGAACACCATGAGTGAAATGAAGCTGGTCTTGCAGCATGTTGCGCCGGTGTTGCCAGCGCAGAATATCGCCGATACCGTCGAGTTCTACGTCCAGAAGATGGGCTTTGAAGCGCGCTATCAGGACGAAGGCTATGCAATTGTCGTGCGCTCCGGTGTGCAGCTCAACTTCTGGCAGTGTGATGATCGTTACATCGCCGAGAACACCGCCTGTTATGTCTACGTGCAGGGCATCGAAACACTGTATGCGGCGTATCAGGCGCAGGGAATCATCCATCCCAATGGCGCGCTGGAAGTGAAACCGTGGGGTGTGAAAGAGTTTACTGCCCTGGACAACAACGGCTGCGCGATCCATTTCGGTGAAAGACTGGGCGTGTAGTCCGTAAGAGCAAGGCAGAGGATAGACCCATGAACCGCAGTCCACGGCGCCACTGGCTCGCGTTTGCGATGCTCATGACTTTGCTGATCGTCTTCGGTGTCGCTATGCTGTTGGTCATGTGGATCGGCGACGCATCGACAACAAAGCCACCGGCAGGTCAGCGAGCTGAATTGGTGATGTCGCCCTCGGGACGTTACCAAGCGCGATTGTGGCGCTGCTGTGATATAACGACCAACGCCATCTCTGGCTTTCGTGTTGAGGATACGGAGACGCGGCGGGTCTACCGGCAGAACCTGGCCGATGTGCCCGAACTGCATTCGTCAGCGGGTGGAACATTTTTCGCCTGGACACCGGGTGAAGCTTACCTCGTGCTGGTAACTGACCGAACGGGCACATCGCATGGCTGTGATGATCTGCTGGTTTACACGGGGGATGGCAGTGCGCTCATCTACAACAGCGCACCGGCCAACCTTTGTCGCAACCTGGGTGATGCTGATCTCAGCATCGAAATTGTGGATCTGACCGCTGCGCATATCGTTTATGCGACATACCCGCCCGGCTGCTATCGGCTTGACCTAGCGCAGAATGCTGTAATGGAATTATCGCGGGATGAATGCTCTGTAAGTATTGACCGCAGGAAAGAAGGCTCCGATGGCTGAGACACGATTTCTTGATCGGTATCTGCAGGGAGCACACATCGAAGTTTGGAATGAACTCATGCGGCTTGGCCCGTCCGTGCGCGAACAACCCATCTTCGCTGACGCACGGGCTGTGGCTGAAGAGACGATGCGGCGCGTGCGCCACAATATCCTGCTGATTGCTGATCGTCTGCGGGAAATGGGTTACTGGTTCGTTGAGCCTGAACTGGTCTACAGCCCACCTGATCCGTGGCAGATCGAAAGCCTTCACGCCTTTGAGGCGCAGGTTGGCCCTGTGCCGTTCTCACTAGCGGCCTGGATCGAGATCGTGGGACTGATCAACTTCTGCGGGCGCTATCCGCGTCTGTCATACTATCATCTGGGCGACCCAACCCTGATGGACGCTTTCTTCGGCGGTCCGATTCAGCCGGATACCATGCAGACTGTCCTCAGCGGGATGGGCATTTCGCCCGGTATGCCCACGCTGGACGATCAGCAGATGCAGGACCTGACGCGGCAGCTCAACGCGATGATTGGCAGCATGCGCGGCCTGGTGCAGGACTTTGATCCGTCTCTGCTGAATGCTACCCAAACAAAACATGAGCGCGACAAAGCCAAAGCTCAGACCGCCATCCCAATTGCCGAGGCTGATCGTGTCCCCTGTTCATTCATCTGGATGCGCTGGATGTGGAAGATTATCGCGGTTGGCAGGCGGTTGAATCGGACAGCGACAATCCTGAACCCTACCGGATTCTCATAGCGCCCGATGAACTGTTGAAAGCGCGCTATAGCGGCAGCGCGACCCGTTGGATGGTACTGCCCGATGCGAGCGCCGATGCATCCATTCGCGGGACAACCTTCGTCGAGCATCTGCGCGAGTCTTTGCGTTGGGGTGGCTTTCCCGGTCTGGCCGAGTACGGTCAATGCGATCATGAACTGGTGGATTATCTGACCAAGAACTTGCTGCCGATCTAAATCGTTTGTGCAGATGAGCAGGAGACCCGGAAATCACGATGATAAAAGCAGTCCTATTCGACCTAGACGACACCATCATTGACCATCAGCACAGTTTTCGATCTGGCTTGAAGCATGTGAGGGATACTGCTGGCGCTTTGGGGGCGCTGTCGCTCGATGAGTTGTGTACAGTCTATCAAAGCCTATCAGAACAATTCCATCCGTATGTTTTGTCTGGTGTGTATACAGTCCAGGTCGCTCGGCACGAACGTTTCAAGGCTTTGTTCAGCTATGTGGGTCACCAAGCAACTGATCATGAAATTCAGGCGACCATCGCACGCTATCAGACCGTCTATGCTCAAGAGGAACGTCTGATTCCTGGGGTTGCTGATGTTCTTTCGATAATACGAACTCTGGGTATTCCGATTGGTCTTGTGACAAATAATTCAGTGGCTGAACAACGGGCCAAGATCGCTCGCCATCAATTAGAACCGCTTCTGGATGTGATCATTATCTCGGAGGAAGTCGGAGTAGCTAAGCCAGACCCCAGAGCGTTTGACTCGGCGCTCAGACGGCTGGGCTGCTCCGCGCCTGGAGCAGTTATGGTTGGAGACTCGTGGGATAACGACATGATGGGCGCGGTCGCCATCGGCATGAAAGCCGTCTGGTTAAATCGGTATAACACGAGCAGGCCCAGACACGAAATGGTACGTGAAATTCAGACCTACATGCCACTTTCGAAGACGAAGAACACCTTGCTGAACTGGTAAGGGGTGCGCTCAGCACGCACCCCTCTGTATGCTTTAGCGCGTGGCGCTGCGGAAGGCGCTCACTGCCCAGAGGAAGGCCAGCAACAGTAGCCCCGTAAAGAGGACAAACCCCGGCACGATCGCGGCGTGCGTCAGTTCACCGGCGGTCAGCGCCCGCGCTGCATCAACGGCATGGCTCAGTGGATTGATGCGCCCCAGCGTTTGCAGGAAGGGCGGCGCGAGCGTCAGCGGCAGGGTGATGCCCGACAGCAGCACCAGCGGCAGCACCAGGAAGTTGGAGATTGCCGACAGACCGTACTCATTCTTGAGCACCAGCGCCAGGGCATAGGAAATGGCAGCCACGAACAGCCCGACCAGGCTCACCAGCGCCAGCTTCAGGACCAGACCGAGCGGGTCCGGGCGCAGGCCCATCAGCAGGCCAACGCCGATCAGCACCAGCATCTGGATCACCAGCATCAGCCAGTCGCGGATGAGCAGGCTCACAGGCAGCGCCAGTCGGCTCATGGGCGTGACGCGCAGCTTTTCCATGACGCCCTCGCGTGTGTCACCGATCACGCCCATACCCGCAAACAATGTACTCAGCACTGCCAGCATGACCAGCAGGCCCGGTGTAAAGAAGTTGATGGCATTGTCGCTCTGGAAACCCGGCCCGGCCATCAGACTTTCCAGCAGTGGGGCGAACAGCAGCAGCCATACAATCGGCTGAATCATTCCCAGAATCAGCCAGACTGGGTTACGCAGGGTATCACGGATGTGCATGCGCAGTAGCAGTCGAGTATCACGGATTAGTCTAAACATGGTTATCTCTCTCCTCATCAGTTACAGGTTGAATCGTTAAGCTACTGTTTCGCGCAGCGAGCGCCCGGTCAGGTGCAGAAATACATCATCCAGCGTTGGACGAGCCAGCGTCACCGCGCGCACACCATCCAACCGGCGCAGCAGCTCTGGCAGGGCACGGTCCCCGGCATCGACGTAAAGAATCAGGTGACTGTCTTCACAACGCAGGTCACGGACAAAGGGGAATGCCGCAACATGATCCGCAGCGGTTGCCAACGATTCCCGGTCAAGTTCCACTGTGATGACATCGCTGGACATGCGCCGTTTCAGTCCTTCTGGTGTGTCCAGGGCAATCACTTGTCCGTGATCCATCACAGCGATGCGATCACAGAGCGCGTCGGCCTCGTCCATGTAGTGGGTCGTCACAAAGACGGTCGTGCCATTCTCGCGCAGCGAGCGGATTTCATCCCACAGGCGGGCGCGGCTCTGCGGGTCAAGCGCGGTCGTCGGCTCATCCAGGAACAGCAGTTCCGGCTGGTGGATAATGCCCAGCGCCAGCTCCAACCTCCGTTTCTGGCCGCCGCTGTAGGTGGTGACCGGGCGATCGATAAAGTGTCCCAGTTCAAACGCCTCGATCAGTTCTTGTGTGCGCTGGGCAGTGGCGCGATGGGTCAGGCCATGGAGCTGACCGTAGAGCATCAACTGTTCGCGCCCGGTGGCTGTGCCTTTTGCGCCGCCCAACTGGCTGACAAAGCCGATCTTCTGCCGGATGCGGGCTGGCTCACGCAGTAGATCGTGCCCGGCGATGGTCGCCTGACCCCCGCTGGGTGGGGTGAGGGTGGTCAGCATCCGCATCGTGGTCGATTTACCCGCGCCATTGGGCCCTAGAAAGCCAAAGATTTCACCGGGTTCGACGCTCAGCGTAACATCCTGTACAGCATGCACCGCCGAGCCTTTGCCATTCTGATAGATCTTGCTGAGGGATTCGGTTCTGATGATGGACATAGCTCCTCCTTTATACATGTCAGTATGTATGTAAAATAGCGAAAAAAACT
>DAOUCY010000168.1:0-2380 GCA_034431625.1 Anaerolineae bacterium | reverse complement strand
GTCCAGAGGAATAAATCCTGTTCCAGCAAGAAGTTGTCGGGGAGTCTGTCCGGAAGGCGTAGGGACATCTGCCAACTTTTCCATCAGTCTTCCAACCGCTTGCAAACCCTCTTCAACAGCGGCACACTCATCGTCGGTCAGCGGGATATCCTGCATCATGCGCTGAAGATTGGCTTTGGCTTCCAGCAGCTGCGCCTGGGATGTCCCTTTCGGACGGTAGAAATCGCATTTGGCACACGCCATCCGGTGAGGACACTGGTCAAAGAAATCATAAGTACAGTAGCCATGCCCAAGGTCGTAGAATTTCCAGGCTTCACCGATTGCCGCAGCGCCGCTGAGGATGGCTTCCTGGTCAATGAGCACCTCAATCCGGCGTAGATTGCGCTTGAAATAGTCCGCGTTGGTGTAAGCCTGGGTGAGGTGGGCGGGTGTCAGCTGGATGTAGCGTTGGGTTGCCTGGGGCGAGCGATGCCCCAGCCAGCTTTGCAGTTCGAACAGTGACATCGGGTCTTTGGCATTGAATAACTGGGTGGCAATCGTGGAGCGAGCGCGGTGGCTGGTAATCCTGCCTCGCGCTTCCTCCAGCGGAATGCCCGCTTTCCTGCACAGAATCGGGATCAGCACCTTGTTGATGTAATCTCTGCCCATCCGTTTGGCACGGTAGACAAACAGGTAATGGACTCGTTCGCCCGTCTTGTGATCCACCATTGGAGGCAGTTCAGGACGGAGCTGCTCCCAGCACTGGATGGCTTTGCCGACCAGCCCATCGACCGGTTTGGTAAAAGCAGGTCCGGTTTTGTGGGCAGGGACTTCCAATAAGCAGACTGCCTGAGATTTTTCTTGGTCAGATGATGCACCGACGGGTCGCTGCCAGCGGATACAACCGACTCGCAGTCGTCGAATCTCATCCGAGCGCAGACCAGCAAACAGCCAGATGGTTACCAGCGCCTGAAGCATTTCCACTGGATAAATGTGAACTGGGGTCAGGCTGTCACGGGTCAGGTTATAGGGTTCTATGTCAGCCTCGGTCAGATTCAGTCCGGCCCACATCAATTTCGCCCAGACATCATCGGACATCACGCGCGGCGGTGTTTTCGAGGCAGCGATGATATGGCTGGCAACGCGGAATGAACGGCGCGGGTCAAAGCGCCGCTTGATCCATTCCCATTCGTGGCAGTCCTGAAAGAAAACGCTAATGGTCGCAATGATGTTCTTTTTCGCGTTGGCGGAGAGCGGCGCGGCTGGATCATAATGGCGTTCGTTTAAGGCATACTGCCCTTTGTGCATCCGGTCCACGGTTGCAATGAACTCAGCAGCGATCTCCCGTGTCCATTGTTCGGGTGAGATGATTTCAGGATGGGTTTGAGCTAACCATCTGCCGACCTGGAGCAGCGTATAGTAACGGCGATACCGCGTACCCGTTGCACAGGGAGATGTCTCGCGCCACCGCTGGCACCAATCTGCCCATACGGGCGGAACACCAGTAAGCGCCATGGTGATCCGGGGTGTCAATGATTCCGACGTGATTGGATGTGACAACAATCCCATTCCAAACAGGGCATGGGAGATGCGCTCGACAGTGCGATGCATGTAAGCTGGAAGGTCAGTTTCTCGGTAAAGTGTTTCCAATTTCTCGACATGAAAGGTTTGCACATCCGCTGATCGATGCAACAAGATGAGCAAACTCAAGGTTGTGCGGATATTTTTGGCATTGAAGCGGTTGCCATAACCAATACGGATCAGGTTTTCAGTCACACCTGCAAAAACCTCCATCACTGCCTGCGTGCCAAAGAGCCGTTCGGACAGGAAGCGCACTTTGAAATACCTGACTTCCCAGAAACGATCATAGCCGCCGAGTAAATAAGCCGCAGAAACGATATAGTAGCGCACCTCGTGAGCGTAGTTTGGGATATTTCCGGTTTCGAGACGGCGCAGCCAGTCGTTCCAATCGGCGTGAGTCCATGCCCAGTAGGATCGCTGTCGGCAGGCGATTTCACGCAAAAATGCTTCCAGCACATTGTTACGAACCTGAGATGGTTTAGCCCCTAGAATGTCGAGCACATCAGTTAGAGGTTGAAGCAGACGTTTCAGGTGTTGCTCAGACTTTCTCAGACGCTGGGGTCGTGAGCGTGCATTCTCACTGGGGAACTGGGCGAGCGCTTCCACTTCATCCGGCGTGAGTCTTGCTTCACGGACATAGTCAGGCAGCTTTTGTTGAAAGAGGTCATAGCGGGTCGCGGTCATTACAGCGCCTCCGCCAGCGTCTGGACGCGCCAGGTGTGCAGGTGGGACATACTCCGTGCCAGCTTTTCGGACAAATCTCGCCCACTGAGATGGATATAGAGCAGCGTGGACTGCACACTGCGGTGACCGGCAAACG
>DAOUCY010000167.1:0-4949 GCA_034431625.1 Anaerolineae bacterium | reverse complement strand
GCTTTCGCGCTCATCACATACCACGGCAGCCCGAAGGCTTCCGCGATATGCCGCCCATGACCCATCGGCTCCAGTAGATCGAACGGGATGCCGTTTTCGGCGTATTCCCGCGTCAGGTAGCAATTCAAGCCGAACGTCTTGCCGAAGCCACTGACCCCGACCCAGATTTCATGCGTCGCGCGTTTGTCACGCCACGAATCATGAAAGACCGGATATGCCGCCCCGACCGCTTCCCCACGCAGAACACCATCCGTTGAGGACAGCTTGCGGTAGCCGAGCGGTGACAGCATCACAGCCAGTTCGCGGGAGGTGACGGGCCATGTCGTCGTGGGCAGATTGATGTCCTTCGTGCGTTTGCCAGCGAAAAAGCCCACCGAACGCGAGAGAAGTTCCCCGACTTCCTGACGGAGGGAAAACCACGCTTTCGTCTCGTGAATCACCGCCTGGACACGTTCTTTGAGCATATTCAGGCTATCCGCTGCCACCGCGATACTGATCTGCACCAGATGCAGGGCATCCCCGTTGTTGATCTCTTGCAGCGCCCGACGGCAGTCTGCTACGCGCTGTACCGAGCGGCTGTCCTCGCCCGACGCGCCCGCGAGATGCACCTGATACGCCTGGATAATGCCCTCCAGCGCGTCAATACCCGCGTTGCGCTCATAGGTCTTGGGGATGTCGATTGCCAGCGCCAGCGGAAAGTTCATCCGCAGGAGCGGCGGCAGCGGGCGGAAGAAATTCCACGTCGAAGGCGCGAAGTCATACGAGTTGAGGATCGCCCAGAAGGGACGACCACCCGGACGACCCACCGGCGCGAGATGCCAGAATGGATTTTCGCGCAACTCGTAGCGACCCTCGAACAACGGCGGCCACGCTGCTTCGCTCACATAGGTCTCAAATGCCGAAGCCATGCCACCCGCGAGGGCGCGAGGATTTTGGTCACTCCACAGCAGTACACCACATAGCGCCCGCTGGTATTCGGCGCTGTCATTCAGCCGTTCGTAGTGGCGGCGGTACTCCATCAGCAGCGTCCGACGCTGGGCATCCTTCACCTCCCCCATCGTCCGGTTCAGGCGCTCGATTTTCGGGTCCAGTGTCGCGGGCATCTGCCAGCATACGAACCGCGCTGGGCTGTTCAGCGTTCGCAGCCACGTTGAGAAACGCGCCTGAAGCGTGTTCACGCCTTCTTCCGTCGCGTGCAGCATGATGTCGAAAGGTTCAATCAGGAAAGTACGTGCGCGTTCGTTCATCGTAGGGGCGACTCCACAAAGACCAGACCATCATCCCGATCCGCCTCCCCTGCTCGACTGAACGTGACCCATTCGCTCAGGTCAATTTCCGCGTCCGCCGAGACAGGTGCAAACACGCGGCTGCCTTCCAGTCGGACGAGATCAAGCGGTAGTTCCAGCGAGCGAGCCAGTTTTCCAGAGAGGCTGTTCGGATGTTGCGTCGCTGCCAGGAGGAGCGACCCGCGAACGCGATACAGCACGCGCTGCCACAGCGGAAGCCCGCTGCGTGCGCCCGTCAGAATCAAGAAACACACGGCGGCGACCACCCCCACCGGAATTGACCAGCTTGGAAAGGTGAGGTTGAATACGGTGTAAGTCAGCCCACCGCCCACACCCGCCAAGAGCAGCCGCTTGAATGGGATGCCGAAGAACCCCTTTTCGTCGCGCCGTAGGACGTGCGATTTAAACTCTGCTGCCATCAGGAAAACCTCCAGAGGGCGGCGGGTTGTGCCAGACTTCGCCCCACCCCGACCCACCGCCCGCACGTTAGGCAAAGGTGATGAGCGCGGTCACGCTGGAAGCGAACACCACGAACAGCAGACCGACGACGACCTGATTGGCGGCTTTTGGGTTGTCCTTCTTCCAGTCCCCGATGATGGGCCAGCTTGACCCCATATACATCAGCCCCAACCCTAGAAAGCCGATCACGGCGGCAATTGGCGCGATGATCTGCGCCACGTCACGAACATCATTGAACAAGTCCTGAATCGCGTCACCCAGATTCACAGGTCACTCCCAATTTTGAATGGTCAAAGCTGTTGGGACGCGATGGAGGACAAGACCGGTTCAGGCGTGCGCCATGACACATCGGCTCATGTGGGTGGAGTCATCCGGCACGAACAGGAGAACAAGCTGTTCCCCGCCCCGCGCCCCAACTACCCTCAGCGTATCAAAGTGAGGCTGCCGGACATGCCGATTATTTCAGGGGGAAAATGGAGGATTTCAGTCGTTGGCTGAAAAATTTCAGGGAAAGAGGTGCATCTCTCTTTGCTAGAACGTGTGTTATAATCTTGCCGCTATACCAATGTATCGAGTGAGGTTGAGGTAGTTATGAGCTTAGTCAAACTGGAACTAGATCAGATTTATCAAGGGGATTGTGTTGAGGTTCTAGCTAAGCTCCCAGAAAAATCAGTGGATTTAATCTTTGCTGATCCACCTTATAATCTTCAACTACAAAATACGTTGCTGCGTCCTAATTTATCTGTCGTTGATGCAGTAGATGATGAATGGGATCAATTCGGTGATTTTGCTGCATACGATCAGTTTACTAAACAGTGGCTAACTGCATGTCGTAGAGTTCTGAAGGACGACGGTACTCTGTGGGTTATTGGCTCATATCACAATATCTATCGCGTCGGAACCATTTTACAGGATATTGGGTACTGGATACTGAATGATGTGGTATGGGTAAAAACAAATCCAATGCCAAATTTCAGAGGTGTTCGCTTCACCAATGCTCATGAAACAATGCTCTGGTGCAAAAAATCCAAAGAACAAAAACGCTACACATTTAACTATCATGCTATGAAGATGTTCAACGATGAAAAACAGATGCGAAGCGATTGGGAACTTGCGCTATGCACCGGTAGTGAGAGATTGACTGTTAACGGCGAAAAACTACATCCCACTCAAAAGCCTGAAGCCTTGCTTTACCGCGTTATTTTATCAAGTTCAAACCCTGGCGATGTTGTACTTGACCCATTTTTTGGAACAGGCACTACAGGAGCAGTTGCTAAGAAATTGGGCAGACATTTTATCGGTATTGAACGCGATGAAAATTATATTCGAGGAGCACAAGCAAGACTTGATGCCATTCAAGTACAACTTTTCTCAGAAGATGTGTGGGGCAAATACGAAACTAAGCGAAGCGCCCCCCGTGTAGCTTTTTCTGCATTGCTAGAGAATGGATTTCTGCTACCTGGTCAAAAGCTCTACTTCCGCAAGCAAAAGGATAAATTCGCAACAGTCCTTGCAGATGGTTCATTGCAACTAGACACAGGAGAACGAGGCTCAATTCACAAAATTGGTGCTCAAATAGGCAATCTGCCAGCCTGCAATGGCTGGGAACATTGGTACTTTGAAAATGGAACTGACGGACTTGAAGTGATTGATACGCTGAGAGAAAAGATTCGCAGGGAAGCCTATGCAGCCAAGTGAAATTTTTGAAATTCTTAACAGGCATGTTTTTGATGAAGAAAAGAGCTATCTCATCAACAACGTGACCGATAACTATGCCCGATTTGTGGGTATTTTTCGATCTACCACACCTCGATTGAAGATAATTCAAAACTTGCTTCAGTCACGCGAAATTCGTTTTGGAGACGCTTTAGAAGAAATTATTGGCAAAATCATTGCCGATATGGGATATGTTAACTTAGAAAAAACTCTCGTAGCAGAAAGTGGAAAAAGGAAGCGGTTAAACTGCGATCAATACTTTTCAACCCCCGACCATTCAAGGTTTTTTCTTGTTGAGCAGAAGGTTCGTGATGATCACGACTCCAGCAAAAAAAGCGGTCAACTCGAAAATTTTGAGCGAAAGCTTGCTATTCTCTATAAACGTCACGGTAGTAAGCTTACAGGAGTGATGTATTTTATTGATCCTTCACTCACAAAAAATCGTCGTTACTACTTGGATGAGCTTTCAACAACAATCCATCCAAAGTTTAATATTGATTTATGGCTGTGTTACAACGGGGAATTATTTGACAAATTAGGCAATCAAGCAGCTTGGAATACGCTTGAACAAGCATTGATTCAATGGCGGGACACTGTACGACAAGATATAAATCTGAACTACGATCTTGAGCCTGAAACAACTGTTGTTGAAACACAGTCAGTTACCTTGTCCACATGGCTAAGTTTCGCACAAAATGAACTTTTATGGACAAATGGAGTGGTTAAATGCCTTTTCCCTACAGGAGAAGGTTTACAAGCAATTACACTTGAACTTGAGAGACGTTTTGAGCAGGCTCCTAGTACGCAGAAACAGCGTAACTCATTCCAACTGACCGTAAGTCTCCTCAAGCAGCGGCTAAGGGACTACTACAACTTAGATTTACCAAGTAATGGGCAGCAAAGTTTGTTGTAGATGTGTTTAAAAAGATATGACAGACTCTCCCTCACAAGAAACATGGGTGACGGTAGCCGAAGGTGCAGAAATCGTCGGCTATCATCCCGATAGTTTAGGTCACGCAGTTAGACGGATGCGTCAACTACCCGAAGAAGAACGCCCTATCCGTTTACGCAAGCGATCATACGGGTGGGAAGTTTGGTTACCTGATCTCATCACCTATGCCGCTCAGCCCCGTAACAAACCTATCCGTAAACGCGATACGGAAGCTTGACAAGTATCGGAATTCTCGATACCTTCAATTGAAGTCAATTTGACTTCTGGCGTATAAACGCCAAACGCCCTGTTGGGGAACAGGGCGTCGGGTTGGCATTGTGCCACACTGCTTAAGTTGTCAAACCGAAAGTAGCATGGATTCCCTCACAATGTCAACACCTATGTGTCATTTCATCGGGCTTTGCCGTGTACAGGTAAGCGTTGCCGCAGATTTAAGGGGCGTGTATGGAGTCTGTCAAGACTTTGGTGTAAATGACCTGTCCTTCAAAGCGGTATTCTGCCTTCAAAGCGAATGGCGAGCTGGTTGAGGATCAGTT
>DAOUCY010000166.1:0-4233 GCA_034431625.1 Anaerolineae bacterium | reverse complement strand
AATTCGAGGCAAATTGGCTGGCTCAACAGCCAGAACCCGTGCTAAAATAAGCACGGGCACTTTTGTGTCCAACTTTTTGGGGTCACTACATTACTTCGAGGCACTGGCGGATGACATCATCAATGGCGAATGGGTCGATCTGCCCGGCATCGGTAAGATACAGGTCATCCAGGAGGCGGCGGACGGCGTGCTGACTTCGTTCGGTAAGGATGGTCAGCGCGTCCAGAGGCGGGTGACGCACCGTTTACGGACGAAGGTGCGGTTGTACGAGAAGTTCCGAGCAAGGTGGAAATCAGGGGTACCTTGAGGCTATTTAAGAAGCGGCATGTATGGAAGCTGCCGCTTTCTTAATTTACATCTACGGACGAACGGCGAAATTACGGCAGCTCCCATAGGAACATATTCTATCCATTGCTGCGTTACTCAGGCGGGTCTTTGTGCCATCGGAGATATTTACCGCGAAAAATGTGCTGCCAGCGCTGCCTGGATCACCTTCATAATAAAGGATATGCTGGCTGTCGTTTGCCCAGCCAATGAGACTGTCAAGACCGTCACCAGTAATGGCTTGCATACCAGTGCCATCCGAGTTGATGATAAAAACATCAGCGCCACCAGGAACCTCAACCTCAGAGCGGAAAGCCGGGAACACGCCAATGGCGACATATTGACCATCAGGCGACCACAGATGCGGAAACCATTCATAACCAGATAATGCTACGACCTGATCAATCATCAGATTATTCAGGTTCACACTGTAAAGTCCGTGCACACCCTCATAACTGGATCCGAAAAGCACCTCGTTGGAAACAGGTGATAATGCAGGACGAGAGGCATTAGGTGGTGAGGTGGTGAGTTGCTGAAGATTGTTGCCATCTAGATCGATGCTGAAAAGCTCGCCGCCCGCCTCAAAAATCAATCCTGAAATATCTGGCAGCCAGTTCACCGAACATGTTCCACAGTCTACCGGAAGTCTCCAATCTTCCCCGGATTCAACGTCCACAATGAAGATTGTACCCAAAGTTGCAGCAATATACTGACCATCAGGTGACCAAGTAAGGGTTGTCTCAGACGAAAACTCTATTTCGCTTAAAGATCTAACCTCACTTGTTGACAGCGTAATGACATTGAGACGAGCTTCATTCCATGTTCGGTGTGAGTCACTGGAGAGTAAAGCTATTTGGGTAGCATCTGGTGACCAAGCGGGCATCATTTCATACGTATCGCTGTGGGTAATATTCACCAAGTCACCAAAGAAGTCCGCTACGTAAATATCACCACCGTAATCGAAAGCGACAGTAACCCCGATGGGCAAAGCCGATACCTCTTCTGTAGGGAATTGACCGGATACAGACGAGGTAAAATTGAGACAGACCAGGAAACCCACCCACGCAAAGAGGCACCAATTGACCATAAGACTATCTCCCTAAATACAAAGGAGTATACTGTATGCATAGTATACTCCCATAGAACAGCTACCTACTCAAGTATAGAGCTAGCCGTTAGAAACTACAATTCTCATCAGATTCACCGAGGCCCACGCTTCGCAGTAGTTCTTCAGCGTTTTCAGCAATGAGAGCCGCATCGCCAGCGAAGCCAACAATGCCCGGACTAGTGTTGCTCTGGAACTCGATGCCACCCACCCAGAAAGCTGAAGCTCGCTGTTGCTCAGTCGTCGTGGCTGACGGATAGTTGTCGATATCACCTTCAATACCTACGTAGCTGTCGCGCACCCAATTGAGGAAGTTATCAGCGATCCTTTCACCAAGTGAACTGGAGGGGTTCTCCCAGAATGTCCCAATATCACTGGAGGCATCTGCGCCCTTCATGACCTTAAGGTCGAAGTCGCTAGCTGTTGAATCCACAGCAGCGGAACGGAAGTCGAGGACATGTCCCAGTTCGTGGATGACAGTGTTCTGAATGCCCAAGCTGTTCGCACTGAAGAAGCCATAATCTGATGGGTAGTAACCACTGTCAGTCCTCCCAAAACCGCGTTCATTTAGGCGCTCAACAGTATTGCGAGTTCCCTGACCAAAGCGAATCAGATTCTCGTTAAAGGTTATTCCATACTCGTCAGGTGAAGTTGGATAGAAGCGCAGTTCGAGACCCCCAAACACATCTTTGAAAGTGTACGGACTTGGTAAACGATCTTGAACAGCCTGAAATGCCACTTCCAAATTGGCGATGGCTACTGAATCCCACTCAGGAGGAGTGGTGAATCCCGTTTGAACAGTTAGAATGACACCCCATTCGTCTACAAGCGAGCCGTTATAGCGGTTCGCATAAATCGTATTTGAGCCATAGCCGCTGGACGCAAGTTGGACTTCTTCCTCGAAGGTGATGGTCACATCCCAATAGCCGCTGTTGTCTTCAAAGTTCACACCATCATTGAATGCCAAGAAAAGTGTCCCTGATCGGTTGGCTGTGAGGGTTCTTGCGTTGCCGACGTAAAACGCTTCTCCATCCCGTCCAATCTTGCCGATGAGTGACCCAAACCAAAGATTCTCGTAACCGGATGCATCGTCGAGGTCGTCGTCGATCCCTGTGATAGTAGCCAATGCATGTTCCCAGTCATTGGTTGTTTCATCACCTTTGGGTCCAAAACCCCCATGTCCCCCCCACGGTCTGATTACATCGCCTGGGTCGGTGGCATCGATCCCAACTACATCGCCCTGACTTACGAAAACGCCAGTGTCCACCCACCAACTCTGTGGGTTACCTGTGTTGGTTCGACGCCCACACACTTTCACCATTTTTGTTGCCATTATTGTTTCCTGGTAGCTCTGCAAGATAACGTGATCATGCCGCCACCTCCAAAAGCACTCGTTTAGGTGGGCGTCCGCGCCGTTTCGGTGGTACGAAAGGGGGGGGGCGGCACTTTGAAAGTTAACAACTCGTCAACTGACCAGATGTGGTCGGTGAGACCGGCAGCTAAAGCGGGCGTGCGCGGTACCCAATGCCGTCGCCCATAGCGTCCGACGTAGAGAGGCAGACGTAAACTGTCATGGGGCGTACAGAAATTGTACAGGCAGCCGACCAGAAACATGCCGTGTTCGAGGGTGGACAGGGTGCGTGCCAGGGCGCGGCTGCGTCGGCCCAAGCAGGCCAGACATTGGCGGAAGGTGGCATTCAGGCGTTCGATGAACGCGGTGTTGATGCCGCCACTGCCGCCTTGCGAGGTCAGAATAACCGACTGGATGAGGGCCGGGTCGCCTTGATACACCCGCCGCTCAATGCTCAACGGACCTGCCGTGCGGCGTTTGATGACCTGGACAATCCCCACGTTAGGCCAGGCAATTTTACGCGGTGCGCCGCGTTTCCCGGTGCGCAGGGCCGTGCGAAACGCCTGTTGAATCACCCCGACGTAAGTCGCCAAACCATCGACCGCCCAAACAATGGGCCGACACAACGCCACGTTTACGACCTGCGCCACTACGGTCGCCAACAATGTTTTGTCGCGCGTGACACTGACCGCTCCGCCCAACCACATGCGGGTCGAAACCATGATCGCCAGCGCCATCCAGACCACCCCGGCTTGGGTCTTCACCTTGATTTCATCCGCTTGCACTTGTCCCAGGTCCAACTGGCTCTGTCCAACTACATGCTCATGTACGCGCTGGCAGTGGATCCCCGCGCGACGTTGCCAATCCGCGACGGTGCGTTCGTCCAGCCCAAACGCAGCCACAATCGCCTGTACCGGACAGCCGTGTCCCAACAACGTGACCACGCGCGTGAAGTCCTGCGGCGGTTTCTTGATCCCATACCGGGCGGTACCGCTCGTTTCACTGAATGTTTTGTGGCAGGTCATACACCGATAGCGCCCTTCTTTGACACTATGCACGCGGATATTGCCTTGCCCAACTTGCCCTCTGGCGCTACACGCCGGATTTGGGCAAAATGTTGCTTGAGGGTTCATCGGTTCACTCTCCTTCGCAAAGTTGAGTGTGCCTCATGAACCCTTTCCGTTACCAAATCACGCTATTCTGTGGTCCTACCTGTTTCCTTGTATAACTATGTAAACGGATAAAGGTGCTGGCAAAGGAACTTGCCAACGTTACAATCCATCCCAGAAGTCGAGGACAACGTTTCCTTTCCTGGGAATGGTGCCCCGTCTGAAAGACTGTTGCCTCGGTTCTGCGAGTGGCTTCGAATAAGCAGGTTGTGAAAGATGCTTATCAAGGTCTTGTCACGCATCACCCACAAGGCAGAAGGACTTGCAGACCACCGAGGTCGCCC
>DAOUCY010000165.1:0-2118 GCA_034431625.1 Anaerolineae bacterium | reverse complement strand
AGTCCTGCCGCCAGCGGACGGAATTCCAACCGGAGTGCATCCGGGTCGTCCTCAGTCGCGGTTGCATACCAGCGGTAAAAGCCAATAGCGGTCTGCTGCTCATCTGTGCGCCGTGTCCCAGATGCTGCTGGCGAATCGAAATCAAGCGGCAGCTAAGCGAGCAAAGGCAGAAACGCGAGTAGGTGCATGTGTTTTACCCGACAACCAATCCAACACGCGCAGCAGGTTCATGGCGGCGGCGGTCAATAGATGCTGAAGATGGACTTTGGTCATGCCGATGTAGCGGGCGCGGCGCATTCCCAACGCATGGGTCGCCTGGGAAATCGTGCCTTCAATACCCGCCCGCTTTTGGTAGGTTTCCTGAAACGCTTCCGTCTTTTCTCGCTGACGAGCGGCTTGCAAGGCACTGAACGCCGGTTCAGGGATGAAGATCAACTGCCGCCCCTGCGGGCTGGTGGTGCAGCGCTGGCGTGCCGGACACGCCTGACAGACTTTGGGGGCGAACCTGACCTGAATGGCGGGTTTGCCGCGACTGCCCAGCCGCTCAGACCAGTATTGGCTGGAGTGTCCCTGGGGACAGGTGACGACTTGGGCAGCGAAGTCAATCTGGAAGTGGTCGAGGGTATAGGCACCGTCGGTGGATGCCTGCCAGCTCACATTGGGGCGAGCCGGAGCCACCAGATCAACCCCATAGGTCTGCTGACTGGAGGTGAACCCGTCGCCCGCCGAATAGCCCCTGTCCACCAGATGTTGACCAGGAAGACAGTCTTTAGCTGCCAGTGCCGCATGAATGGGTTCAACCATTTCGCTATCGGACTGAGTGGACAGGGTCGTTTCGACATGGGTGATGAGGTGCGGATGGTCATCATCGCAGGTTTCAGTCAGATGGACTTTATAGCCCACCCAACTGGTGTCCCGTTTCTTGCTCAGGCGGGCATCGGGATCATAGGGAGAAGTGAAGATGCGCTCTCCCGGTGGTACATTGCCGCTGCCGCGCCAGCGGGTCTGGTCATCGTCCTGGTAGAACTGCGCCACCCACGCCCGCCGCAGAAATTCCACCTGGGGCAGCGCTCGCAGTTCAACCGGGGTCGTGGGTGCATAGACGGCAGTCAGCAGGGTGATGCCATCCCGACCAATCTGCTCACCCAATGCCAATCGCTCGGCTTCCTTCTGCGGCAGTCGGTAATCGCTGAAAGGGCGGCTGTAACGCTCAAACCAGTCGGACGACACCACCGTTTTCAACCAGTCCGGTGCTACCGTCGCCAGTTCGTTGAGCGCTGCTCGCAGGGTCTCCCCCACAAATTCCAGTCGGTTGAGTTCGCGCACGTTGGCCAGAATGTGGGTCGAGTCGGTGCGCTGTTTGCCCCGCGTCTTCAGCAGCCCCCGCGCTTGAAAGGCGCTCAACATCCCCTCAAACAGGCGGGCTTCCGCCTGGTGCTGCACCAGACGCGAGCGGAACTCGCTCAGCACCGAGGCATCAAAGCCTTCATCGGTCAGTTCCAGACTGAGGGCGTACTTCCAGTCGATCCGTCCGCGCACGGCATCCGCTGCCTGGCGATCGGTCAGGTTCTCCGCAAACTGCATCACCGTCACCAGCGCCAGTCGCCACGGTGCTTCGGCAAGTTGACCGACGTTAGGGAACAGGTCTACGAATTGTTCATCATGGAACAGACTTCCCAACTCATCGCGCATCTGCAGGTAGCGATTGCCTTTGCGGAACGCAGCTTGTGCAACCTGCACGGTTGCTTCGGGCACATCGGGAATGTATTGGGGATGCAGCGTCATCTGACGGAACTCCTCACTCGATTTGGCGCGGTCAATGGACAACTTCCAACCTTATTTTCCCTCACCATTCGTCCTACGTCGATTCGCCAGCAGCATCCGTGACATAAGTCACACCAGAGTCGTTAGGGTTGACACGGGGCGCGCACGATAACTCGCATTACGATATAATCATCGTGATCTGAGTTATTCAAGGGATGTTTCGCATGTCAACCTCTCGACGTGAGTTTCTGAAGAAAGCAACGGCTGCGGCAGTCGCACCTGCACTTGGTGCGCTCGTACCGTCTGCGGCTACCATGCCCGTCCTCGCCCAGGAAAGCAGCTACCCGGCCAATA
>DAOUCY010000164.1:0-8231 GCA_034431625.1 Anaerolineae bacterium | reverse complement strand
TACCGCCGCTCAGAAGGCGTACACGCGGACTGATGTTTTCGTAAATATAGCTTTTGCCTGTTCCTTTAGGAGCAAGCTCCATCATGTGCATGTTCTTTTGCACCAGGGGTAGCAGGCGACATAGGAGAAGGGTCTGTTCCTCTTCTGTGAATACAGTTGGATTATATCCCATTGATGTGAGCAGCAGCATCCGCCATTCGGCTAATGTAAACTGACGCCGGGCATCCTTATACATCGACAGATTGACAGTTGCCTGCATAGGCTTGAAACTGTTGATAGCAACACCCTCTTGCGTGCTCGCAATCTCAACGACACCCCACATGCCCTGGTTGAGTAAGTCAGGATAGCGCTGAATCAGTCCATCACTGATGAAGGCGTCACTCAGGCCAAGCAGACTCATCTTGGCGACGCGTTCTTGACGATGACGCGTCAACACGACATCGACCTGAATGGGTGTCAATACCTTGACTAACTCGCCATCTAGCAGCCGGTTCTTGATCAGGTTGGCATCGCCAGGGCCTGGAATATAACGACTTGCCCACTTTTGTACTTTCTCGGTATCTGCCTGGGTCAATGGCCCATCACCGGGAACAATTGTATCGAGCACCCATTCGCCGACATAAGCCGGTACGCCGCGCTTCTGCAGCTGGCTCATCGGCAGGCGCCGCTTGTCGATTGCCAGGTCGCCAAATACCTGGCGCACTTTTTCATCCAAAGGCACAGATGGCTGATCCACGGTGTCAAAACCGTCAATCAGGAAGTCTGAGTTCATCAGTCAAGCCCTTCCAGTATGTTGTCACGTTGGTACATTTCCTCGCTTTGGAGAGCGGTTTGGGCGTCGATCTCAAAAGTTAGTCCGTTTTCCGATCGGAGAGATACGGATGCGCGTAACATCCGCGCCGCAGCGGCTGTGGGCCAGGATTCAATGGGGTATGTTTGTGTTTTATCCGAACTTGGACCCACAAGCCAGTCCAGCGACACAGTATAGGTGGTCTGGGGAGATTGAATTGTCAATCGTCCAAGCGTAACCGGGGCTTTGTCCAGATTGATAACCCGTACAGCGATTTCACCATGTTTGCCCGCCTGTCCACGACCGTGCACTTCGATCTCGACTTGTGGCTGTGTTGCATCACGCACATAGATCAGCCAGGGGATGATCACTTCTTCAGGATACAAGCCGCCGTGCGGAAATAACTCAGAGCCTGCCTTCCCATCAACAGTGCGAAAAGCCGCCTCACTGAGAATGATCGCTGTGTTGTCAGGCAGACCAAAGCGCTCGCCGTGCAGGAAGACGATTTCATCTTCAATGATATAGCCTGATGCTGGATACGCACGGCTGGCGTTGCCCCAAGCCGTGCGGCCATGAGCCTGCATTCCAGATGGTGCGTCCACCGTTCGGACCGAGCGCGCCAGGAGACGGCCATGATCGGTCGTGACGACAATCTGTAACGGGATATCTGCCGGAACCTGTTCGACAATGTCGGCTATCTTGCGTGCGATTCCCTCAAGCTGTGCCTCGACTTCGCGCTTCAACATCTCGTTGGCATTGCGCCAGTGGTAGGTGCGATCTGGTTCAAGCACACGCCAGATATAGAGTTTGCCTTTGCGAGCGGCGCTCAGTTGTTGCACGGGCGACTCATTTTCAGGCAGGATTGCACCGATTGGATTGACCTGTTTCGTTTGGGCCGGGGGCAGCCCTTTGAGCAAAGCATCTTTACAGAACTCGGTGATAGTCGGCAGTGGAGCAAATGCCAGTCCATCGACCAAAGCCGTCAGACGGGATGTATGTCTCTGCACTGCCAATCGCAAATATTGAGCATCAGCCGCATGTAATCCATCTAGCACAATCAGCAGTGTCGTCGCTGATTGATCGTGAGTTGATAGCTTAGCAGTCTGAACAAAGCTCAAATGCTGCCGCAGTGCGCCGCCCATAAGCGCTTTAGGGTATTCTACAAGATACCACAGAGCAAACTGCCTGGCGGCTTTCTCAACGATTTCCCTGGCGCTATCAGCGTTGCTATACGTTGATTGCCACAGCCGATAGGGTAGATATTCTTCTTGAAACCATGCCAACAGGGCTTCTGCCGGTTCTGGCGGGGCAGAAGGCGCTTTAGGCGCCAGCCAGGTGCGTAGCTCGCTCTGCTCCTTGCTGCCGAGGTGCTTGTTCAGTAGGTGTACACGTGGCTCATCGAGTTCATCCGGATGATCTCTGTAATAAGCCACAGCTTCTTTTGCGACAATCTGTTTGATCAATGGCGGAACTAACAAATTGTCGAGTTGAGCCAGACAGTCGCCATGTGACTCGATGATAGTCCGCCTCCAGGCTTTGCGCACCCGCTCCTGTGGCTGGGCAGGTATATCAAGCGGGGGGAATGCGCCCAAGCCTGTAACGGGTCTACTGCCGGGAACGCCCAGCCAACTATCCAGCAATGCCTGTGCACTGCTGGCGTCATGCGCGGAATACGCGATCTGCGCCACATCTGTAAACTCTCTTTGCCAGTGTTCACATTGTGCCGCCAACAAAGGTTGCATCCACTCTTTGATCTGCGCCTCG
Organism: Anaerolineae bacterium; assembly: GCA_034431625.1. GTDB lineage: Bacteria > Chloroflexota > Anaerolineae > Aggregatilineales > Phototrophicaceae > CFX2. Next base: position 5,677 of record DAOUCY010000164.1, on the reverse strand, counting down.
GACAACCAGAGCAGATAATTCGCCGCGTGCAAACGTGATGGGAATTGCTGCCATAATTGCGCTGGGAGTAGCGCATCCAAGATTCGGTGGATGGAAAGCGGACGCTCCAGCGAGGAGTACGTGGATTGAAGTTGTGTGTAGATCGCCTGACACTGTGAATCGGTCAGCGCTGGACACAATGCACGCAACTCGGTAGAAGGCGAGATAGCTTCTTGAATGGGAAGTTGTCTGCCTGCAAAGAACGCCTCAGCCCAGTCGCACAGAACCCTGCCACGCACAAACAAGGGTGTTTGGGTATTCGGTGCATGCTGTAGAAAGTCGACTTCGGTGGTAATCAGCGTACAGTGTGCAGGCACTGGTGCATCACCGATTCTATCCAGCAAGATGTCTGTCATGGCGTCACACTGTCCACAGTAAATCTGTTAGCGCTCCTGCATAACGAGTTCCAAACGGCGCAGGCACTCTTCGCGCTGTTTCCGATCCACGATCTGTCGGAATTCCAGTTCGATGCGCGCAACGGCGTCCTGATCGATACGCATCTGCACCTGTTCGGTCAATCTCTGCAGGTCGCTCTTGGCTTCGGCAGGCAAAAATGCTGGCGGGTGCGCCAGTTTTTCCTTGATGCGCACAGGAGATTGACCGGTACGGTATTCCTCCTCAAACCTATGCAGCCACTCCAGTGCTTGGCTCCGCTTTTCTTGCACGTGCCGTTCGATGGTCTGTTGCATCTTCTCTACCATCGCGCGCTGTTTTGGCGCAACGACGGCGCCGAACTTGTCTGTCAACGCCGCCAGTGTCCGCAATTGCTGATCGGCTTCTGCTGGCGAAGCATATGCGCCGTTTTGGGTCGCTTTGTGAATGCCTTCCAACTCCCCGAGCAATTCGCGCAAATCGTTGATGCGCTTCTGGGCTGCTTCTAGCTTTGGTGCATAGACCGTCTCCTGATAGCGATCCGCCAGACGCAGCAGCGCATCGCGCAGGTCATCCAGGGCTTTGACACTGATGACCGGTTCGATCTGAGTTTGCCATGCATCAGCTTGTGACTCTAGTTGTTCGATCTCCCTGCTAATCCGTTGCAAACGAGCGTTGCGCAGCTCCATCGTCTTAGCCGAGTAGCCATTCATCGCCTCAAGTCGAGTACGGTAGCTGTAGAGAGATTGCAGCCGGGCGTTCTCATCCATTCCTCGAATCTCAGCACGGATGGCTTCTTCTTGCCCTTCTTTCTCAAGGGCAGCGCGTTTCTCATCGAGTTTGCGCAGGGCAACGTCGAAACGTTCGACCAACGGCGAGTAACCGGCCTCTTGCACCATCTTTTTCCGTGCAGCGAGCTGCCCCTGATTATTCTCGAACTGAGTGATTCGCTGCAGATCCTCAAGACGCTGACAATCTACCTCAATGACTTCCTCGAGCTGACGCAAGATGCGTTCACGTAACTCCATTGGCGCTGGTGCGCTAGTCAAGACAAGAGACGTTCGTGGCAGCGTCTTGAGACGTTGTTCAAACATGAGGAGTGACCTCATATTGCGCTCAGTTATGATGTCTTGAGAGAGTTTGTTAGCTTTTTGGTCGTAATCCTTCGCGTTGGTGAGCGCATCTCGTAATGTTTCAGCGCCAGTTCGTACTTTGTCTCTCAGTTCCACACTGTTGCGTTCGTCACGACCGACTTCTTCCAGTTTTGCGATCGCACTTTCGGCTTCCGCCTGGGTGAAGTTGCCTGCATTGATCTTTTCAAGGATGACTTTGACTTCTTGTACTATCTCTCCGGGATCTCGCCTTGCCAGCGCCACCATTTGATTGCAGCAAAGTTCATTGATGAATTCCTTCGGGCCTTTGGATAACCAATCGCCAATCCGCTCTCGGTTGATCCGGCGTCCGAACGTGCTCACCTGCAAATCATGGTAGATGAACCCAAACCATGCGCAAAACACAAGTGTAACCGTGTTGTAGTCGTACCCAAACGGCGGGTTGAACAACGGCATCAGCAACTCATCGACTGCTGTTTCTTGGGATCCTGGTGGACAAACGGTGTCCAGATGTTCCCAGACATGCTGAATAGCTAGACTGTTCGGTTCTTGAATGCGGTAGTCGCTGTTGATAAGTCCCCATCTCTGAATTAGAAACTTTTCGCAAAGATCACGGGCTACCGGATTTGTTCTCACCCCGTCACGCAGGCTTCTAGGCGAATTCTGCAAGAGCAGTCCAGCAATCAGCTTGACGGCATCGCGCAGGCTGGTTTTATTCGCTTTATACTGAGTGAAAAATTCAGGAGGAGCAAACCGATATGCGAGTTTGTAACATTCGGTCAAAACCCCTGTAATACTTGCGTTACGCACTATGCGCGCTCGGTAGGCTACCGGCACGGCGTATGCACCAGTCGGTCTTGGAACATCGAGGCAATTACTAGCTTCGCCACGCAAACGGCTGCACGCCCTAAGCAACGCCACCTTTGCTTTTGCGATTTCGTCCGTGTGGAACTCCGTTCCAACAACCTCACGTTCGTTCTGGCTGAACTTCTCCAGACCACGAATGCGTTGAAATGCCTCGATGATCTCTGGATGGGGTTCGCTGGGCAACATGCAGACGACAGGTATCGGGGCGTCGCCGGGCAATGCTTTATCCATCAGCGCCGTCACCTGTTGACGATACCAGGCAACTTCATCTTCATTGCGCGCCACCAACCAGACTAGACAGCCTCGCCGGCCTTCAACCAGACCATTGACTGCGGTTTCGTATCGTTGCGCCAGATTCAAGAAGTAGTCATCTGACAGATGTTCCAGAGTGGTGATCGTCTCATACGCGGCCCAATCGCCAGCATCCCCCCAGTTCACCCGCATGTTGATAGCGCCGAAGCCACCCTGCAATTCGGTCTTGAGCAATCCCTCCAGTTTCTTCAGAGCCGCTTCATCAAAGGGCAAATCGGCGAGTTTGCCAGCCAGAATTTTTTCGAGTTCATCGGGATTGGTCGATAACGCCCAAAACGAATTCACTTTGTTGATAGGGTCGTAGCGGATGCAGCGACTCTCAGACAGCGACTTGAGCGCCTGTTTTGTCTCGTCTTCGGTTAACCCGGCGCATTGCGCCAACAACTCCACTTGGCGCTCACCGCGCGCACGGATGTCCGCCACATCCTGCAATAGCAGTGCCTTCAACACCTGCTCATAATGGGCTGGCGCAGCAAGGTCGAGCTGGCGGGCAGCATTTTTATACGCAGTGTAGTGGTCGCCGTGCAATCGAGCGCCAAAATAGTCGACCAGTGTGACGGGCAGCACCCAGTTGATGCGATTCATTTCCACAGCTGGCAGGTGCTGACAGCTGTTCAACTGCTCCATCACAAAGCCCAGGACAGTGCGCGGGACGCCAATATCATCGGCTGTGTTGAATTTGAGATTGCAGAGCAGAGCGGTTGTCAACGGATGCAATGGGAAACATCCCTTTGTCACCGCTTCCTGAAATTTCTCGATCGTCCAGTGCAGTTCACGGTCATAACGCGCTTTGAACAGCTCATGGGCAAAATCAGTGGCCTGGTATAATCTGCCCTTCACCTTTATCTCGGCGGTGAAGCGCTGCCAGGCGCTATCCGATTGTTTCAGATAGGCATCGATCACGCTCTCCATCAGCGAATAGAGTACGAACTTCGTCGGGAGACGCGTCAACTCGCGCTTGAGGCTTTCACGGGACTGCCCAGCCAAATGAACCTGATCCGCCACCGTCAAGGGATCGTGCTGGGCAAACGCCAAAAAGACGACCTTGCCGCGCTGGTCGTCAACGCCGTTGAGCAAATCCTGCAGATCACCCGTTGCGTTACGCTGAGCATACTTATTGATATAGGCGCTAAACTCATCGAAGAGGATCAACATCCCCCCCAATGGCTTATCCACACCGCAGAAAGTGTTTGCCGCCCAGTTGATGACTACTTTTAGGCTGATCTCACCGCCAAAATTGGGTGGCACACCATACAGATGGGTAAACAGCCGTACGCAGGTGTCATAGACATCATGGCGTTGCTGCACTTCACGCAGCAAGAGAGAGACTTGGGTCGAGTATTGTTCCAGGAATACATCGGCGCGTTCTCGCGCATCTCCCGCCAATCCGCTGAGGAATCTTTCCGCCACACTGTGCCAAAATTGAGGACGTTGCCCCGCCGTCGCAGTATGTTCGCTCAGCGCCTTTTCCAGCCCTGCCATGAACTGCTCGTGCAGTGTGCGCGGCATATCACCGCGCAGCCGCACGACCAGAAACTCGCCGCGGCTACGCTTGAAGTCATGATAGCCAGACGCCCGGGCAGGATCATTCACAGCGTTGTCGATCTTGGTAAAGAGCACTCGCACTTCCTGCGAGTCTACCGGCTTGCCAAAATAGTTGGCTAACGCCAGCGCTAGATGACTCTTCCCGTGACCATAGTTGGCGACCACTGCCAACCGGTTGTCCAGCTTCTCGTTGAGGAACGCCTGCCGGATTTGATCAAGCACGCCGACCGATGAGATCGAACGCACTGCAGCGCCAGCATCAGATGGCGCACTGCCGGTGAAGAGATAGCTGCGCAACAGCGACAGATTGCGTTCGGCATGGTCATAGGCGTCCAACTGAACGTCATTGCGGAATTCGGCTTCTTCATCAAGGGTGACTAACTCGCCAATCGTCAACATACAAGACTCCTGAAATTCTGTACTCGGGTTTAGGTCGCCAGACGCCTGTCGTTTCGCCAGGCCATCATGCTTTCAGATGTCGGTAACAAATGATCGGCGTTGGCGGGCATCGTGAGCAACAATGCACGCGCCCGGTAGCCGAAATCAACAAATAAGTTCTGCCAGACCGCCAATCGCTCCTGACGGCGAAGACGCGCCAGCGCCAGATCGAGATTGTAGACCAAGACACAATCGTTGCCGTCCCTGGCTTGCGCAACGCTATCCAGAATTTCAACCAGATTGACCACGCTCAATCCGGTGAAACGAGCATCCGGCGGCAGACCAGCGAGAATTGGACGCCGGATGTCAAGGGCGTCGATCCCAAGCCGCGCGGCTTCATCCTCCTCCTTGCCGAGGTACTGCAAAGGCATGAGCCATAGCCCTGTGCGCACCCTCAGCACAGGGCTTCGCAAGAGGGCGACCAGGTCATTCGGATTCATCGTGTCCATAGAGTTTCTGCAGCAAAGGTTCGCTCTCCTGACGCAGCAACACAACTTGATAGGGCGGCGCGACACGGTAAACATCGACATAGCCTTCTTCTTGCATGGTGCGCAGCATCATGTTGAGCCGACCGGCGCCACACAAAAAGAGCGCAGTGAGACCGCGCTCTCCATATAGCGTATCCAGATTGATGGTGAGCCGACTGCCAAATTGTGCGCGCCAATAGTCCAGCAATGCATAGGCAAATGCCCAGGTAGGCGGCGGGTCCGGCTCTTGAACGCGATAGCGCTGATTGCCGACAACTCGCAGAATGCCTAGACGTCCCAACCCTTCCTCTTTGATGTAGGTGCCCAGAAAGACTGTAGCCGTGGAGCGCGCCGAACGCGCCGCCAACTGCTTGCCTTCCTGCGCCGCCACAAATTCACCGATCTGCGCCGCAATCTCATCAACTGTGAACTCGTCGCCGCTGCGAAAACGCGTGACGACCAGCTCATGCCAAAACGCCGGACCCGGTCCGTGTGGGGCGCTCAAGAAGTAATGCATCAGCCACT
>DAOUCY010000163.1:0-173481 GCA_034431625.1 Anaerolineae bacterium | reverse complement strand
CCTGTCCGTCACGGGTCGGCTCTTCTCGCCGAACTCCTCCTGGATGCTGATCGTCCTTCCCTCAGTTGTGCCTCCCTCCGTTGGCTTGCCTTGGCCTTACCCCAGTTTGGCGGACAGCGAAAATGTCCGTTAGACTGAGTGTAAGGAGAGAACGATGGGCTACAAGAAATACACGGATGAATTCAAGCGGGAAGTGCTGGCGATGCAGCGGAAGGCAGCCGCAGCATCGCTCGGTTTGAGCGCGAATTGGATATCACGCCGGGGCTGATCTACAAGTGGCAGCAGCGTTACCGGGTGCAGGATGAGCAACTTCAGTCGAGCGTAGAGCGGGCAGAGCAAGCGGAGCTGCGACGATTGAAGCGCGAGCTGGAGATCGTCAGGCAGGAACGGGACATCCTAAAAAAAGCGATCCGGGTGTTGTCACGGGGGGAATAGTGAACCGCTACCGGTTCATCGCCGCACAGCAGACAGTGTATCCCATTCGACGGCTGTGCGCGGTGTTGCAGGTGTCGGTGAGCGGGTTCTATGCCTGGCTGAAGCGGACACCGAGTCGGCGTGCCCAAGCGAATGATGAGCTGGCAGCGCGCATTCGGTCGGTGCATGAGGCGAGTCGACAGACGTATGGGAATCTGCGGGTGCATGCGGAACGGCGAGCGCAGGGGGAGCGCATGGGCAAACATCGGGTGGCACGGTTGACGGCCCAGATGGGGTTGGTGACCAAAGGAAGACGTCGTTTCAAGGTCACTACTCAGCGTGACAAGCGCCATCGCCGGGCACCCTGAAAACCGAGTGTGCTGACCGCCCCTTCCCGTCACGAGCAGCAACACGCGCCGCCATCTTCGAGTACATCGAAATCTGGTACAACCGTCAGCGGCGGCACTCGGCCCTGGGCTATCTCACCCCTGCCGAATTCGAGCACCGTGCCCGCCTCTGACATTTTGTCCGTCCGTCAATTCAGGGTAAGGTCAGGGTGAGGTTCTGAGACGTTTGTCTGAACTTATCGAATGCGCCACTTGATCATATGTGCTTATTGTAATAGGGAAACACATAGATTGGGGGGGGGGGGAGGACAGGTTTTGTGAAAAATGATGCGCGTTCGTAAATCTGTTCGCCTACATGGTAAACAGGTCTAGACGCACTACGAACAAGTTTCGGGCAGGGGGGTGTTGGGATCAGGCGGCTGGAAGGTGATGTCGATGCGGCGGACGGCATTGGAACTGACGAGGGTGACGAACTGGCGAATGACCTGCTCGGCCTGGGTCTGGGCTTGGGCGAGAATCTCGGCGGAGAGGGCGGCATCGCGGAACTGGCGGATGACGTAGCGGCGGGTGTCCTGGTCGATGTTGGGGTCACGCCGGGCAAAGAGGCCGGTCTGCTGGTCGGCGATATAGGTCGCGCCTTCGTCGAGGAAGCAGTCTTGGAGAGCCGGCGCGGGCAGGCGGAGGCTCAAGACTTCGCCATTCCAAGTCACGTCCTGGGGCTGGATGCGGCTCATGTCGATGCCAGCGGTGATGGAGCCGACGGCGACCATGACCTGGCGGTCGCCATAGAGGAACTTGAGGAAATTGGGCATATCCCGCTCGGTATAGACGGTGCTGGAGTAGTTGTAGCGGGTGACGGTGAGGGAGGAAAGCTGCTGGATGCCATCGAGGATGAGGGTGGTGTTGATGGTGTAGGTTGTGCCGAGGCCAGGGATGAGGCCGCGCGTATAGGCGAAGAGCACGGCGATCACGACGACAGCGACCAGGAGGAGGAACAGGAGGGGTTTGAGCAGTTTCCAGAACATACGCGGCATGGCGGCAGATCCTTGACGAGTCATTCAGCGGTGCTGCGATTGTATACGCAAATGGAGGCGGAATCGATCCGGGAGGGGATGGGTGGGAGGATGAATAGTGTTTCAGATTGATGCATATAGAGCGGTATGTTCAGCCGGCGGCTCACCGAGGGAATCCAACATGCCAACACCATGATAGCGGAAGCTGTGCTGGGAGGGCGATCAGCGGCCGTAGATGAGGATGCTGAGGACAACGCCGAAGAAAGCTCCGGACAGGCCGATGGCGAGGCCGAGGAAGATGGCGCGGGTGAGGACCTGACGGCGGCGGCGAGCACCGGCCTTGCGGGCTTCGAGGCGCTCGAGGCGGTACTGGGCGGCACGTTCCTTGCGGGCCTGCATCTGGTTGAGCTGACGGCGGGCCTGGGTGTTGAGGGGGTTGATCTGGAGGATGTTCTGCAAGCAGACGCGGCGGTCTTCCTCGGTATCGACGACATCGAGGAGCATCTGCCAGATCTGCTCGTTGAAGGGATTGAGGCGGGCGGCTTCCTTCCAGTAATCATGGGCCTGCTGGCGGCTGCCCATATTCAGGGCAGCGCGGCCGGCCTGCACAAGTTCGTTGAAACGTTCACCGCCTTCGCGGCTGGACTGTGGGGTTACCATATTTACACTCGAAACCATACCTGTTCACCTATCATCCACACCACCTGATTCCGCCCCCACTATAGCGCAAAGGCTAGGCAAAGGCGTTAGGACGTGTGGGCTATTTGGGCCGGACACGTCCAGAGGCGGCGGGGCATCCCCGGCGATGCGTTAGGGTATCCAATCTCCGGAATAGTCATCCTCCACGGTGGAGGTTAACTGGAAGACGGTGTTGGTTTCCAGTTCGAGCACGTAGATGTCGTAGTAGCCGCTGCGATTACTGGAAAAGGCCACATGACGCCCATCGGGGCTGAAGACCGGGAAGACCTCGTTGGCTGGCTCGCGCGACAGCAGCAAGGGCGTGCTGGAAGGATCGGCGCGGCGGATAGCGATATCGGCGTTGGCGGGGTCGGTGGCGGGGGCGGCGCTGTAAACCACCTGGGTTCCATCTGGAGACCAGCGGGCGGCTGATTCGATGAAATTGCCGGCGTCGGTAGTGAGCGGCGTTTGCGCCAGCGAGGCGGTATCGATCAACACCAGATCGGTGCTGGGGTTGGCGCCGCTTTCAGACTTGATGACGGCCAGGCGGGTGCAGTCGGGAGAATAGGCCGGGTAGGTATAACTAGAGCGGTCATTGGTGAGGCGGAACAACTGGCGGCTGTCCAGGTTGAGCACGAAGACCTGATAGGGGACTTCGGTGGCGGAGAGATCGGCCTGGCGCTCGGTGGGGAGGGCGACGAAGGCGACCTGATTGATGGTGGCACAGTAGCTGGGCATCTGGGCCTTGAGGACCTGCTGGCCTTCGGTCAGGAGGGCTGGGGTGCCGCTGGCGAGGTTGTATTCTTCGAGGGCGAAGTCGAAGGTCGCGGCGAAATAGCGGGTATAGGCGAGAGTCTGACGCTGGGGGTTGACGACCGGGTTGCGGCCTTCGAGCGAACCGATGGCCGCGGCGCGGCCGGTGGCAAGATCGAACTGGACGATGCTGAGGAAGCCGCTTTGGGTGACATCGCGGCCACTCCAGCCGTAGAGCCTGCCGCTCAGGTTGACAGGCAGCGGCAGGGGGGTGGCGGTTACCGGCAGGGTCGGTGAGGGCGACGGCGTGAAGGTGGGCGGGAGGGTGGCACGGCTGGGCGTGTTGGTGGAGGTGGGGGTAGCCGATGCCAGGGCAAGCTGGGTGCTGGTGGCATCGAGGACGGACTGGGTGGCGAGCTGAGCGATGGCAGCGCTGGTGCTTTCGAGGTCGCGGGCGGCTTGGGTCTGGGCGGCGATTTCGGCACTGCGTCCACCGCTGATTGCCAGGAAGACGACCAGCAAGAGGAGGACAACGGCCGCGCCGCCGCCGCCGATCAGGAAGGCCGTACGGCGGGTGATGCCGGGGACGATTTCCTGCTGGTCGCGGCGCTGCTTGTTCTTGGCCTCGATCTGCTCCATGGCCTTCTGGGCACGCTCGTTGTTGGGGTTGATGAAGAGGACATTGCCCAGGTAGACGCGGCGTTCTTCTTCAGTTTCGGCCACCGAGACGAGCCACATCCAGGCTTTCTCGTTCTTGTCGTCCATCTCGACGACCTGCTCGAAGAACTGCTTGGCATCCGCCTTGCGGCCCTCGCGGGCGGCCTCGATGCCCTGACGCATTAACTCTTGAATGATTTTCTCGTCGCTCACGACACTCTATCCTGATCTGCTCCGGGACGCTCAACGCGCCAGCAGGAGCGGTTCTGGGCGGAAGCTGAAAGAATCGACGCTGCGGCCGGGATCGACCAGACGCACGACCTGCCGCCCATTAAGGTCGACTTGGTAGAACTGGAAGTCACGGCCACCGGCGCGGTTGGAGACGAAGATCACGGCGCTGCCGACGGGGGTGAAGGCCGGGATGCGGTCTTCAGCGCTGCCGTCATCGACTGTCAGGCGGATGTAATTCTGGCCGTCGCTGTCCATGATGTAGATGTCGCCGTCGCCACCGCGGTCGCTGGCGAAAGCGATGCGCTTTCCATCTGGCGACCAGGAGGGCGAGTAGCTGCTGCCTTGGGCATCGGTGAGCTGGGTGATCTTGCCGCCTTCCGGGGCGATGCTAAACAGCTCGGTGAGGCCAGTACCCGGGCCGTTGGCCTGCTCGGAGGCATAGACGATGACACTGCCATCGGGAGACCAGGCCGGTTCGAGATCGGCCAGGTCGTTATCGGTGAGTCGGAGTAGGTTGTTGCCGTCCTCGGTGATCGTCCAGAGTTCGCTGTCGCCGTCGTAGTCGCTGCTGAAGACCAAGCGGATGCTATCCGGTGCCCAACTGGGATGGCCCAGGGAATCGCTGCCGAGCGTGGTGATCTGGCGGGCCTGGGAGAGGTCGTTCAGGGGGGCGATGAACAATTCGGGCGCGGTGACGGACTGGCCGTTCTGGTCATAAGTGACGACACGGACGAAGGCCATCAGGCGCTGGTCAGGCGAGACGGCGATGTCGCTGAAGCCGGCAGGCGCGACGGGTTGATCGCCCGTGCCGTCGCCGTTCATACGGAAGAGGGACGGCTGCGATTCGCCGGCATTGACACTGGTATACCAGAGCAAGAAGGTGTTCAGCGGGATCGCGGTGGGTGTGGGCGTCTCGGTGGGGATGACCGGCGTAAAGGTAGGGGTGAACGTTGGCGGCAGAGTTGGCAGGCTGGCGGGGGTGACGATGATGCCGAAGAAGGGGGTAGCCGTGTAACTGGCCGGGTCGATGGTGGCGGTGGGCGTGGCCGTGTTGAGGATGGCCACGCGCGTCTCCTCGTTCGGCGGAACCGGCTGCTGAGTCCGCGCGACCAAGCTGAAGATAATCAAGGCCAGCACCAACAGTGCTGCCAGGACGCCGACAATGATGAGGATACTGTTTCCGCCGCGCTCATCGGGCAGGCGGGGGGCAGCGGCAGGTGCGGTCGGGACAGGCTTACGCTGGCCGCGAGCGGGCGGCAGCACCGCGTTGAGCTGCTCCAGGGCGGCTTTGGCGCGGGTGTTGTTGGGATTGATGCGGAGGGCCTGCTCCAATGCCTGGCGGCGCTCAGCGAGGTTGTCGAGCACTGAAGCCAGCCACATCCAGGCGACTTCGTTGTTTGGATCAGCATCGAGGACGGTTCGCAGCAGTTTCTGGGCATTCACCCGGTCGCCACGCCGCGCCGCTTCGATGCCAGCCTGTAGTTTACTTTGTAGTCCACTTGTCCCAGCCAATGGACAGCCTCCGCGGTGTAGACGGGCTGATGCGTACTTCTATTGTATCCTGATTGTGAGATCAGCGCGGGATTAGGAATAGAAACCCGATGACCACCAGGGTAATGACGATTAGGACGCCCAGCACGACACCGAAGACGAGCAGGGTGCGATTCTCGCTGGCGCTGCGTTCGTAATCCATGCGTCGCATGGCGTCTAGGGCATTCTGGTTTTCCGGGTTGACTTCCAACACCCGCTCCAACCATTTCTTGCGTTCGGCTTTGCTGGTCGAGAGCTTCGCCATCCACATCATGGCGCGTTCGTTGCGTTTGTCCTGGGAAAGCACCTGCTCGAAGGCGATGCGCGCGCCTTCGCGGTTGCCGGACTTGGCGGCACGGATGCCCATTTGGAGGAGTTCCTCGCGGTTGGGCTGGACACCGCTGTCCGATTTCCGGGATTGAGCTTTTGTGGGCATGAAGCATCCTCAAGTCTGAAATGGGGAACGATCTGTATACCAGTATATCAACACCATTCTACACAATATTTAAGCCATTAAACCGATCAAAAAGAAATAAACGGCGCAAAAGCTTGTGACCCAGACGAGCGAGTCGGTGCGGTCGAGAACGCCGCCGTGCCCCGGAATGATGTTTAACCCGGCGATATGCGAGTCACCGACTTGGAAGCGGCGCTTCAGCCAGGACTCGAACAGATCGCCGATGACGGCCAGGGGTGGGCCGAAGAGTGCCAGGGGCAGCAGTTCGGGCCGGAGCTGTCCGCTGGCCGCTAGGATTAGGAGGGCGATGATGAAACCCCCGACCATGCCGACTACCGCGCCCTCGACCGATTTCTTGGGAGAAATGCGGGGTGCGAGAGGATGTTTCCCCCAAAGGCGTCCACCGAAGAAGGCGAGGGTATCCGTGCCCCAGGTGATGCCGTACAGCAGGAAAATCCAGAGCATGCCGTTGGGCAGGTTCCGCAGCGTGACCAGGAAGCTGACGGGCAGGGCCGCATAGGCCAGTCCGGCGAGGGTGAGGCCGACGCGGACAGGTGTGCCTGCATCAACCGCGCGGCGCAGCCGTTCATCAAGCCAGACGCCTAAGCCGGCGGCGATGAAGAGGGCGATCACGAGTGCGAACTGGCCGGCGACGAAGGCGAGTACGACAGCCACGGCTGCCGGCAGGCCGATCCGCAGGTTGCCGAGGGTACTGCGCTCCGCACCGAGGGCGCAGAATTCGAGCATGATGAGAACGGCTGCTGCCAGCCCGATGACCAGAAAGGGAACACCGCCCAGATAGGTCACGAACAGGACAATCGGTCCGCCGATGAAGGCGCTAATTGAACGGGTGATGAGGTTGGAGCGGTCTTGCGGCTGTTTATCCGCTGCGTGATGCACACCGGTCATGAGTGATTAAATAGTCGCTTTGCAAGAAGGTTGTTGGGATGTATTGTAGCCGAATTGGGACAATTCGCATACCAGGGCAGATCATGATGGGGAGCTAGTCGCGGTACAATCGCGGCGGCGGCATCCAGGCAGAGAGAGAGGGTGACTATGGGGCGGCTGGGTATGGGCATCCTGATGGGTGTGGTGGGGGTGATGATGACCGGATGGGGCGCGGCGGGCGCAGACCAACCCGCGCGGATTGTGGCTTATTTTTCGTCGTGGAGTATTTATGCGCGGCAGTATTTCGTGACGGATATTCCATCGGACAAACTGACGCACATCAACTATGCGTTCGCCAACGTCTCGGAAGAGGGCGAGTGCGTGCTGGGCGATCCCTGGGCAGACACGCAGTTTCTGTATCCGGGCGAGAGCGAAGGGCCAGGACTGCTGGGCAACTTCCACCAGCTCCTGCTGTTGAAGGAACGTTACCCGCACTTGCAAACGCTGATCTCTATCGGCGGCTGGACGTGGTCGGGGCGCTTCAGCGATGTGGCGCTGACGGCCGAGTCGCGCCAGAAGTTTGCGGCATCGTGCACGGCCTTCATGAAGCAGTACGGGTTCGACGGACTGGACATCGACTGGGAATATCCGGCGGGCGGCGGTAACACGGGCAACATTGAACGGCCGGAAGACCCGGCGAACTTCGTGCTGCTGATGGCCGAAGTGCGCCGCCAACTGGATGCCCAGGGGGAGGCAGACGGACGGCATTACCTGCTGACCATCGCCACCGGAGCCGGCGAGCGCCATATTCAGAACATTGACTGGCCGGCGGTACATCCGTTCCTGGATTGGATTAACGTGATGGCCTATGACTTCAACGGGTCGTGGAGCGCGGTGACGGGCTTCAACGCGCCGCTGTATGCTGAGCCAGACTCCCCCACGGGAGAGAGCGCGGATGCGGCGATGCAGGGTTATCTGGCGGCGGGGATTCCGGCGGACAAACTGGTGCTGGGTGTGCCGTTTTACGGGCGGGGTTGGAAAGAGGTCGCCGATGTGAATGATGGGCTACACCAGCCCTTTGGCGACATCCCTGGCGACGGTGGAGCTTTCAGCTACCGTGACCTGACCACGGGATTCCTGAAAGCGCTCCAGCGTCACTGGAGTGCTGAGGCGCGGGTTCCGTGGCTGTACCATCCGGCGGTGGGGCTGATGATCAGCTACGACGATGCGGAGTCGCTGCGGTACAAGGCCGAATACGTCCGCGAACACGGGTTTGGCGGGATCATGATCTGGGAGCTGGCCCATGATGACCGGGATTACACGCTGCTGACGGCGGTCTACGCGGCGCTGCGTTGATTCAGGCGGCATTCAACTCGACAGCGAGGGGCCGACATGTTTGAAGGTTTCGAGTCGTTCAGCCTACCCGCGAATGGGACGACCATTCACGGTGTGCGGGCCGGGTCGGGGCCGCCGCTGCTGCTGCTGCACGGTTATCCGCAGACGCATGTGATCTGGCACAAGATCGCGCCGGCGCTGGCGCAGGAATTTACGGTTATTGTCACGGATCTGCGCGGGTATGGGGACAGCGGCAAGCCAGACGGCGGGCCGGCACATGAGCACTATTCCAAGCGCGTCATGGCGGCCGACCAGGCGGCGGTGATGCAGCAGTTGGGGTTTGAGCGGTTCGATGTGGCGGGGCATGACCGCGGCGGACGGGTGGCGCACCGGATGGCGCTGGATCATCCTGAACGGGTGCGGCGGATCGCAGTGCTGGACATCGCGCCGACGTACACGATGTATATGACCACTGATATGGAGTTTGCGCGGGCGTACTATCACTGGTTCTTTCTCATCCAGCCGTTCGATGTTCCAGAGCGGCTGATCGGGGCAGACGTGGACTACTGGATGCGCTCGAAGCTGGCGCAGTGGGGGCGCGATGAGGCGGCGATCACGCCGGAGGCGTTCGCAGAGTATGTGCGCTGCTATCGTGATCCGGCGGCGATTCATGCAAGCTGCGAGGATTACCGCGCTTCGGCGGGTGTCGATCTGACCCACGATGAGGCTGATCTGGGGCGCAAGATCACCGCACCGCTGCTGGTGCTGTGGGGTGAGAAGGGATTTGTGGGGCGGAAGTACGACCTGGTGGCGGTCTGGCGGGAATGGGCTGAGGATGTGCGCGGGCAGGGGCTGCCCTGCGGCCATTATCTGCCGGAAGAAGCACCAGAAGAAACCTTGCAGGCCTTATTGGCATTTTTCGGGGGTGTGTAAGCGAGCGGTCTACAAGCGCGGCTATCGCCGGGGCTGGGTAAGTGCTGTATAGTGATGGTCTGCGACGCGCCTCTTGGCCCTGGGCTGGATCAAAACGGATGGTTGTGCTGCATCCCCGCCGCGTATATTACGGCTGGTTCCTGGTTCTGACGCTGGCATTTACCGAACTGGTTTCCTACGGCGTGCTGTATTACGCCGTCGGTCTGTTCATCGCGCCGATGGAGGCCGAGCTGGGCTGGACACGGGCGCAGATCACCGGGGCAGTATCGCTGGGGGCGCTGGTGAGCGGGTTGGCCGGTTTGCCCGCCGGGCGGCTCTTCGACCGCTCCGGGCCGCGCTGGGGCATGACCTTCGGCAGTTTGCTGGCAGCGACGATGGTGCTGGCGTGGTCACGGGTGGACGGGCTGGTGGGCTTCTATCTGCTGTGGATAGGGATCGGTGCCAGCATGGCGCTGGTGCTGTATGAGCCGGCCTTCTGGGTCGTGGCTGTGTGGTTCCGGCGGTATCGCAGCCGGGCGTTCACGCTGCTAACGGTCATCGCTGGGTTCGCCAGCGTGGTGTTCTTCCCGCTGACCGAGCGGCTGATCGCGGCTTTTGGCTGGCGCGGGGCGTTGGTGGCGCTGGCGATCCTACTGGCGGCCATCACCGTGCCGCTGCACGCGCTGGTGGTGCGCCGCCGCCCTTCTGATCTGGGACTGAATCCTGACGGCGAGTCAGAAGCGCTGATGACCCCGGAAGAGCCGGCAGCGATCCCGCTGGAGTCGTCGCGGGCGGTGTTGGGCGACCCGACTTTCCGCTGGCTGACGGCGGCTTTCTTCCTGAATACGCTGGTGTTCATCACGCTGAATGTACATCTCGTCCCGCTGCTGATTGGACGGGGGTTTGAGACGGCATTCGCCGCGTCAGCAGCCGGGCTGATTGGGGTGATGTCGATCCCGGGGCGGTTGATCTTCACGATGTTGGGGGATGTGCTGCCGCGCCGCTGGGTGATCGTGAGTATTTTCGGGTTCATGACGGCGGCGGTCGTGGTGCTGGCCGGGGCCTATACCGAGGGGGCGGTGATTGGGTTCGTGGCGCTGTATGGGGCGGGATTTGGGGCAATCACGCCAGCGCGGGCGGCAGTGATCGCTGAGCTGTACGGCTCGGCACGGTATGGGCGGATCAACAGCCTGCTGGGATTCATCACCACGGGGGCGCGGGTAGCGGCTCCCGTGGCGGCGGGGGCGCTGTATGACAGGCTGGTGACGTATACGCCGCTGCTGTGGGGGCTGGCGGTGATTTCAGCGTTTTCGGCGCTGGCGGGGTGGAAAGCGCGGCGGTGATCGTCCACGGGCGAAATGTGCTATAAAGAACCAATATGAATTGAACCGCCAAGACGCAAAGAACGCCAAGATCAGTCAGAGCGGATGGCGGGAAGGAAGGTAACTGAGACATGCCCATCAGCGTGTATATCAGCGATACGAGCCGCGAATTACAAGCCCTGCGCCCGGTGCTGATCGAGCAAATCCGGCAGTTGGGGATGGCGGCGGTCTGGCTGGACGATGAGGAAAAAGGCCGCCCTGATGTCAACGATCTGGCTTTCCAGAAAATCGCACGGGCGGACGCTTTCATCAGCATCCTGAGCTACCGGCGCAGTTGGGAACCGCAGCCAGGGGGGTCATCACTGGCCGAGATCGAATACCGGACAGCACGCAGTATGGGTAAGCCGCTGGCGGTACTGCTGCCGGCCTCCAACAGCTTGATGTCGGTGGGGCTGCGGCTGCGGGCGATGGGCCAACCGGACTGGGAGCGCGATGCCCAACAGCGCTTCTGGGATGAGGTTCAGCAGAGCGCAGCGGTTGTTTACTTTCGCGACGAGACCGACTTGGGCGTGCAGGTGCTGCGCATCCTGAATAGTTGGTCGGTGATGGAGCCAACCGCCGGCGCGGCCCCGGCGGTCCCGGCGGCTGCGCCGGCTCCTGCGCCTGCTGGGGCGCTCCCTGCCGCGACAGCGCCGGAACCCACACCGCAGGCGGCAGCTCCTGGAGCGGTTCTACGCGAGGAAGTCGAACGGGACAGCCAGGCCGCTGCTGGGATCGATGTCGAGACTCTGGCGGAAGTGGTGGCGACGCGGACGGCGGCCAAAATCCAGGCTTTCCAGCAGCAGCGCGAGGAAGACTTGGCGAAGCAGGCGCAGAAGTACAAAGAGGCGCTGATGCTGCATCCGGGCGAACTGGTGTTTGGACGGGCATCAAGCGGCAGCCAATTCCGCAGCGACATCTTCATGATTATGCCATTTGGGCCGGGGTTCGACGAAATCTACCGGGATATCATCCGCCCGCTGGCGGCCGACTTGAAGCTGACCATCGCGCGCGGGGACGAGTTCACCTCTGCGCAGGGTGTCATCATGGAAGAAGTCTGGTCGGCACTGAACAACTGCCGATTCGTGATCGTGGAGATTACAGGTGGGAACGACAACGTCTTCTACGAGCTGGGCATCGCTCATACGCTGAACAAGCCGGCTATCCTCGTCACACAGGCGACGCGACCGGAACAGATTCCTTTTAACATCCGGCATCTGCGCTATCTGCCGTACACCAACACGGCTGAGGGGCGAGTCAAGCTGAGCAGCGATCTAAAAAAGGCGATCACGCGGCTGCTGGCTGATCTGGAGGAGGCCTAGGCGCACCGTGGACGCAAGGGGCGGATAGACCAGGCAGCAGCGATGCGGGTATGCTGAAGCAGTCAAGTTAGTGCGACAGGGAGGACTTCTATGACCCGCACAACGCTGTCCTTGAGCGATGACATCTGCTGGCAGGCCATCCAGAACAAGGATCGCGCATATGACGGCCAGTTTGTGACCGGCGTGCGGACGACCGGCATTTACTGCCGCCCGTCGTGCCCGTCGCGCACCCCACACCGCCAGAATGCGGCTTTTTTCAATACGCCTGCTGAAGCCGAGGCAGCCGGATTCCGCGCCTGCAAACGTTGTGCTCCGAACGCGCAAGCCTATGAAGCCGAGATCGCGGCACGGGTGTGCCGGGCGATTGAAAGACGGCTGGACGAACGGCTGACGCTGGACGAGCTGGGGGCGATGGTCGGGCACAGTCCGTTTCATCTCCAGCGGATGTTCAAGCGGGCGCTGGGCATCACGCCGCGCCAGTATCAGGAGGCGGTGCGGATGCAGCAGTTCAAGGACGCGCTCAAGGCAGGCGGATCGGTCACGGGGGCGATCTATGCCGCCGGCTTCAGTTCGACCAGCCGCCTGTACGAGTCCTCGGATGCCACGCTGGGGATGACCCCGGCGACGTATCGCAAAGGGGGCGTGGGGATGGACATCGGCGTCAGCGTGGTGGATTCGGCACTGGGCAAGGTGCTGATTGCAGCGACAGCGCGGGGCATCTGCGCGGTGCGCTTGGGAGACAGCGAGACAGCGCTGTTGGAAGATTTGCAGCAGGATTTCCCGGCTGCGCACATCGAGGATGGGACGGAGATGCTGCGGGAGTGGGCAGCGGCGCTGGTGGCACATCTGAGCGGAGATGCGCCGCACCTCGATCTGCCGCTGGATATTCGTGGGACGGCTTTCCAGTGGCGGGTGTGGCAGGCACTGCGGGAGATTCCTTACGGCGAGACGCGCTCGTATACCCAGGTGGCCGAGGCTATCGGGCAGCCGGGTGCGGCGCGGGCGGTGGCGCGGGCGTGCGCCAGCAATCCGGCGGCGGTGGTGATCCCCTGTCACAGGGTGATCCGCGAGGATGGATCGCTGAGCGGCTACCGCTGGGGGCTGGAGCGGAAGGCGGCGCTGCTGGACGGCGAGCGGGAACATGCGGGCGGTGGGGGGCGCACCCCAGCAGCACTGCTCTCTGGGTAGGCGTGGAATGGATCACTCCGCGGTGAAGAGGTGGCGGAGGTAGGATTGGGGATTATTGAGAAAGGCGCGGGTTAGGGCGACGTGTTCAAGGTCATCATAGGCGGCCGGGGTGATGCGTCCGTCGTCGAAGCGGTAGATGGTCGCGCCGGGATAGGCCAGCACGATAGGCGAGTGGGTGGCGATGATGAACTGGGCATTCTGCTTGACCATCTCGCCGACCAGTGCCAAGAAGCTGAGCTGGCGGGAGGGTGAAAGCGGCGCTTCGGGTTCGTCCATCAGGTACAGGCCGTCTGGCACAAAGCGGGCGTGGAAGAGCTTGAAGAAGCTTTCGCCATGGGATTGGGCATCCAGCCCGTCACCATAGGAGTGCTCCAGGGTGCCCAGTTCGCGGGCGTAGGGCAGACTCGCCAGCGCGCGAGCGGTACGGCTGCGCCCAGCATATTCCTCGTCCAGCTTCTCCAGCTCGGCTTTGAGTTCAGCACGTGTGCGGGCAATCTGGCGAGCGTAACCGAAGAAATCCTCGGAACGCATGAAGAAGCCGCGCCGTGTTCGCTTCGTCCAGGACCAGCGGAGATGCTGGCTCAGGCGGCGGATGTCGGCCAGAGTCGCGTCCTGGTTAGTCTGGTCGGCGCCGATGGTTGGTAAGTGGGCCGCACAGGCGATGGTTTCCAGGAGCGTGGACTTGCCGGAGCCGTTCTCGCCGACGAAAAATGTCACCGGGGTGGGAAACGCCAGTGTTTCCAGCGTGCGGATGATGGGGACGGTATAGGGAAATGACCCCGGCAGCGTCTCCGGACGCTCCAGGGTGATCGAGCGCAGGTGAATGGCGGCCATCAGCGGGCGAAGCGGCGCGCCGAGCGGGCACGCGCTTTGGCGGCCTCGACTTCGCGGATGCACGGCGGGGACTGGGATTCGAGCGCGGTCAGCAGTTGGCTGGAGGCAACTGCGATTTGTTCAACGGCGGCGTTGAAAGCAGCTTCGTTGGCTTTGGAGGGTTTGTTGTAGCCGCTGATCTTGCGCACGTACTGCAAGGCGGCGGCGCGGATTTCGTCGTCGTTGGCAGGTGGCTCGAAGTTGAACAAGGGCTTGATGTTCCGGCACATAGGTCCTCCTGAGGCCAGTATAGTACAGACGGCGTGCGCTGCCAGCGGAGAGGCGCTCAGCGTCCTGTCCAATCGCGGAGGTAAAGGAAGTCATGGCCGATGCTGCGGCGGCTGAGCTTGGCGATGTTGGGCATGGTGCGCTTGTAATGGTTGGCCTTGACGCGCCGCCAAACCGCCTCCACAAATGCCCGCGCGAAACCCTCGTCGATGACTTCCTCGACGGTGTAGCGTTCATCCACCAGTAGGTAGAGCACTTGATCGACATCGTTATAGGTGAAGCCGAGTTCACCTTCGTCGGTCTGCCCTTCCCAAAGGTCGGCGCTGGGAGCTTTCTCCAGAATCGATTTGGGGATGTCCAGCGCGACGGCCAACTGGCGCACCTGGGCTTTGTAGAGGTCGGCAATCGGCTGGAGGGCGACGCCACTGTCACCGTAGATGGTCGAATAGCCGAGCAGGAACTCGGTCTTGTTGCTCGTGCCCATGACCAGCCCTCCCCAAGAGGCTGACTGGTCGTACAGCACTACCATGCGCAGCCGCGCCATGATGTTGCCTTTGCGGATGGCGCTCATGTCTGGGAAGCGGTTGATCAGCGGGTCAGCCATCTCGGTGATGGGCACATCCAGGTAGGGAAGGCCGAGCGATTCGATCACGAGCATGGCATCATCCAGGCTGGAGGGGGATGAGGTGCGGTAGGGCATCCGCACCGCCAGCACGTTCTCCGCGCCGAGCGCCTCTGCCGAGAGATAGGCCGACAGCGCCGAGTCAATGCCGCCGGACAGGCCGATGACGGCGCGTTTGAGGCCGGCCTTTTCGATCTGGTCGCGGATGAAGCCGGTCAGCATCCGCTGGGCGATGGTGGTATTGATGGTCAGGCGGTGGAGGATATTTGGTGTGGAGGTCATCGGAGTGCCTTTGGATTGGAAACGGGAATGCGGTTTGCTTCGATCAGGCCGTCGTGCCGCCGGGCGACCAAGACGAAATCGAACAGGTCGGGCTGCAAGCAGAGCACGATATCATCCGGCGGGAGGTAATCGAGCTCACCGTGGAGCGCCTGCCGGATGTAGGCGTCGTTCAAGCAGCGGTGGAGGCCGGCCAGCCAGCCATACGGCTGGCCGCTGAGGCGGTGTTCGAGCAGTTCGGCGCAGACTTCATCTTCGATGCTGGGGGTCAGGCCGTGCGATCCCATCGCCACGATACTGACTGCCGCTGCACCGGATATTTTGACGTAGTTGGTAATTGCCTCGGCCATGACCAGGCTGCCGAGGATTACGGACGGGGCATGCTGGATGGCGGCGGCAACGCCGCGCGTCCCCGAACTGGTTCGCAGGAAGAGGGTCTGCGTATGAAAACGCTCTGACCCGGCGCGGAGGAGTTCAGCGGGTGAGTTGCCGTAGTCGAAGCCGGCAATCTTGACGCCGCCCTGTTCTCCGGCCAGCAGCCAGCCGTGCCGCTCCCGCAGCGCGAAGGCTTCCTCTGGCGCGTCTACTAGAATGAGCCGCTCTAATCCGAGGGCAAAGAGGACGGCGCTGGTGGTGAAGGCGCGCAGCACGTCGATAACGATGGGCAGGCCTTCGGCCTGTTGGGCACCGGCCATGAGGCTCAGCCTCTGGATGTTCATGCCTGTTCTCCTGGTTCGAGCGCCTGCATGTGGAAGCCGAGGATGCGATGGGGGTAATCCTCTTCGACGACGATCTGCGTCAGGAAGACCGCGCCGCGCTCGGCAGCCAGGACCACGACCGCCTGGTGCTTATCAACGGCCATGAGCTGTTCGATGCGCAGCTTGCCGTGCAGACGGCGCAGGGCTTTCATTTCAGCTAACCGCACTGCCAGGCTCATCTCGGCCAGGGCAGACTCGTGGTAACTCTCGGCCAGGAAAGTTCGCAGCCGGGCAAAATCGCCTTTGTTGTAGAGTGTGGTCTGCGCGATGAGGCGCATCCCGGCACTGCTGGGGAGCAACTGCTGGCGGGGGTCTGTCATGGAGCCTCCTTAGGGTTAGCGGCCGCCGCTGTGCCGGGCGAGGATGCGGGTCAGTTCGCGCTGAGCCAATTCGGGACGCTCGTCGCGCAGAAGCGGGAGCCGCGCCCGTGTACGGTGCAGTTGGTTGAGATCGATGGTCTGTACGATCAGCGATTCGTCGAAGTAGCAGCCGTGGGTGACGAACTCGCCATCAGGATCGACAATTGAGGAACCGCCCCAGAAGTTCTTGCCATCCTCATAGCCGACGCGATTGCAGTGAATCACGTAGTTCGTGAAGAGGCTGCCATAAGCCTGGTTGACCAGTTCGACCCAGCGCGATCCCGACAAGCGGTCACCCGCGTCCAGGCCGCGGCTGGGGCTGGCGCTCTGGAACAGAAGCAGATCGGCACCGTCCTGCCAGAGGATGTACGCCGGGGACATGTGCCAGAAGTCTTCGCAGATGAGCATCCCCACCCGCCCGAAGCGGGTATCGAAGGCCTGGATGTGTTCCCCCTGGTCAAAGTAGCGGCCTTCATCGAACATGGCATAAGTGGGCAAGTACAGTTTGTGGTGGATGTGGAGGCATGCCCCGCGGGAGAGATAGGCGGCGGCGGTATAGAAGCGCTGGCGGACATCTTCATGGACGAAGCCGAACATGATGTCCATATTCTGGCTGGCGTCCAGCAGGGAACGGAAGGTGTCGTCATCGCGGGTGGCGCGGATGGCGACCTCCGGCACGAGGTCCTGCACCTGATAGCCGGTGAGGGAAAGCTCCGGGAAAACGATCAGATCGACGCCCTGCTCGCTGGCCTGACGGATCATGTCCAGGTGTTTGGCGAGATTGGCTTTCACATCGGCCAGTTTGGGATACATCTGGGCGAGGCCAATGGTGAGACGCATGTCGGCTCCTTCAGTGCTGCTGTGATTCTATTATCTTAACCGCATCTCCGGCAGCCAGCATCCCCGGCGCGTGGTGAACTGCATTCTGGGCGAAAATGACCTTGCCGTTCCAGCGGCGGTAGGTGGCAAGGGTCGCCAGCGGTTCTTCAGGGTCTGGCTTCTGCCCGGTAGTTTGATCGACGGTGGTGATGGCGCAGCGGGCGCAGGGCTTGACGATGTCGAGCGTCACTGCGCCGATTTGCAGCGTCCGCCAACCGTCTTCGGCATAAGGCTCCGCGCCGCTGATGACCAAGTTAGGGCGGAAGCGGCTCATAGGTACAGGCTGCTTGCCGCGCTCGACCAGGCGGCGGTTGAGGTCATTGAGCGACGCTTCACCGGCGACCAGCAGCGGGTAGCCATCGGAGAAGGCAGTTTGTGCTGGCCGCCGGGCATAGCGCCCATCAACCCGGCGAACATGCTCGTCGGCCATCCGCACTAGGCGGCAGTCTACGCCCAGCACCTCGCTGAACCACTCGGCGGCATCCTGGCCTTCATCCCAACTCAAGCAGCGGTCATTCCAGACCTGCACCAGCCGGGGGACATCCCAGCCGCGATGCAACGGCAGGCTCAGGGGCGTGCGCTCTGGGGCATAGACGGTCAGGAAGTCCTCTTCGATGGTTGGCTGGATGAGCGCCATCAGGGGGAGTTCGCGCTGGCTGATGAACAGGCCGTCGGCATCGACCAACATCCAGCGGCGATCCCAGAGCGGACCGCGCGCGTCCAGTTCGACCTGCTGATGAGCGGCTGCCCCGCAGGATTTGATCGGATAGGTATACAAGGCGCTGATATGCATCACTCCACCTTTGTGTCCACGGTGTCTTGGCAGTGCTGTTCTTCTTGCTGCTGCGCAGCCATCCACAGGCTCGCTGCGAAAAACAGTCCATCTAGCGCTTGATCTGCTCGCAGCCCGAAAAGAAAAGCGGCCGGATCGGCACGGAAGAATCCAATCACAAACATCCCCAAGCTGAGTAGCGCCAACCCAATCCAGAAGCGCCGGCCTGCTGCGATCCGCCGCCAGAACAGCAGGGTCAAGATCAGCAGCACGGCGCTGCACAAGACGATGCCGAAACGCTGGGTACTGAGGCGCGGGGCGGGAATGCCGTAAACGTCGATGCTCTCCCAGACCAGCCAGGCTGGATAGTTCGCCAGCGTATCGACCTCTTGGCCCCAACCGCAGCCGGCAGCGATGCAGCCCATCCAACTGCCCAACCCGACGAGGGGCAGGGTCGGCGCTAGGGCATCTAGCACCGCACCGAGCGAACCGGTGCTGCTACGCCGCTGTTCGATGCGCCGCGCTAGGGCCAACCCGGTCAGCCCGCCGAGGACTGCGCCGTGCCAGCTCAAGCCGCCGGCTGCGAGGTTAGGGGTTTCGCCCAGCGCGGCCTGGAAGTAATCCCAGTGCAGAGCGACGTGCAGCGCCCGCGCTCCAATGATCGCACCAACCAGTACGGTCAGCAGCGTGTCGATGCCGACTGCGCCGTGACTCTGCCGCCGCGCCAGCGCCAGGCTGAGCAGCGCTGCTGCCCCGACCAGCCAAGTGAAGGTCTGCAACGTCCACGGGCCAATTGTCGTATACAGTGTGGGCATAGACTGCGCCTTCCGACTGCTGTGATTGTAGCACCTGCTGCCAAACTCGAATGCCGATCCTGCGCGGCGTTCATGGGGCGTTAAGCAAGGCTGGATACAGTCTATGAGGCGTATTTGGTATCGATGTCCCGGTAGAAGGGGATCGATAGAGTGAAAATAAAGGCCGTGCCCCAATTTCTAGGGGGTTGAGCGCGGCAAGCACCATCTGACCACGCGGGTGGCTATAATCGCCCGCATGAAGCGGTGTTGTGAGACTTCGATAACCCAGTTGCAACAAGGAGCAGCAGAAAGCTATGGGTGGAATCAGTGCATTACTTGGAACGTTGGCGCTGGTGGGATTCCTTCTATTTTTAGCGGGTGCGGGGCTGGCCGTCGTAGCGGCCTCGCAGGGGCGCCCGGCACGCGGCGGCGTTCTTCTGGCAGTGCTTGGCCTGGTGGCCGGCCTTGTGTTCAGCATCGTCAGCCAAGGCATCATCATTGTTGAGCCGACGCAGGTGGCGGTGGTCATCAATACTCTGAGTGGCAACATTGAAACGCCGCGCCAGGGTGGTACGCATGTGATCGTCCCGGTGGTGCAGCGCGTGGCGGTGACCTACCCGATCACCCAACAGGAATACACGATGTCGGGGTCGATGGGCGAGGGTGCGCGTTCCAATGAAAATGATGCGGTCGAGGCCCGCACCAGCGACGGTCAGACCGTTATGCTGGATATCACAGTGATCTTCCGGATTGTTCCGGGCACAGCGGGAGAACTGTACCGCGCTTGGAACGAGAACTACCTGGTTGGTTTTGTCCGCCCGACGACCCGCGCGCTGGTGCGTGAGGTGGTTTCGAAGTACACGGCCGAGCAGATCTACGGCGAAGCCCGCGCTCAACTGGGTGATGACATTCGCGATGAAGTTGCTGTCCGCTTCGCTGAAGAGAATCTCCAACTGACCGACCTGCTTGTCCGCGACATTTCCTTCTCGCAAGCCTTCACCGATGCCATCGAGCAGAAGGTAGTTGCTGAGCAGAATTTGGCACGCGCTCGCACCGAAGCGCAGCGCGCTGAGACGGAAGCGCAGGGCCGCGCCAACGCCGCAATCGCCGCTGCGCGCGGTGAGGCCGAGGCTATCCAGATTCGCGCTGCTGCTGAAGCCCAGGCGCTCCAATTGGTCAGCCAGCAGATCGCGGCCAATCCCAGCCTGATCCAGTATCTCTACGTCCAGAACCTGAGTGATAATGTCAGCCTAATGCTGGTGCCGACCAACAGCCCGTTCTTGTTCGACTTCAACAGCTTGGCTGCGGCCGATCCGAACTTCGTGCCGCCCGCTGTTCCCACACCGGAACCTGTGCCCGGCAGCTAAGCAGTCAGAAACTGGTTGAAATCGAAATGGGGGCTTGCATCGCGCAGGCCTCCTTTTTTTGCTCATGAGCAAGAACTGCCCGATTTGGGGCTGCTTCCCAGTTATTTCCAGGCGAGTGCCTACCCATGATCGAGCATCTGGCGCACCAGCGGATGGCCGAACTCGCCGATGTTTTCCGCTACCAGCCAGGCATCCTGCTGGCTAGGGTTGAGCATCGACAGCGTCACCAACAGCCGGCCGGCTCTGTCTTCACTGCCCGTGCCGATCATGTACGTCTGCGTGACATCCTCGGCCACTTCGTGGTATACCATCGGCGGCAGGGTATGTACGATCTGGTAGGTGTGAGCCTGGAAAACCTCGGCTTGGCGATTGCGGAAAATGAGGACACGCAGCTTACCCAGTTCTGCTCCTAGATAGGCCGACCAGACATGAATCGCTTGAGGATCACTGGCATCCTGGACCAACGTTTTCATCAACCGTGAGCGGAACTGGTATTGAAAACGATACAACCGGGCGATGGCATCTAGGATGTGCTGGTCAGCCGTGATGATGGCTTCCAGCGCTGCCTCCGGGGTTGAGCAGCGGCCGACTAGATAGCCTTCAAAGCCTGTGCCTTTCTGGAAGAATGGATTGGTTCCTTTGCGAACCGTCTCCCAGGCCAAGTAGTGACTTTCCATCGGGCCATGACACACAAGCTTGTCCAGTGTTTGATCCTTGAGTTTTAAGGTCGCATACAGGGTGCGGCCAAAGGGGACTTCACTCCGAACTTCGACTACTTTACTCACAGATTTTCCTCTGACCACCATGGGCTGATGGGTGAGTGGTGTGGCTGTTCTCTAACATATTCAGACCCTACTGATGGTGTGTGTATACCAACTGACTTTTGGGATCAAGTACCAACCCGCATCCCATTGGCGCTGAAATACGTTCCTCGCGTGGAATCAAAAGGGGACGCGCTGGGCGTCCCCTCCGAAAATTCTTGTGTGGGCCAGTCACCGAAATGCTAGAACTGGCTCCAAAGATACTGGTTGGTGACCTCGTGATGGAACTGGATTTCTGAACGCTTGATGCGCGTTCCCAGGCTGCGGGCACAGCGATCGGCTGACGCCTGCTTGAGACCGGCATACTTCTCGTGCACATCGGTGCTCAGAAGAGTCTGCGTCCAGGCGCTGCCCTGGAAGAGAGCCAGCGCGTCGTAGATGTTATCCGGCAGGATGTCTTCCTGATTGGTGCTGGCTGGCAGCGCGCCCTCCAGCCCAGTGCGGAACAGGCTGTAGATCGCCAGATAGGGATTGGCATCCGGCGCGATGGAACGAACCTCGATGCGGGCGGACTTGGCGTTGCCGATGGGAATGCGCACCATGGCGCCGCGGTCGATGGGCGACGACTTGATTTGGTTGGGGGCTTCATAGTGCGGGTCGAGGCGGCGGTAGGCATTCACGCTCGAATTGAGGATCAAGCAGATGTCCTTGGCCGCGTGCAGGATGCGATCCACGAACTGCCAGGCGAAATCGGACAGGCCTTCGCGCCCACCTTCGGCATAGAACAGGTTCTGGTCGCCGCGTGAGATCGACATATTGGTGTGCATGCCGTTGCCGTTGACGCCGGTTTGCGGCTTGGGCAGGAAGCTGGCGGTCATGTTCATCCGGTAGGCGACCTGACGGCAGATCAACTTGTAAAGCTGCACCTGATCGGCGGCGACCAGCGCTTCGGTGTAGCCGTAGTTCATCTCGAACTGCGACGGCGCGACTTCGGGGTGATCTTTCTCGTTGGCGAAGCCGAGGGCGCGCTGCACTTCGGCAGCCGTATCAATGAAAGTGCGCAGCGGATCGCCGGGCAGCGAGTGATAGTAGCCGCCGCTGGTCACAGCCTGGAATTCGCCAATTTGGAAGTAGGTCTGCTCGGCATTCTGCCCACGGAACAGGAAGCCTTCAATCTCATTGGCGACGTTGCAGGTCATGCCCTGCTTGTCGAACAAGTCCTGCGTGTAGCGTTTGAGCATCGAGCGCAGGTCGGAAGGATAGGGGGTGCCGTCGCGTTCGAGCACCTCGCCGAAGACCAGCACCTTGCCTGCTCCGAATACATCCGAGGGAACCCAGTAGAACGCCGACCAGTCAATCGCCAACCGCAGATCGGACTCGGCCTGGCGGGAATAGCCACGTACTGAGGAGCCGTCGAAGGTCAGGTTGTCGGCAGACTTCAGCAGGAATTTCTTGTCATAATCGAGCATGTGCAGGCGGCCTTCCAGGTCGGTGAAGCACACCGTCACGGCTTTGATGCGCTTTTCGTCGGCTAGATAGCGCATCCGCTCTTCGCGGATCACATCCACGGACACGCGGCCAAGCCGCTGGACTTTAGCCGCGAGGTTCATTTCCTCAAGCTGATCATAGGGAATTTCGAGGAATTCACGCAGAGGTACGGTCATATTGGATTTACCTTCATCGGAAGAGGAGAAACACACTGGGAAATTCTACAAGTAAGACAGTCCAGCGTTTATTGGCAAGATCGACGAAAACTGCCGGCCAGATTCTGTACGATGTGCGCTATACTTCCGGCCTGCAACGGTGTACGAAACTCTCAAGGATGAAGTCATGCGGCTGGCGATACAGGAAGATATGCTGCCCGGACGCTCGGCGCTGGAACGCTTCCAGCAGGCTAAGACGCTGGGTTTTCAAGGGGTAGAAGTCTGGGCCTGTGGACTGACGGCGCGCGTTCCTGAATTGGCAGAAGCGGCGGCGCAGACCGGCCTGCGCATCTCCGCGGTCAATCATGGGCGGCAGAGCCGCTTGCTCGACCCGGACCGGGCTGAACGCGAGCGTGCGCTGGCTGAGTTCCGCCAGTCAGTCGTCGATGGCGTTGATCTGGAAGCGCAGGGAGTCATCCTGGTGCCGCACTTTGGCGCGCCGACTGTACCCGATCTGACCCCATACAAGTCGGTCGAGCAGTTGGAGTACGAGCTGCTCCACAATCATCTGCGGACGCTCTCTGATTACGTCTACGCCATCGGCATCGAGCTGTATATCGAGCCGGTGAACCGCTACGAAACCCACTTCATCAACACGCTGGCGCAGGGCGTCCGCGTCCGGCGCAAGATCAAAGATCACCCGCACATCAAGCTGACCGCTGATGTTTTCCACATGGCGCTGGAAGAGGTTGATCTGTTTGTGGCACTGCGGCAGTACGCCGCCGACATTGGCTACATCCATCTGGTCGACACGAACCGCCGTCTGCCCGGCCAAGGCCTGATGAATTGGGCGGGGCTGGCTGCGGCGCTGAACGAATCCGGCTATGCCGGTTGGGCAGCGCTGGAATGCGGCGAACCGGGCCAGAATGCGGAACTGGCCGAGCGCTACTGGACAGAACTACCTGCTGCGCTGGATGTACTGGCACGGGCAGGGTTTCAGTTTGGCTAGGCGAGGTCAGCACATCTCACTGGAGCGATCATCATGAGCAAAGGCCGGCTGGAAGCGTTTAGCGATGGCGTCCTGGCGATCATCATCACCATTATGGTGCTGGAGCTGAAGATTCCCGAAGGGGTTGATCTGGGGGCGCTGCGGCCGCTCCTGCCGCTGTTCATCAGCTACGTGATCAGCTTCGTCTACATCGGCATCTACTGGAACAACCACCATCACCTGCTGCAGATGGCGCGGCAGGTGAATGGGCGAGTGCTGTGGGCGAACCTGCATCTGCTGTTTTGGCTGTCGCTGATTCCTTTCGTGACGGATTGGGCGGGGGAGAACAGTTTTCCGCCTGGCCCCAGCACACTCTACGGGATTGTGCTGTGGATGGCCGGCTTTGCCTATTACCTGCTCAGCCGTTCGCTGATTACGCTGCACGGGACGGACTCGCCGCTGGCGGTGGCGCTGGGGCGCGACCGGAAGGGGATGGTTTCACTGGTGCTGTACAGCCTGGGGATTGGGGTGTCGTTCGTGAGCGGCGCGCTGGCGTTCGTGGTGTACTCGCTGGTGGCGGTGATCTGGTTCATCCCTGACCGGCGGATCGAAAGGCGGTTGAGGGGTTAGGGCGGTAGATTTATTATTTTATAGTTTACGGTTGGTTGTAAAATGCGGTCATAGATGAGAAGCATGATAAGAATAATAAGAATGAGAATATGAGAATGTGAGAATCTTGAAGCCCTCACCCTCTGTTCCCTCTCCCGAACGTGCCTGCGGCGCTGGGAGAGGGGGGAAGCCCTCATCCCCGGCCCTTCTCCCGAACGCTCACTGACGCTCGCTGGGAGAAGGGAGTCTAGGCGGACGCCAAGAATGGCGTTCCTGCCTCGGCGTTTTGCAAGATATAACGGACGCCAAAAATGGCATCTCTACTCCTAACGATAGCACAAAATGGGGCGTTTAGGGTGACATTTTGTCTACTCTTTGGGATCAAATTGGAGAGAAGAAGATTGAACCGCAAAGGACGCAGAGGGATGCTGTTTGAAGAGGGGCAAGGGCGGAGGACGGAGGGCGGATGGGGCGGACAGCACGGGAGCATATGGCGGGCGGGGGGTGAAATTGCGCGGGACATGCAAACGGGATACACTAATTTCATCGAAGTGGATACGCGCTTCTGACTCTCGAATAGACCGGTTTGGTGCGAACAGGATTGAGCTATTATGTCTCCGCAACCCTTGAGCCGCCGCCTGCTGCCTATCTGGTTGGTCTTGCTTCTGGTTTTCGGCCTGGTGCTGCCTGCTTTGAGCGTTTCGGCGCAGGCGGGATCGGTGGCCGCGGTGAATACTGGGCGGCTGAACGTTCGCACTGGGCCTGGAGTGCAGTTCCCGGCCATCACGAGCCTGCCGCTGAACACCCAGATCATTCTGGTGGGACGAGCACCGAGCGGAACCTGGGTGGAAGTGCAGATTCCGGATGGCCGTCGGGGCTGGGTGAACTCGATCCTGATACGGACATATGCGGATCTCTCCCTGCTGCCGATCACGTACAGCCCGCCGCTGACTCCGCCGCCGATTCTAGTGACTCCGCCGCCTGGGAGCGGGCAGCCTGGGCAGACGGTGTATGTGGTGCGGGCGGGGGATACGCTGAAGGACATCGCGGCGCGGTATGGGACGACATGGCAGATTCTGGCGGCAGTGAACGGGCTGGTGAACCCGAACCGGATTTTTGCGGGGCAGCGCTTGATTATTGCCTATTCGGTTCCGAGCACGCCAGTGCCGAGCCAGCCGCCACCGGGCAGCGGAGTGCACATCGTCCAGGCGGGGGAAACGCTGCAGACGATTGCGACGCGATACCGGACGACGTGGCAGGCTATCGCCGCGGCGAATGCGCTGGCTAACCCGAACCAGATCTTTGTGGGGCAGCGGTTGATCATTCCCAGCACGCCGGCGCAACCGCGCTACTACACGGTGCAGCGGGGCGATACGCTGTTCAGCATTGCGACGCGCTACGGCGTGACGATCCAGGCGTTGAGCGCCGCCAACAACCTGGCTAACCCGAACCAGATCTTTGTGGGGCAGCGGCTGGTGATTCCATAGCCCCGGGGGTGAGTTTCTAAGTGCGAAGACGGAAGGCGGGCACACAGCCCGCCTTTTGCATTGTGGGGGACAGCGATCAGAAGTCGAGTGTGACGGTGGGCATGGCGTCGCAGTCGCCGGCCTGCTGGACGTTGGGATCGATGGGGATCCAGCGCAGGGCATAGCGGCCGACATCCGGGACGATGCCGGGATTGACGATGACGGCGTACCAGCCATTGGCAGAACCGAACCAGTTGATGGGGGTCTTGCCGGCGATGGGGAGACTCTGCCCGCTGGTGAGTGTGCCCCAGGTTCCGGCATCGTAGCCGGACTGGTTGTAGACAGGGATGCTGGTGACACCGGGGGCGGGCGCAGCCACACAGGTTCGATAGGCCGGGGGGGCGGTGAGGTCGATGGTTTTGATGAGGCCGCAGCGGACTCCGGTCAAGGTGATGCGCGAGTCGGCACGCACCCAGCGCAGGCGGTAGATGCCGACGTTGGGAGCCTGGGCAATGCCGGGGTCGATGGCGTACCAGACGCCGTCGAGGGTGCGGCCGATGGTGTTGACGAATGTGCCGTAGGTGATCTGCCCGGTAAGGGCGCTGGTGGTCGACGGCTGGGCGTAGATGGGCGCCAGATCGGTGGTGGTTAGGACGGACATGCCGCACCAGTCGGCGGGCGGCGGATAAGTGGCGGTGACGACCGGAGTGGTGACGGCGGTGCAGTTGTTGGGGCCGCAGACACAGGGCTGCTGGAGTGTGACGACAGTATTGGAAATCCAGCCGTTATCAACGACCGAGCCGGTGAAGGTGACTTGATACCAACCGGTGACAGAATCCTGCAAGCGGGCGCGCACCCAGTTGCCGGCGGGCAGGACGCCCAGCACAAGATTGGCGGTGCTGGGGCCGCTGCGGATATTGGCGGCATCAACGGTTGGGACGAGGGCACAGGCCGGCGCGGGCAGCGGGTTGGAGACGCGGAAAGCAGGGGTGACGGGCGGGAGAGCGGTGGCCGAGGGGGATGACGTAGGCGTGGGCGTCGGCGTGACCGAGGGGGTCGCCGTCGGGGTGTTGGTCAGGATGACAATGAGATCAGTGGGGGTGACGGGCGGCTGCGTGCTGAGGTTGCAGGCTGCCAAGAGCAACAGGACGCTGCTGAGGACGGCCCTCAGCAGCCAGCGGGATCGGATGGACATGCGTGCTACTCCCCTGGTCGGATCGACAATGAGTACTTCTAAAACTCATATACGTCGTAGTCCTGGCAAAGTATCACCGGCCCGTCGAAGGTCTGTTTGGCTTCTGCGACCAAAGGCGTAGGATCGGTGTTCCAGACCCAATAGTGGATGAGGTAGAGGGCTTTGGCGCCGACGCGCGTGGCCGTCTCGCCAGCCTGGCGGGCGCTGCTGTGGCCGAAGCCTTCGCCAGCGGCTTCGTGGATGAGGAGGTCGGCGCCCTTTGCTAGTTCGTAGAGCGAGGCGGTGGGCTGGGTATCGCAGGTATAGGCGAGCACCTTGCCGGTTTTCTTGTTTTCGATGCGGAGGCCGACGGTGGGGATGAAGTGCTGCACCGGCCAGGCGGTAATTTTGAAGTCGTCGTTTTCCATGACGGGGGCGTTATAGCGTTCGCTGACGCGGTTGAAGGTGACCGGGAAGAAGTTGGGCCATTCCTGCCAGGAAAACGAGACCATCATGTCTTCCATGCGGTTCATGCAGTGGTGAAGGCCGTAGAAGCGGAGCGGGGCCTGACGCCCTAACTGCCACATGTGCATGAGCATGTTGGGGACGCCGCTGACGTGATCGGGATGGAAGTGGGTGAGGATGACATCCTGGAGGCGGTCGTCATCGATGCCCTCGAACTGGAATTTGCCCAGCGGATTGGAACCGCAGTCGACGAGGATGGGGCGGTCATCGCCAATGAGGACGAAATGGGTATTTTCGTGGTTGGCATCGCGCACAGCCGCCGCAGTTCCGAGGATGAGTATTCGCGCCATTCTACAATCTCAACTTGTTATCGGATGATGTCAGCCGGTCGATGCCAGAGGGAAACAACCGGATATCTTTATATAGTATACCCTTTGAGCGGCTTGGTGTGTGAAATATGTGGAATTAGGCCAATTTGAGGTTCAAGTGGGTGCGGATGGGGTATGATCGGGGTCAGATTCATCTGCCGGAGAAAGGATGAGGCCATGAAGGTGTTCAACAAGGTCATCGTCGTGACAGGCGGAGGCAGCGGGATCGGCCGAGCATTGGCGCACGCGCTCGTCAAAAAGGGCGCGCGGGTGGCGGCGGTAGACCTCAACGAAGGCACACTGCAAGAGACGAAGGCGCTGGCAGGCGCGGATCAAGCCAAAATCAGCACACATGTGGTGAATGTGACTGACCAGGCGGCGGTAGAAGCCCTGCCGGGCCAGGTGATCCAGGCGCATGGGGTGGTTGACGGGGTGATCAACAACGCGGGGATCATCCAGCCGTTTGTGCGGCTCAACGATCTGGACTACGGCGCGATTGAGCGGGTGCTGAAGGTGAATCTGTACGGCGTGATTTACATGACCAAGGCATTCCTGCCGCATCTGCTGCAGCGCCCTGAGGCACATATTGTGAACGTGTCCAGCATGGGGGGATTCTTCCCGGTTCCTGGACAGACCTTGTACGGCGCATCCAAAGCGGCGGTCAAGCTGCTGACAGAGGGTTTGTACTCGGAACTGATCGATACGCCTGTCCGGGTCACGGTGGTGTTTCCGGGGGCGACGGCAACCAACATCGCCACGAATTCGGGGGTGAGCGCGCCGGGGGGCGCGTCTGAGTCTGCGCGGAGCTTCCCGACGACCCCGCCGGAGCGCGCGGCAGAGATCATCATTGAGGGGATGGAGCGCGACCAGTTCCAAGTGTATGTGGGGCGGGACGCCAGGATGATGAACATTCTGTATCGGCTCAGCCCGAAGCGCGCCACCCGGTTCATGTACAACCAGATGAAATCCCTGCTGCCTCGGTGACGGGACGGGTTAGGCGACCTGCTGGGGGGCTGCCCGGCGGGTGCGGCGCGACCACCACAGTCCGAGCCACACGAGCATGGCGGCAGTGAACAGGAACCAGGCCGGGTCGGTGGGGACGCGGTAGCGGGTGGAGGGGTGAAAAACGACATAGACGATGGTCATGGCGATCTGGACGAACCAGAGCAGGCTGACGGTGCGCCATTGGCGGGCGGTGACGACGATTCCGGCTAGGCCGATGAGGAAGAGGCTGCCCCAATAGAGGCGCTGCACCCAGCGTCCGATGACATCGAAGAGCGGCTCGGAATAAGCGCCGACAGGATCGCCGGGGGGGAGTTCGCCGAGCTGGAGATCGCCCTGCGGGGTGGTTTGGACGATGGCGTCACCCTGGTAGTTGAGGCGGGGCAGTTCGCCCTCGGTGGGGTTGAAGCGGGGGGCGATGTCGATGCTCCAGTGAACCAGGAACTTGATCCAGACGAGTTCAGGAATGAGGTGGGGGTTTTCCCGGAGGAACTGGAAAGCCAGGGCGAAGCGTTGGGAATCGGCTTCGGGGCTGTAGAGGTCAGCGGCGGTGATTTGGCTGGGGTCAGGCGCGGTCCACTGGACATCGTAGCCGGCGCGAAAGTAAGGGATGACATAGGCGTTATTGCCCTGCCAGAAATTGGCGCCGGAGTTGGTGGTCATGGCGACGAAGGTGCCGTAGACGGCGGTGCTGCGGATGGCCCAGACTCCGAGCAGGGCAAGGCTGACGAGCGCGACCGGGAGCAGACGCAGGATGGACTGCCAAAGGTTCCAGCGGAATAGGAACCAAAGGGCGATCAGCACGGCGAGGGGCGGGAGGATGGGACGGGTGAGCGTGCCGAGGCCGAGCACGAACCCGGCTAGAAGCGCCAGGCCGAGCGTCCCGCGGTCGAAGCGGGGACGTTCCCGCAGGAGGACGACCAGGAGCAGGAAGGCATACATCAGGGTCATGAAGAGGGGGGTATCGATGAGGGTGAGGTTTTGGAAGATGAGGTAGGGGTAGACGGCGGTCATCAAGGCAGCGAGGGCGCCGATCCACTCGCCGCGGCGGGGGAAGAGGTGACGGCCGAGATGATAGAGGCAGACGATGGTCAGCAGGTCGAGCAGGATGTTGAATGCGCTGACAGTCAGCCCGGAGCGCCCGAAGACGGCATAGAGGACGGCCAGCACTAGGCTGTACATGGGCGGGAGGAGGGCATCGGCCTGGCCGGGGCGGATACCGTAGATGCCGGTGTCGAGCAGGTGGGTGGCGTAGAGGTCGTAGGCCTGCGAGCCGTGGATGACGCCGGTTTGCTCGAAGCGGAAGATGCCGGGAAAGGCGAGGAAGACCGCGACCCGGAAAACCAGAGCGATGCCGACGATGACGAGAAGTTTGTGGGCGGTAAGGCGTTGAATCAGCATGGGGTGATTGTAGCGGGGGGAGAGACGCTCAACAATGGTGGGACGTTAAGCGTGCGATGCGGCAGTCCATGTTACAATAGTGACAGGTGTACTGCTCGAGATAGATGTTGAGAGAGCATGAGCGAACGTCGAAAGGCATTAGAGGCCGCGCTCCAGGAAGCAGACCATCCGGCGGCTCGGATCGAGGCGCTGAACAACCTGGCTGAGTACTTGGTGGAAGTGGATACGCCGGCGGCTCTGAAATTGACAGACGAAGCTATCGACCTGGCAAACACGGTCGAGGACAATAAAGGGCTGTGCTGCGCCCTGCTCAACCAAGCTTGGGCGTATTACAACATCGCCGATTATTCGTCGTCGGCCATCACCACGCTGGAAGCGCTCAAGATTGCCCGGAGCAATCACTTCCGGGTGCTGGAATATGACGCGCTGAACATCCTCGGCTCGAACCACAACGTCATCGGCAACCATGCTGATGCGCTGCAGAGCTATACCCAGGCGCTGAGCATCGTAAGCGAGATTGGGGATACGCACCAGACGGCAGCAGTGCTGAACAATATTGGGCAGATCTACGGGCAGACGGGCGATCACCAACAGGCGCTGGCCCATTACCAGCAGGTGGAGGCGGCGCTGCGCAGCAACAAGAGCGGCAACTCGTTCCTGCTGAGCATCGTGCTGGTGAACATTGCCGAGACGTACAACCAGTTGGGTAATTATGAAAAAGCCCTGGAGTATGCCCAAGAAGGCGTCGGGATTGCCGGACGCGCCCGGCATTCCATCGCGGAGTCGTATGGCCTGATGCAGGCGGGATTGGCGTGCCGCAAGGCGGGGCGGATGGAGGCGGCTATCGATTATCTGGAGCGCGCTCTAGAAATCAGCCGCGAGAGCGCGGCGTCGCTTCAGGAAGGCTCGGTGCTGAGCCTGCTTGCCGAGGTGTACCTGGAGCAGGGACAGGGGGCGAAGGCACTGAGGTATTTTCAGCGGGCACTGGAGCTGTTCACAGCGCTGAACACCCGGCCTGAAATCTTTGCGACGCATGAAAAGCTGGCCGCTGCTTACCAACAGATGGGAGATTATGCGGCGGCGTATTCACACCTGAAGGCATTCCATGCGATGAAGGAGATGGTCTTCAACGACCAAGCGGACAGCCGGCAGAAGACGCTGCAAGCGATCTATGAGGTTGAGAAGGCGCGGTTGGAGGCAGAGACTCATTTCCACCGGAGCTTGTCGCTGGAGCGGGAAATTCAGAAGAACGAGCAGATGATCGAGGAATTGGACTCGTATGCGGACAACGTGGCGCACGATCTGCGCAATCCTATTGGGGTGATTCTCGCATACGGTTCGTTGATTGAGGGTGAACTGGAAGACCAACCGGACTCCGAGATTCGGACTTACATGCAAGAACTGATGGCGGCAGCCAACAAGCTGAACGACATCGTCGGGGCGCTGCTGAGCCTGGCAAAAGCGCGGAAACAGCAGATCATGCCGCAGCCAGTGGATATGAACGCGGTGCTGGAGGAGGCGATGGCTCGCGTTTATCCGACGGCAGAAGCTAACCAAGCGGTGATCGAAGTTGAAGGCAGGCTGCCGATGGTCATGGGGCATGCGTCGTGGCTGGAAGAGGCCTTTGTCAATTATTTGAATAACGCTATCAAATACGGCGGGACGCCGCCGCACATCCGGGTTGGCGTCCAGCACGACCCCAGCGGGCGCGTCCGGTTCTGGGTGCGGGATAACGGGGCGGGCCTGAGCGAAGCGGAGCTGGCGCAGCTCTTCACACGGTTTGAGCGGCTCGGCCAGCAGAAGATCGAAGGGCATGGCCTGGGGCTGACGATTGTGAAGACCATCGTGGAAAAGCTGGGCGGCACGGTGGCTGCGGAAAGCTCCGGTGTTCCGGGAGAAGGCTCGACCTTCAGCTTCACGCTGCTGCCGGCGACGATGGAAGCGGCAGAGCCGAGCTAAGCTTCCGACCTCCGAAAGTTATGAAAATTTACGCATTTTGGGAAATCACAAGGGTTTGATTCGGTATTTAGCTCATAGAATGGTGTTCAAGGAATTGGTAGACGAGTGAAATGGATGTATCCTAATGAATCGGGTCAAACGCTTTGTAGTCGCACTGTTGTTGGGCATTCTTTTGGCGAGCCAGGTGGGGCCAGCCGCTGCGGGACTGCCGATTCGCTGCGGTGAGGGCTGTTCCACTGCGTCGTTTGTTGGTCCGCAAGATGAATAGCTGCGCCAGTTCCCTGATCTGAGCAAGACAAACTATGACTGTGAGCGGGCACGCTGGTTGGCGTGCCCGTTGTGATTCTGGGTGGGGATCGATTGCACACTGCATGAATTATTAACAAAGCATTTACGATATTGGCGAAACATAGAGCGTAAACAATTCTTTGTTTACTCTATAATCCAATCAACGGTAGGATCGCTCAACAAGGGGAATTTCTCATGAACCGCACCAAACGTCTCGTGATCGCTCTGTTGTTAGGACTGCTGCTGGCGACGCAGATCGCACCGGCGGGCGCGGCCATCCCGATGCGCTGCGGCGAGGGCTGCTACGCTGCTGCGGCGAGAGCCGTACCGAGCGGCTAAGTCCTTGGTAGAGCGATCCCCTTTCCGTTGAACGGGCATGCTGGTTGGCGTGCCCGTTTCGATTCGGGCGGCTGGGAGATTACCCCTAGTCTATAATTCATAAAAAATTTACACATTTCGTGCTTTTTTAAGCTAAAACAATTCTGCATTCATTTTATGATCTTAGTAACGGATATAGATCGTTCAGCAAGGGGAATTCCTCATGAACCGCACTAAACGTCTCCTGGTCGCTCTCATCTTAGGACTGCTGCTGGCGACGCAGATCGCACCGGTGGGCGCAGCCATCCCGATGCGCTGCGGCATGAACTGCAACGCGGCTGGGCGTATGGCACCGCCACCCGGCCAGATCGGCCCGTAGTCTCTAATCGAGCGATCAACAATCCGTGGAGCAGGCGCGTCATCTGATGCGCCTGTTTCGATTCGGTGGGGATAGGAATTCCTGACCAAGCGATTTCGTCATCTGCCCATCGCGGTGCTACAATCAGAGCAGTTCAGACGCCAAGCACAGGAGCATGGATCAATGCCCCGATGGATCTCCTTCGCCGCATTTCTGGCCGAGGCCGAGCGCGCGCCCCGCGATGGCGCTCGGCAGACTCTGGTTGACGAGCTGCTGGAAGAACGCCCCCGCTGGCCGTGGATTGAAGGGGGGAAAGCGACCTTTATCTATAACAGCGTGGGGGTAAAGCAGGGGGTGGCGCTGAACATGGACAGCGTGAAGGGCGATCCCCCGCTGCTGCCGATGACGAATTTGCACGGGACTTCGCTGTGGTATATTACCCGGACGTTTGCTGAGGATGACCTGCTGGATTACTTGATTGCGGTGGATGACCCGATGACGCCGCTGGCGCAGGAACGGGACATTCTGGGGCGCATCTCCAAGCATTGGCGGGTAGACCCAGCAAACCCATTACGGATGCATACGGGACAGCAGGATGTTTCGGTGCTGCAGATGGGACGGGCGCGACCGTTCATTGACTGGTCGGGACTGCGTTCAGTGCCTCATGGACGTGTGACGGAGTTCAGCTTTGACAGTTTGCAGTTGGGCTACAAAGGGCGCAAGCTGTGGATTTATGCCCCACCAGGCTACGACCAATCGGGGCTGGCCTACTCGCTGCTAATCCTGCAGGATGGGCAGTGGATGTCCGGGCCGCTGCAAGCACCGTTCATTGCGGACGCGCTGATTAAGCATGGGCGGCTCGCGCCGCTGGTGATCGCGATGCTCCAGAGCGGGAAGCCAGACGAGCGCGACCGGGAATACATTAGCAACGACAAACATTATGCGTCGACGCTGCTGGAACTACTCCCGTTCGTCCAGACGCGCTACCGGATTGATTCGATGCGGATTGGGATTGGGGGCGTCTCGGCTGGGGCGATTGCCGCTGCGCACGCGGTGCTGAAGAATCCGGCGGTATTCAACAGCCTGATCTTGATCTCGCCGCCGTTGGGAAAAGGGAGCGATGATGCGCTGCTGAGCCAATATGCTGAGCGCTTCGACCAGGCGCCAGTGCTGCCGAGCCGGGTGTTCCAGTCGGTTGGGCGCTACGAGGCTAAAGCCCGATTCGTCAAGCCGGCCCAGGCGCTGCGGGACATCTTCCAGCGGCGGCTGGGAGAGGGGGCGCGGTACGAGGAGATCGGCAGCGGACATGGATTGGTGGCGTTCCGCAGCATCCTGCCGGAGGCGCTGGCTTGGGCATTCCCAGGGGGAGATATGGCTAAGTGACGCATCCGAGACGTTTAGTTAGACAACGTCTCGGAACCTCCCCCCCTTCTCGATTCCACAACGGAGAGGGGGAGCTAGCGCAGTGGGGTGAGGTCACACAAAGTGGCGCTGATTGATCGGATGAATCACGCAGGACAGGGATTCAGCTCTGGAGAGGCTTAAAAATTGTGACTGGTCACGGTTGCGGGATGCAAAAACATGGTAGAATAATTGAGGTTTTGCAGGAAACTTGTTTGATTCGAGGGAAGTTGTGACCCAGAAGCCGGAGAAACCGGGTGGCGACATCGATCCAGAACTGCTCCGTCGGAATGCGACGCGCGGCCTGGAGAATGCGGATTATGAAGAGAATGAACCGCGGTGGGGGACCGCGCGGTTCAACGAACGCACGACGCTGGTGATCCGCGTGCGCGGCATCAACGAGCCGGCCTATACATTCGACGCGAGCAGCATCAATGAACTGGTGATAGGGCGGCATGCGCCGGACACCGGTGAGATTCCTGAAGTTGATCTGGAAGCCTACGGCGCTTCAGATAAAGGCGTTTCGCGGAGGCATGCCGTCATCAGCCGCAGCGGAGACTCGCTGTATCTCCGCGATGCCGGGAGCTACAACGGCACGTTCCTAAACGGGCAAAAACTGGTTCCGCACCAGCCGCGCGTCCTGCGCGACGGCGATGATGTGAGGCTAGGGTTCCTGGTGCTGCGGGTGAATTTCGTGCGCACTCCGATTTACCCTCCGACCGATTCCGCGTAATCTTTGCAGCCCGCATGGTCGAGCGCACCAACGAGCAATGGATCGCTGAACTGAGGGGTGATCCAGACACCCAATCTGCCGCGCTGCAAGACCTCCGGGAGCGTCTCCAACGGGGCATCTATTATTATCTGACCCGCGAGCGCAGCGATCTGAGCCAATACTCTAACCAGGAGCTGAGGCAGATGGCCGAAGACTTGGCGCAGGACGCGACGCTGCGGGTGATGGAGAATCTGGACAGCTTCCGAGGCGACAGCCGCTTTACGACCTGGGCGACCAAAGTGGCGGTGCGGGTGGCGATCAGCGATCTGCGGCGGGCGCGGTACAAGGATTTCAGCTTGGATGACCTGACGGCAGACGGCGATCTACTGCCCGACAGTGCCGCCGGTTTGACCAGCACACCGATTCCCAATCCAGAAGACGCAACTGAACGTACTGATGTGATGCAGAAGGTGAATGCAGCGCTGAAAGAGGCGCTGACGGAGCGGCAGTACCAGGCGTTGGTGGCGGTGGCGGTTCAAGACGTGCCGCTGGAAATTCTGGCGGATCAGATGGGCACGAACCGCAACGCGCTGTACAAGCTGCTGCACGACGCGCGGCGCAAACTGCGCGGCCATCTGGAGAACCAGGGACTTTCGACCGACTACATGCTGGAGCTGTTCCACGAGTAGGCGCAAGTAAGAAGGTCTTCCGAGTCCACGTCCATAACAGTAGTGTGTTCTAGGTTAGGAAGTGCGTGATGAACCCGCATGACGAACCCGCGCGCAAACTGGTCGAGCACATCTTCCTGAAGCACCAAGACGATGAGCTGGACTGCGAATCGTGCGGATGCCAGCTTGAATGCTTGGCGGAGAAGGTAGCGGCGGGCGCGAGCCTGCACGACCTGTGGCCGGAAGTCGAGGCGCACCTGGCCTGCTGCCGGGACTGCCGCGAAGAGTGGCAGGCGCTGCTGTGCATCCTCCGGGCGGAGATGCGCGGGGAACTGGATAAGGACATTCCGTAAGAGGGTATGTTCAAGGCCAGGGGGAAGAAGCGGTCACACGCGCGACCGCACGAGTTGAGGATGAAGGGATGCAAATGAAACGCGAACGGGTAGCAGTGATTGGTTCCGGCCCGGCCGGATTGACGGCGGCGCTGTATACGGCGCGGGCGCAGCTCAGCACGGTGGTGTTCACTGGCAAGACGCTGGGCGGGCAGATTTCGACGACGCATGAGGTGGAGAATTTCCCCGGCTTTCCGAACGGGACGACCGGCCCGGAACTGGTGGAGAACATGAAGGCGCAGGCTGAGCGGTTCGGGGCGCAGTTGGTGTATGAGAGCGTGACCGAAGTGGACTTCAGCCACGGCACGCCCTTCACGCTCAAGACGGACGGCGGCGATGTCTACCAGGCGGACACGGTGATTATCACCATCGGAGCGAATCCGCGCGAACTGGGCGTGCCGGGCGAACGCCAGTATGTGGGGCGTGGCGTGAGCTACTGCGCAACGTGCGACGGGTTCTTTTTCCGGGGCAAGGACATCACGGTGGTGGGCGGCGGCGACTCGGCCCTGCAGGAAGGCATCTTCCTGACGAAGTTTGGCCGGTCGGTGAACATCGTCCACCGGCGGGATGAACTGCGGGCCAGCACCGCACTCCAGACGCGGGCGAAAGCCAACCCGAAGATTCAGTTCACCTACAGCACGGTGGTGGATGAGATCAAAGGCGACGAGAACGGCGTGGTCAAATCGGTGATGCTGCGCGACCTGAAGACCGGGCAGGTCACCGAGAAGCCGACTGACGGGGTGTTTGTCTTTGTGGGGTATGACCCGAACAGTTGGCTGTTCAAGGGACAGC
Organism: Anaerolineae bacterium; assembly: GCA_034431625.1. GTDB lineage: Bacteria > Chloroflexota > Anaerolineae > Aggregatilineales > Phototrophicaceae > CFX2. The sequence goes on along the minus strand of DAOUCY010000163.1, from coordinate 136,702 downwards.
TTGAGCTGGACGAAGCGGGCTACATGAAGATCGATGCGCATATGCAGACCAGCGTTGAAGGGGTATTCGCTGCAGGCGAAATCCATGACAGCGTGTTCCGGCAGGCGATCACCGCGGCGGGGGATGGCTGCAAGGCGGCGCTTTCGGCGATCAAGTGGTTGGGCGAGCGGGAACATCTGCTGCAGCCGCTGGATGCGGCGGCGGTGTAAGCAGAATCAGCAGGATTGCAGCAAGGGCGGTTATCACACCGCCCTTTGTGTTTTTAGGCAGAGGGGGCGGGCGAACATGGCCGAGGGGGTTGCAGGCGAGGTGGTGAAAGTGGCCAGCATTTTCGTGCTGGCATTCTTTTCGTTCTGGCCGGCGGTCCCGGCAGGGCTGGCGCTGGGGCTGGCTCCGGTCACGGTGATCGTTACAACGACGCTGAGCTATGCAGCAGGGGCGGCGCTGGTGGCGCTGTTCGGCGGGACCGTCCGGGAGTGGGTGCTGCAGCGGGTGCTGCGCGACCGTGAGCGGGTTGTGCCCGCCGGTTGGCTGGAGGAGACGCTGCGGCGCTACGGGCTAGTTGGGCTGGGGCTGGCCGCGCCGATGACGGTCGGGGCACAGATCGGAGCGGTGATCGGGCTGGCGCTGGATATGCCGCCGCGCCGCCTGTTCCTGTGGCTGACGGCCGGGGCACTGGCCTGGAGCGTCGTGCTGACGGCCGGGGTGCTGCTGGGGGTGTTGGGGACGCAGGCGCTGGTCAGCGGGGGATAGTGAGGCGATTTGCCGGCAGAGCGCGGCAGTCCACATACAATAAGGTGCAGGGGATGGGGGCGGATGAGTGGTATCCCCAGCCTGTTCGTGAAATGGATGTGCTCATGCGTATTGAGTTCAGCGGCGAAATCTGGTTCTGGAAAGGGCCGGCCCCGTGGTACTTCGTCACCGTCCCGGCGGAGCAGAGCTGCGATCTGAAAGCGATATCGACGTTCGTAACATACGGTTGGGGCGTGATTCCGGTGCGGGTACGGATCGGCGAAACCGAGTGGCAGACGTCGCTGTTTCCCAAAGATGAGGTCTATCTGGTGCCGATCAAAGCGAGCGTCCGAAAAGCAGAAGGAATCGAGGAAGGTGACACGGTGATGGTGCGGCTCGACGTGGGGTGAGTGCGATGGACGATCCAGCGGGAAGCTAGATCATGCGAGTATCGGGCCAGCCGTAGGCGATCTCGATCTGTTCAGTGCCGCCGATGGTGAGCGGCTTTTCGGCCACGTATTGGCCGCCCAGCGCTTCGTAGAAGCGGGCGGCGGGGTTGCCCTTCAGCACCCAGACAAGCATGGCAGTCATCCCCTGGCTGCGGAGATGCTCGGCGACGGCGCGGGTGAGCGCCCGGCCAATTCCTTTGCCTTGATGTTCAGCCAGCAGGTAAATGGCGTAGAGTTCGCCAGTATAGGGCGGACGGCCGTCACGCTCCGGGCCGCCAGAGGCGAAGCCGACAATTTGGCCGCTGCCGGATTCGGCGACATAGACGAAATGAGGACTGTCCGGCAGGGTGAGTTCGCCGCGCCAATAGGTCTCGCGGCGTTCAATGGAGAGGTTGGCGAGGACTTCATCCGGGAGGAGGCCGGCGTAGGTGGTGCGCCAACTGGCGACATGCACTTCGGCGATGGTGCGGGCATCGATGGCGGTGGCAAGGCGGATCTGCATGAGGCTCTCCTAGCGGCAACTGGTCGAACCGGGGTACGCAGCGCGTACCCCTGGATCGTCCGGAAGCGGTTAGCTCTCGATGATGGTGATGGATTCGATCTTGTCGCCCTGCTCGATGGCGTTGACGATGGTCTGGCCGTTCCCGATCACCTTGCCGAAGACGGCATGTTTGCCGTCCAGCCAGGGGGTTTCGACATGGGTGATGAAGAACTGCGAGCCGTTGGTGTTCGGGCCGGCGTTGGCCATGCTGAGAACACCGGGGCCGGAGTGCTTGAGCTTGAGTGCTGAGGGTTCGTCGTTCCATTTATAACCGGGGCCGCCGCGCCCACTGCCTTCTGGGCAGCCGCCCTGGATCATGAAAGGCGGACTCTTAATGACGCGGTGGAAGTTCAGCCCGTCATAGAAGCCATCCCGCGCGAGGAAAACGAAGTTATTGACGGTGATGGGAGCTTCTTTGGCGTGAAGCTGAATATCGAACTCGCCCCGGCTGGTTTTGAAGTGGGCGACATAGCTCTTGTTGGGGTCGATCTGCATCGCCGGGGGGCTGCTGTAGCGTTTTGCCATACGAATCGCGCCTTTCTGATATACTAGTAGGGGACTGCCGCAAGCGGCTGTATCACGCGCACTCAGGCAAGCATAGCAGAAAAGTGGTTGACGGGCGACGGTAACTGCGTCAATCTTCATTCAACAATCGGGTTTGCTTGTTTTATAATTGAGGCTGTTGGTAGAATTCAATGAATTTTGCCAGCACGTTTCAGAGGTATGGGTACGCGGATGGTGAGGAGAAAGCGTGATGCCACGCATCCTATATATAGAAGACAACCGCGATAATCGGATGCTGATCCGACGTATTCTGATGGCGTCCGATTACGAATTTGAGGTTGATGAAGCCGATAATGCCCGCACTGGGATCGAGATGGCACTGCGAAACCGGCCCGATCTGATTCTGATGGATGTCAGTATGCCGGACATGGACGGTTTGACCGCTACCCGCCACATTCGTGGGATGGCCGAACTACAAGATACGCTGATCGTGGCGCTGACTGCGAATGCCATGGAAGGCGACCGCGAGAAAACGCTGGCCGCCGGATGTGACGGATATATTCGTAAACCCATCGATGTAGATCGGATCGCCGATGACATCATGCAGTACATCAGGAGCCGCCAGTCATGAGTGAAGCGCAACTTTCCCAGCCAGGCCAGCGCGTACCGATTGAACCTGGTGAGGCCCATGTGCTGGTTGTAGAAGACAATGTGCCGAATTTCGTGCTGATTGCACGGATGCTGGCGTTCATGGGCGTTCAGCGCTGCGAGTGGAAAACGTCGGGCTGGCAGGTCGTCCAGTTCGCGGATACGCTGCCGCGGGTCGATCTGATCCTGATGGACATCCGCCTGCCCTATGAAGACGGCTACCAGGCGCTCCAGAAAGTGCGCGCGCATGCCCGCCTGCGCGATACCATCGTCTGTGCGGTGACAGCCGAGGCGAGCGACGAACAGATGCGCCGTGCCAAGAAAGCCGGCTTTAATGGATTCCTGGGCAAACCACTGGATGCGGATCGCTTTCCGTCTCAGATTCGGCGGTTGCTGGCTGGCGAAGAAGTTTGGGAGTGGAAGTGAGCGTTTGAGCATTCCAACCCTCTCGCAGCAATCTTACGCATCCACATTCTGAAATTCATATATGATGGTAGGCAGGGACGCTCCAGCGTCCCTGTGCCGTTGCATTGGGGATGTGTGCCGTTCAGACCAGTAGTCGAGAAAAGCTGTCTATGAGCCATCCAACTGCCTCCGATTTGCTGGTGGAATTGATGAAGCGCCAGTCCGCGACGATCAGCGAACTGACGGGATGCGCGACCTTCCGGGAGATGGCTGCGGTCATCGCGCGGCATTGGCTGACCGGCGAAGGCGCGTTTGTGACAGTCAACGTGGCCGAGTACGACCCAGACGGCCAGTTCTCCGGGCTGCGGACGATTGCCTCGGCCAACCGCGAGGAGTCCTTCGAGGGAGAAGCGGTCGTCCGGCTGCGGCGTGCTGATCTGGGCGCGCTGGCAGTGGTGCTGGACGAAGCGATGCCGGTAATTGTGCTGGATACGAACGAGCAGCCGGATATCAGCCGGACTTTCCGGCAGTGGCTCACTGGCTTCCGCATTCGCGGTCTCGCGGCTATTCCGCTGCGGCTAGCGGGGAAGACTTTCGGCGTGTTGGGATTAAGCAGCGCTGCGCCGTTTGAGCCAGTCGATGATCTGCGGATGGTGGCCTACCAGGCGGTGGCGGATTACCTGAGTGCGCTGATCGAGGTCAAACGGCTGACAGTCGAATCGGCGGCCCGGCAGGATTTGATTGAGCGGCAGGCACGGGCGTTCGAGGAACTGAACGCCAGCATGGACCTGCTGCAAATGGCGACGGTTGTCGCCCGGCACATGCTGCCGCAGCCGGGGCAACTGTTAAGCCTGAACCAGTTCGTGCACGACGCTTCTGGGACGCTGTTAGGCTGGAAGACGCTGGTCACCGCCAACCGCGACCGGGCTTTCCGGTGGGATCAGGCGGCGACACTGCCATGGAACCATGTTGCTCGGCCGATTCAGGAGTCGGTGATGGCCGGGCAGCCCTACCAGCTCAACGACCTGTCGCATCTGACGCCGCAGGACATCAGCCCGGAACTGTATTCGCTGTTTGAGGCCAACGGCATCCAGACCTTCCTGAACATTCCCATGCGGATCGACGGCCGTCCGGTGGCCTCGATGAGCATTTTGAGCCGCTCGGCTGTGCCATTCAGCGCCGACGAGATCAGCACGTTCATGAATTTGGGCGACCAGATGAGCACGCTGATCTACGCGCGAACGCTGCTGGAAGACGCGCAGAGCGCCCAATCGCTGGCGGCGCGGCTGGTTCACACTAACCAGGCGATCACTCAAGCGCACAGCGAGGGTGAGATGGCGCAGGCGATTCTGGATGTGGTGCCAGCGTCGATCGATTGTTTGGCGGTGGCTCTCTTTGATGCGCCGGTCGAATCTGGCGCGGCCTCGGCGCGACTGACGACGCGCACGCTGGCGAGCCGAGACGGGGCTGCGGCGCTGGACATGGCAGAAGAAGGGGTGGCTGCGCCGGCGGAGGCGCTGCCAGCGCTGCGTCAGGGGACGGTGCTGTCGCTGCCGGTCGTGGGCGCGGCGCTGAATGTTCTGCCGCAGGGCAGCCAAGCCTATCTGCATAACCGGGGAGCTGTGTTTGCCAACATCGTCGGGCTGCGGAGCGGCGAGCGTCTGCTGGGCGTACTGGCGCTGGGCAGCAGTGAGCCTTTAGCCGCAGCGCAGCACGATAATATTCGCGCATTGGCCGACCAATTGGCGATTACGCTGGAGAACCGGATGCTGCTGGCGGCGACGCAGCAAAGCCTCGAAGAGATGCGGCTGCTCTACCAAACCAACCAGGGCATTCTGACGGCGCAGGATACGCTGGATATTCTGCGGGCGCTGCGGACGCACGCTGCTGCCGACGCGCAGTTGCTGAGCCACCTGCGGGTGATCTATCGCGCGGGACAGCCTGTTGATCTGGTGACTGATATGGTCATCCACGGCGGGGAAGAGCGTGTGCTGAGCAGCTCGCTAGGCGACAGCCTAGGTGCGGAGCGGGTGGCACAGATGGTCGAATTCTGGAACGCAGCGCGGTCATCGATGACCATGATCGAATCGGTGGCGGATGCCGTAGGAGTCTACCCGGCGGCCAGCATCCTGAGCAGCCAGGGAATCGGCAGCGCCATCGACCTGCTGATCCTTGACGGCGGCAAAGTCACGGATGTGATTACAGTGGGGTTTGGGCAGCCACAGCGCTTCGACGAGCGGCAGCAGCGGCTGTACGCGGCGGTGGCCGACCAAGTAAGCATCGTGGCGCAGAATCACCAACTGCTGCGCGAAACGCAGATCAGCGCTGACCGGGCTGACCAGCAGGTCAACCGGCTTCGGGCCATCAATTTGTTGATGGGCCAGATGCTCAGCATGACGGAGGAAAAATCGTTACTCAACCTGACAACTGAGACGCTGGTCAAGCTGCTGGGAATCGATCACAGCGGCATTGTGCTGATTGATTCTGATAATCCGAACCTGGGGCATGTGGTGGCCGAATACCCTAAACACGGCGCGGAGGGTGCACCCATTGATGCCAGCAACAACCCCATCTGGGAGGAAATGAAGCGTCGAGTGCCTGATCCGCTGGTCATCTGGGATGTGGAGCGCGACGAGCGCATCGAACCGCTGACGCGCGAGGCGCTGCGGCATTTGGGGGCGCATTCGCTGGCACTAATGCCGATTATTGTACGCGGGACGCTGATCGGCGGGGTGGGGCTGGATATTTACGACCGCAACCGCACGATCCAGGCGGAAATGCTCGACATCGGCCTGATCGTGACCGGGCAGTTGAACGCAACGCTCCAGAACTTGCGGCTGCTGCAGAATGCCCAGAATACGGCCTTCCAACTGGCGCAGCGCGTCGAGACTCTCCAGAAGATCAGCCAGTTGGAACAGGCGATCAGCGCTGCGCTGGACGAACGAACCCTGCTGGATGTGGGCACGCGGGGTCTGTATGATCTGCTCCAGGTGGATCACTGCGGCGTGGCGCTGATTGATCCCTCGGGGGCGACGGCGGTCGTTGCCAGCGAATATCCCTCGCGCGGCGTGGCTGGACTGTCCAGTTTCCCGGTTGCAGGTAATCCGGTTTTTGAGCTGGTCGGGAGTGCTCACGGGCCGGTGGTCATCCAGAGTGTGGATACCGATGAGCGATTCGACGATGTGCAGCGCGCTCCGCTGCAAGCGGCGGGGGTCAAGGCGGCGCTGCTGATTCCGCTGGTGGTGCACAACCGTGTGATCGGCTCGATTGGCTTCGACTTCTACCATGAAGGTTATGTCTTTACGCCGGAAATGATCGATCTGGCGCAGACGGTGTGTTCGCTGATGGGCACGGCACTGCAAAACATCCGCCTGCTGGATGAGGCGCAGCGGCGGGCCGTCCAGCTTCAGCGGATCGCCGAGATCGGCCAATCGGTGCAGACGAGCTACGACCGGCAGACCATTTTGGAGATGATGCTGGAAGAATGCAGCCGCATGCTGCCGGTCAACCAGGTCAGCATCAGCCTGTACGACGCAGGGACGGAACAACTCCGAGTGGCAGCCAACCGAGACAACGAAGCCTCGGCCGTCACGCTTACCAATGGCGCGGTTGTTCCGATTGAAGGGCTGGTTGCGCGCGTGTGGGAATCACGGGAGACGATGTATGTGCCTGATCTGCGGGCGCTCAACAACCCGATTGATCCGGGAGTGACACTGCGTTCGTGGCTGATGGTTCCGATGATCGCCAGAGGGCGCGTCTTGGGAATGGTCAGCATGGGCAGCATCCAATCGTACGCTTACAGTCAGGACGATGTCGCGCTGTTCGGGCAGATGGTCAACCAGTTTGCCAATGCACTGGAAAACCAAGATGCGTACAGCCGGGCACAGCGAGCCGCTCGCAACGAGGCGCTCATCAACGACATTTCCACGCGGCTTCAGCGCCAGTTCGATGTTCAGAGTATGTTGAGTATCACCGCCGAGGAACTCGGCCAGGCGCTCGGCGCACGGCGCGCGCGCATCCGGCTCTCAAACGAGTTCGGCAGTGAAGACTCGGAATCCACGACGGAGTGAATCCAGCATGAAACGATGGATCGCCCGCATTTTTCCGCTTGACCGGTACACGAACCCGCTTGATCAAGCCCGCGCTCGATTGATTTACTGGCTGGCGGGCATGGTCATCCTCACCGGAGTGGTGGCAAGGCTGCTGGTGCAGAGACCGGATGGCCGGAGTTACCTTTTGACAATCGGGGGGGATCTGTTCGCGGCGCTGGCTTTGGTGAGCATGATCCTTGCCCAGATGATCAGCGTTCTGCTGGTGCGGAGTGGACGGCTGCGTTTGGGCAGCGTGACGCTGATGTTCTTCGGCACGTTGGGGATAGGGATGCTGCTGATTCCAAGCGGGCTGTATGGACCGAGTCTGGCGCTGCTGCTGCCGCTGCTGATTTTCGTGGGGAGCATGCTGCTGGACCTGACGGGGCTGGTGCTGGGAACGCTGCTATCCAGCGGGATTCTGGCGCTGGCTTACCGCGGGGTGATGCCTGAACCAGCCAGCTATTCCTCAAGTACGGTATTCGTGGTCGGCGTGTTCATGCTGCTGCTGACGGCGGGCACAGCGGCGCTTTCACTGCGCTTCCTGCGCTTGAGCCGGGTTGAGGCGGCGGCGACCGAACGGCATGACCGTCTCAGTCTGGCGCAGATTACCACCCAGGTGGCACAGCGCATCGCTCGGCGCGCATCGCTGCAAGAAGTTCTCGATAAGACGGTCGAAGAAATTATCCTCAGCTACCCGTTGATCTACCATGCTCAGGTGTTCCTGATCGATGAGGATACACACCAGGCCAAGCTGGTCGCCAGCACGGGCGAGGTTGGGCGGCTGCTGCTGGAACGCAAGCACCAGCTTGGTGTTGGAACCAAGAGCGTGATCGGACAGGTCACCTCGCGGGATACGGCATTGATCGCCCGCGTTGGATTGGACGACAGCAGCATCCACCGCCGCAATGAATTTCTGCCAGAGACGGCAGCGGAAGCGGCCTTTCCGCTGCGGTTGGGGGACCGCGTGATTGGGGCGCTGGACCTGCAGAGCAAACAGTGGAACGCTTTTGAGCAGGAGGACATTCCGATCTTCCAATCGCTGGCGGATCATATCGCTATTGCCATCGATAATGCGCGGCTGTACGAGGAAACGCGCAAACAGATCGAAGAGAACCAGCGACTGGCCCAACGCGCCCAGCAGACCGCCGAAGAAGTTGAGCGGCTGAACCAGCGGCTGACCGGACAAGCCTGGAACGAGTATCTGACCCGGCAGGCTCAAGCGCTGGCGCTGACGGTGAACTTCGCCGACGGCACGCCGGTTCCTGAATCGCCATGGACGCCGGCGCTCCAGCAGGCGGTTCGCCAGAATGAAACGGTGCTGGAGCGAACGGGAGACCGGCGGGTGGTGGCAGTTCCGCTGCGAGTGCGTGGCCAGGTGATCGGGGCGATGGAGTTTGAGCTGGACGAGCAGAATGCACTTTTGCCGGAAGACCTGTCGCTGCTGGAAGAAGTCAGCGAACAGTTTGGGCTGGCGGCGGAGACGAACCGGCTGTTCGAGTCCAGCCAGCGGATCGCTCAACGGGAGGCACTGGTCAACGAGATTGCTACGCGGCTGCAAACGACCACCAGCGTCGAGATGACGCTGACCACAGCGGCGCGGAGCCTGAAAGACGTGTTAAAAGCCGAGCGGGTTGCCATCCGCTTAGGGAAGCCGGATGGGCAAACTCATCCGAGCCGCAATGGAGGGAAAGCCGAATGATGCAGCAGTCCCTCTTGACCAAACAGACCAGCCTGGATGTGATGACGCGCCTGCGCACACGGTACATGCTGACGCTGGTCACTCTCCTGACTGCAAGCGGACTCGTGGGAGCGTTCGTTGGGGTTACGATCCGCAATCCCCGAAGCACGTTTGCGTCGATCGCTTTCGTCACGATTGGGATGGCGCTTTATTTCATCGTGCGGCGTGGATACCTGATTTTGCCAGCGTTCATCATGACGGCTGGCTTGATCGTGATCGGGTACATGGTGTGGGACCTGATGCCGCTGATGGGCACGCTGGCGATTGTCACTGCATCGGTGATGTTTGGCAATGTGTCCTATGTGCTGGGGAATCTGATTGTCTTTGCCAATCCCTTCGTGGTTATGGTGCAGTCGGCTGCTCGGAATACCAGTGGAGGCGTCTCTACAGAGGCCTATCATGCAGCGATTCTCCTCATTACACTGGGTATCGTCAGCTTCACGATCCGGTACTTCATCGGCAAGACCAATGAAGCGGTCCAGAACGCGTCTCAGAACGCACGGCTGCTGCAAGCGGCGGCAGAGACAGTTCAGCAGTTGGCCCGCTACCTCGAACTCAAAGAACTGCTGCCAAATGCGGTGAATCTCATCCGCGAAAAATTCGGTTTCTATCATGTGCAGGTCTTTCTGCTGGATGACTTGCACGAGAACGCTGTGCTGGCGGCCAGCACCGGCGCGGTGGGGCAGAAGCTGCTCGAACGGCATCACAGTCTGCCGGTTGGCTCGAACAGCGTCATCGGGCGGACAACCGCCACCAAGACGGCGGTGATCGCGCGGAGCGGCGAGAGCGGCTACTACCGCAATGAGCTGCTGCCGAATACCCGGCAGGAGCTGGCGCTGCCGCTGATGGATGGCGACGAGGTGATCGGGGCGCTGGATATCCAGAGTGACCGGGGTGACTCCTTTACGGAGGGATCGATTCGCATATTCGAGGTGCTGGCGAGCATCCTAGCTACAACCATCCGGAATGCCCGTTCATTCGAAGCGCAGCAGCAGGCTGCCCGCGAAAGCCAGCGGCTGTATGTGGAATCAGAAGCGAACTTGCGCGAAATTCGCCGTTTGAACCAACAGCTTACCGGAGCTGGTTGGGTGGATTATCTGAGCCGCCGCCAGAGTCCCAGCGGCGTTGCGCTGGACAACCAGGTGATTGTGGGTGATGTGCCCTGGACGGAGACACTCAGTCGGGCGACCGAGGAGCGCCATGCGATTATCGAAGAAAAGGACGGCCAGCGGGTGTTGGCTGTGCCGCTGATGATCGGCGGTGAGGTGATCGGTGCGGTGGAGGTGGAATCCTCGGATCAAAGCCAGGACGTGGAAGTGCTGGAAATGGTGAACGCCATTGCGCAGCGTCTGGCAATCAGCCTGGATAAGGCGCGGCTATTCGAGGAGTCTCAGGAAGCGACGGCACGAGAACAGCGCATCAACGAGATCATCGCCCGCTTCCAGACGGCTGCCGGCGTCGATGAACTGCTCCAGATGACGATTGAGGAATTGGGGCGGTCGCTGGGGGCGACGCACAGCGCTATCCGCCTGAGCGTGGCGCCGCTGGTCAGCGCCAACGGAGATGGACACGCATGATTACACGCTTTCGCGAAAGCTACGACCGGCTCAACCAACTCTATGCGGATCCGCTGGATGCGCAGCGGGCACGCGCGCTGACATGGATGAGCGTGGGTGTATTCTTGCTGGGGGTGGCCTGGTTGGTCGTGGCCGCGGTGCTGGCCCTGACCCAAACCCGCACTTTGCAGGATGTAGAGCAGATTGGCCTTATCCCGGTGATTGTCCTGGTGGTAAGCGCGGCGGCTATCTGGTTGATCCAAACCCAGCGCCTCCGGGCTGCTACTGCGCTATTCATCGGTATGCTGCTGGCCGCGGTGCACATGACCCTGATATTTGGTTCGTATGAGAACAGCGGGATCAGCGGGACGCACAGCATGGTCGTTCTGCTGCCGATGATCGCGGCCAGCGCGCTACTGGGGCGGCGCGGCATCGCTCTGGTGCTGCTGGTGGTGCTGGGGATCGCAGCAGGTGCGATCCTCGACCAATTGGGGAACGTCACGCCGGTTTCGTTCGTGCCGAGCGAAAGGGTGACCCTTGATGCCGTCATCGTCATCTCGATCACCGCGGCGGCCTTCATTTTTGCCCAGGTCTTCAGCGGCCGGTTGGAACGGATCGCCTACACAGCTCTAGACGAGATTCATCAGCGAGAATGGCTCACGCGGCTGGCGGGCAGCCTCTACAGCCGGACAGATGAACTGGATGTGATAACCCATGCAGTGACCGTTGCTCAGCAGAATCTGGCAGGTTTGAGCGTGGAGTTTTACCTCAAGGATGCCGATGGCAGCCTCAAACGCATCCTGACGACCACGCCGGATCGTCTGGATCGCATGCTGCGGCGCAGCCTGCCCGTGAACGACGAAAATATCTTGGTCGAGGCTGGACGGCTCGGAAAGACCGTGCTGGCGTCTGACGCCGATCCGGTTGAGCGGCGCAGCCATCTGGCGGAAACAGCGCGCTACTGCGCGGCTATCCCGGTGGCGCATCAAGGCCAGGTCCTCGGCGTGCTGGACGTACAGGGGCGCAAGCCTTTTACTCAAGTTGAGCGGGTGGCGTTTGATCTGCTGGCCGAGAAACTAGCGCTGGCGCTGGCGCGGGTCAAGCGCATGGCCGAACTGGAACGCATCGCCCAAGATCAGCAGGAACTTGTCCGTGTGCTGCAAGGGCAGCTTGAACAGTATGTTCGCCGTGAACGGCAGACGCTCCATCAAGTATGGGGTCAGTACGTGGCCGGGCGCGGACAGAACGCGCTGGGCTATGACATCGAAGCTGGCGGTGTCAAGCCAGTCCCGGCCAGTGATCTGCCGGAGAATATGATGGCAGTGCTGCGTACCGGCAAACTTCAGGTCGAAATGCAGGGGGATACCCAGTTCGTCCACGTGCCGATCCGCATCCGCGACCAAAACTTGGGCGCGATGTCCTTCACCATTCCACGTGGACAGGCGCTCAACGATCGGCAGATTGATATGGCGCGGATTGTGGCGGAACGTCTGGCGCTGGCGCTGGAGAACACGCGCCTGTTCGAGCAGAGTCAGGCGCTCGCCGAACGGGAGCGCACGGCCAGCCGCTTGGGTGGAGCACTGATCGGCACGTCTGATGTGCTGTCGGTACTCAATCTTGCTGCAGAACAGTTTAATGAGGCGTTGGGCGCAGTCCGCACCCAGATTTACCTCCAGCCGCAGACGCTGGCCGAACCCCTTGCCGAGACCATCCAGGAGGTGACCCAGGCATGAACGCCATTGTCCGCATCCTCCGGTTCTCTGATTGGCCTTTGGCGGCGAAGTTCTCGGCGGCCTTTCTTACGGCGCTGCTCATCCCTGCCCTGGTCATCGGGATCATCAGCCAAAACCTGTTCCAGACTGCCGGCGTTGAAGCGCTGCGAGCCGATCTCAATCAAGACGGTTCTCACCGTGTCGGGGACATCCAGAATCGGATGAATCAGGTTCTTGGAAGTCTGAGTCAAGTGGCTTCTGATGGCGCACTTGTCACGCTGCTCCAGTCGGACAATCCTTCCGGCAGTTCTGTGTTGAGGGTATCCTCGCAGTTTCAGGAAGTGCTGGCCGTTACCGACCCTATTGTGCGCCTGCGGCTGGTTGATGCTAATGGCAACCTTGAAGCCAGCGCCGCCAACATCGGCGGCCAGATTCAGAACGTCAGCTCCAATAACCGGCAGATGTTCGAACACGCGCGGAATGCCCTGCTGCAAGGCCGCTTCCAAAGTGCACTGGCCTATGAGGACAACAGCGCACCGGTGGTCGAGTTCTCGTATGCGATCCGCAGTGATGTGGGCGACGTGCTGGGCTTTGTGATAGCAACCCTCAATAATGCTGTCTTTCTGGATAACCTGGTTTCGGATAATCTGACGATCCTACAGCCAGAAGGACGGCCGATGAGCGCCGGTCAGATTCCCTACTACAGCTATCTCATCACCGGCGGCGAGCGTCCCATTCGCTTCAACCTAGCCGAATTCGATGCGGCGGTAGAACGTTCGTTGAGCTACGGGACTGCCATAGATCGTGCCTTTGAGGGGCAGAGCGGCCTTTCGCAGTACACCCTTGGCACTGATCCTGGCGAGGTTCTGGGCTTCTATGCTCCTATTCCAGACCCAACCAACCGGACACAGGCGCTCTTTGCCTATGTCGTCGAAGTGCCGATGAAGGGGCTAAGCCGGTCGCTCCTGAGCGGATTCGGCGGCACACGGCTGTTCGTGGTTGGGTTGGGCCTATTGAGCATCGTGGCGGTGCTGGTGGCTTTCTTCCACCAGTCAATCACCCGCCCGCTGACGACTCTGCGCCAGGCTGTACAGGGGGCAGCCCGCGGCGACTACGGCCAACCGGTCCCGCCAGCGCAGCGCGCGGATGAGATCGGCGAACTCAGCGCCGCTTTCGTCGATCTGCGGGCGCAGATGCAGACCTTGATTGCCGATCTGGAAGCACGTATTGCTGCCCGCGCTCGCGACATCAGCGCGACGCAGGATGTCAGCCGCGTGACGGCCACGCAGCGCAACCTCCAGAACCTGCTTGATCAGGTCGTTGAACTGATCGTCGAGAAATTTCCGTCGATCTACCATGCGCAGATTTTCCTGGTGGATGCCGACGGACGCCGGGCGGTGCTGCGCGCGAGCACGGGGCAAGCCGGCCAACTGCTGCTGCTGCGCGGCCATGCGCTGACCGTCGGCAGCGTCAGCGTCATCGGACAGGCGACAGGGCAGGGCGAGCGTATTCTGGTGCGGAACACGGCTGCCAGCCCGATCCACAGTCCCAACGAATTCCTGCCGGAAACCCGCGCCGAGATGGCAATCCCTCTGCGGATCGGCAGCCGTGTCATCGGCGCGTTGGATGTGCAGAGCAAGCAGGTCAACCCGTTCGACGAGGATGAGATCAGCATTCTCCAGACGCTGGCTGACCAGGTTGCTGTCGGTATCGAGAACGCCCGCCTGTACCAGGAATCGATGCAGCGGGTCGAAGAAATCGACCGGGCCAACCGCCAAGCCACTATTCGCGCCTGGCAGGAATTCATTTATGGGCAGCGCCGGCAGGAGCTTTCCAGCCAGTCGGGGCGCGTCACTGGCGAAGATCTTTCCGAGCTGCGCCGCCGCGCAGTTGAGGAATCCCGGATTGTGATTGGCGAACCGACCGGTCACGGCACGACACCGGTTGCCGTCCCGATCCAACTGCGTGGGCAGATTCTGGGGGCTGTCGAATGGGAAATTCCCAGCGCGGAGCTGAACGAGAACAAACTCCAACTGGCGCAGGAGCTGGCTGGACGTCTGGCGATTTCGCTGGATAACGCCCGTCTGATCCAAGAGAGCCGCCGAAATGCCGAACGCGAGCGCGTCGTCAATGCCATCAGCGCCCGGCTGACACCGCAGACCGAGATCAGCGAGATTCTGCAGACGGCCGCGCGTGAAGTCGGCCAGGCGCTGCGCGCGCCGCAGGTGAGCATCCGGCTGCACCGTCTGACGCCGGACGAAAAACCTGCCCCATCGTCGAACGGCGGCAGCGCCAAAGCGATCCCGTCAAAAACACTGCAAGGTCAGGAATGAGCCGTCCATCTGGAATTGGACACAGGGAAGAGACACGCTTGATGAATACGAAACAAGGCCTGTCCCCAACCCCGGAGCGCACACTGGATCAGATCGTGCTGCGGCGGACTCGACGAGTATTTCTATTGGTTTCCCTTTTGGTTGTGGCTGTCGTTATCCTGGTCTATCAGGACAGACTCTGGCAGCAACTCCAGGCCGAGCATCGGGAGAAACTGTTGGTGCGCTCGGCCCAGATCGACGCGGTTGTCAGCCAGGTGATTGATGATGCGATCAGTGTAGCGCGTCAAAATGAAACGCTGAACACGGCTTTCGTCGCCAGCAACCAGGATATTTACAGCTTCCGCGTTGCGCCGGCGGCCCAAACCAGCCTGATGCGCGAACTGCTGGATGTAGCCGGGGAGCGGATCGACCTGTACCGGGAGATCAGCTTTGTGACTCCTGGTGGGACGATCTGGACACAGGTCGAGCAGGTCAACGGTGTGCTGAGATCGAGCTTCGCCCCCCAGCGAAATGCATTGGCGGATGATCCGTATCTGGCCGAAAGTACTGCGACGAAGAGCGTCGTGCTCACTCCAATTCAGGCAATAGCTGACGATGGCATCCTCACTGCTTATGCGCCTGTTACCGATGCCAATGGCTGGCTGGTGATCGGCACAATTCGCGTGGTGATTGATGCAGACGCTATCCTAAGCGCAGTGGATAATTCCACGAATCTAGAAGGCGAACGCTGGTTGTTGATCAATCAAGCTGGTCACTATCTGCTGGATAGCAACCGCGTGGACTCCGCGCGAGCTAATGCGACGATTGATACTCTTGAACCCGAACTCGCGCGGGAATTGCACAGCCAGCTCAGCGACTTCACCACGCAGTGGATGGGCGACCAGCTTGTCTCCGGCGTGTTCATCGAAAATGCTGACGTAGCCGACATGCCCTGGCGTTTAGTCTACGTTGAAGCGTTTGCACACCTGTTTGGGCGGATCGTAGTCGGCTCGCTGGTGATTTTGGGACTGACCATGGCCGTTGGCTGGGTGCTGTTCCAAATCACAGCCAATCAGATTCGGACGACGCTGGAACCCCTCAAGACGGCCAGCGCGATGGCGCGGCAGCTTGCCACCGGAACACTTGAATCGGGGATTTACACCAGAGCCAGCGAAGATGAGATCGGCGTTCTGAACCAGTCGTTCGAGCGCATTTCGCGGCGGCTGGCCGATTTGTCCTCCAATCTGGACAGCCAGATCGCTACACAGCGCAGCCGGATGGAGAACGCGGCTCGGATCAGCCGGCAAATCACCGCTGCGGCTGATACCGGCCAGATGGTTCAGCCCGTCCTGGAGCGGATTTGCGCCGCTTTCCAGTTCGACCAGGGATTGGTGTTCCTGTTCGACGATGTGGGACTAAGTGGGACGCTGGCCTACAGCTATGCTCAGAATGACATCTGGCTGCCGCGGCGCGGCACGGCCGTGCCCACAGACGGAACCAGTATTGTCGCGGAAGTGGTGCGGGCACAGCAGGCTGTGGTCATCCCGGACCGACTCGGCCAGGAACATGTCGTAGTCTCGCTGGAACCGTTCGTCGATTCTATCCGCGCGCTGGTGGGGCTGCCGCTGCGTGTGGGGGGAACCCTGATGGGCGCGTTTGTCCTGCAATCCGAAGCGCCGCGCAGCCTGAGTTATGAGGATGTGCATCTGCTGCAGATGCTGGCCGACCAACTCGCTATCGCCTTGTACAAGGCCCGCCAATTGGCTGAAGTGCAGAATCAGATATTCCGCGCTGAAGCAGCCAGCCGCGAGCAGGCTCGCCAAGCCTGGGAAAGCGCGGAGACTCGCTTTGGGTTGAGCGAAACCTACCGCTATAACCTGGCACAGGTCGAGCAGACTGCTGGCGATCCCGAAGGTGATATCGCCGCAATCAGCGCGCCGATCACGGTGCGCGGTCAGGTCATCGGTACGATAGCGGCGGCGGCCCCGGAAGGCATCCCCTTCACCCAGAACGACCACGCGGTGCTGCGCGCGGTTGCCGACCGCGTCGGTCTGGCGATTGAAAGCGCCCGCTTGTTCCATGAGACCCAGAGCAGCCTGGCGGTGACCTCGGCGCTGTACCAGTTGAACCGCCAGTTGAGCGAAGCGACCGAACTGGCCGATGTGATCCGCGCGGTGGCCGACTGGGTTGCGCCGGATGCAGTCAGCGGTCAAATCTGGATGTTTGATGAAGGTGTGGCTGATGATGAGCGCGAGTGGCTCGACCTGACTGCGTCTTGGTCTGCCGATGGAGTCACTCCCGAAACGGTCGATGGCGTTGGGCAGATCACCCTGCACTACGCCGTGTCACCTTTCTTGCAGGGGCTGCAAAACGGCCAGGTGCGGGTGGTCAACGATATGACCCGCGACAAGCGGCTGGACGCCCCGCTGCGGGAGAACCTGGAACATCTTGGCGGGCGCGGAGCGGTCTTCGTCCCGTTCAACGTGCGCGGCCGCTGGCGCGGCGTCCTGACTATGCTGTTTGGTGATGCGCACCAGTTCAGTGAAATCGAAGGTCGCCTGTATAACGCCTTGATCGACCAGGTCGGCGTCACGGTCGATAACCGCCTGCTGATCCGCCAGACGGAGATGACACTCGACCAGATCGAGCGCCTGTATGCTGCCAGCCGTCTGATCAATACCGCGCAGAGTCCTGATGAACTCATCCGCGCAGCGCTGGCTGCCAACAAGGATGAAGACCTGGACTTCGAGTTAGGCATTCTGGAAGGGCCGCTCGACGAACTTGGGTGGCCAACCGTGCTGCGGGGTGTAGCCCGGTCGCGCAATGGGATTGTTTACAATGATGTGAAGACGCAGCCTTTCTCGGTGAAAGATCACCCGCTGCTGCGTCTGCGGGATACGCACTTCACAGCCACGATTGTTGGCTTCGAGACCATCTTCCCGATGTTCAGCGCCGGCCAGCCAATTGCCCTCTTCCGCGTCGAGGGGCACAAGCCCGGCGCGCTGACCGTGGAAGACTACGACATCTACAAAGCGCTTTCCGGTCAGATGAGCACGGTGCTGGAAAATCAGCGCCTTCTCGACCAGACATCCATGGCGCTGGATGAAACCACCCGCCTGTATTCCGCCAGCCGCGCCATCAACAGCGCCCAGGATTTGCAGGCGGTCTATGCAGCCGCTGCCGAACACCTCTCTCAGCCTACACAGGCGCTCAGCCGCTTGACCGTGCTGCTGGCCGGGCCGGAACGGGTGATCCACCCGCAGTTCTTGGAAGCGGCTTACCAGTGGCAGCGCGACGATCAGGCGCAGTCCTGGCTGCCGGTGAATACACGCCTGGATGCGCGTCACACCGACCTGGGAATCTGGATCGGGAGTCACAGTGAGATCAGCGTCCTTGATACGCTGGCTGGCGGCTCGTCCGGCGCAGTGGATCGCCATTTTGCCGAGTGGGGCACGGCCGGGGTAATCGCCGCGCCGCTGCGATCACAGCAGAACTGGCTCGGTGTGCTGCTGGTGGAAGCCGACCAACCCCAGGCGTTTAGTGAGCAGTACATCCGCTTCGTTCAGGCTGTGGCCGACCAAGTTGCCATCGCCGTCGATAACCGCCTGCTCTTTGAAGAAGCACAGACCGAAGCGCAGCGCGCGCTGGTGTTGGCCGAAGTCGGCCAGTTGGCTTCGCGGGTTGGCGCGGACTTTGAACAGACTGTGCGCGCGGCCTTCGAGCGCGTCGCAGCCGCCGCCTCGTATGACATCTGGATGTTGATGCTCGTCAACGCGGAAGATCCGGAGCGCCTCGATCTGGTAACGCGGTATTCACCCAGCGGTATGTTTGAAGTCACCGGGCGTTTCTACTACAGCATGCTCGACAGCACCCACTCGATCATCGACGCCGTGCGGATGGACAAGCTGCTGCTCGTCAATGATCCCTCGCGCTATCCTGCCTTTGCCGACAATTCGCCAGAGTCTCAGGCGCTGTTTGGCAAGCATATTGCCGCGCCAATCCATGCCGGCGGCAAGGTGGTTGGCGCTCTGCTCATGGGTCGCAATCTGGAAGAGGCGGATCTCGACGAAGCCGATGAGCAGCTCATCCGCACCCTGACCGCCCAGATTGGCGTGGCACTGGAAAACCGCTCCCTGTTTGACGCCGCCGAAAACGAGCGCCAATACCTGCGCTCGATGCTGGAAACGATGCCGACCGGCGTCATCGTCTTGGATGCCCGCACCTTGATCCCGATCCAGGCGAATGCCCGCGCAGAAGAACTCCTCGGCCGTCCGGTCGACCTGACGGCTCCGTTCCGGGTGGCGGATTACGAGCTGATGCGTGCTGGGACGGATGCCGAATACCCTGATGAGGAACTGCCGATCTTCATCACCGCCGCCACCGGCGAACCAGCTGTCGCTGACGATGTGGTGGTGATGGGACAGGGCGGCCAGACCGACCTGCTCATGAGTGCGGCCCCAATCAGCGATGGTCGCGGCGGGATCACCTCGATCATCGCTTCGCTCCAGGACGTGAGCAACCTGCGCGGGCTGGAAAGCACCCTCCAGAACAGCCTGCGCGAACAGATTGCCCTCTATGAAGCGACCCGCGCCCTGTCCGAAGCGAGCACTGTGGACGAAGCGCTGGATTCGGCGATTGGGCAGCTTGCTATTCTGGAACCGATGAACGGATACATCGTCCTGCTGAATGAATTGACCGGCTACTTGGAACCCGTTCGTGGTTTTGAGGCGCTGGAAACCTTCGATCTTCCCCATGATCTCTTCCTCGATGAACCGGTCTACATCGGCAATCTCGATTGGACCTCTCGGCTGGACGAACCCGTGTTGGAAGCCCTCAAAGCTCAGGGGATTCGTGCCCTGACCTGCGTCCCGATGCACACGCGCGATATCGTCCAGGGGTGGATCGTCGTGCTGTTCGACCGCACGGTGAACTTCACCAGCGAAAACGAACGCTTCATCGCCACCCTGGCCGATAACACTGCTGTCGCCATCGATAACCGCAACCTGCTGCTGCGGACGGAAGCCGCTTTTGAAGAAGCCTCGACCCTGTTCTTCTCCAGCCGAGCGCTGGCGCGGGTCAATTCCCCGCAGGACATCCTCATGGCGGCGGTGGAGAACCTCAAGTTCCCCAGCCTGTCTCAGGCGTATCTGGCGCTACCCACCATGGATCGCCCCGGCGCAGACTTGCTGGTGATGGGCGGCTGGCAGCGCGAAGGTTTCTCCGGCATCAACCTGCTCGGCGTGACGCTGAATGCGGAACAGTTCCCGGCCTGGTCACAGATCACCTCACCGGAACTGCTGATGTACAACGACATCCTGGATGAAGCCCTCGAAATTGACCCGATGGAACGCGTGGGCTTAGAAAGCTTCGAGGTGCGTTCGATGGCAGTCGTCCCGCTGAAGACAGCTCAGCGGTCGCTCGGCGTGCTGTGGATGGTCTCCGACGAGGTGTCCAACTTCAGCGAGCGTGACCGTCGTATTTACCAGTCTTTCGGTGAACAGGCTTCGCTCTCGATGGAAGCGGCGCGTCTGCTCGAACAGGCGGAACGGCGCGCCCGCCAGTTGGAAACTTCGGCGCAGGTCAACCAGATTGCCAGCTCCATCCTCGACATCAACGAGCTTCTACCGCGTCTGGTCGATCTGATCCGCGACACCTTCAAATACGATCATGTTCAGATCTTCTTGATGGACCGTTCGGATCGCTATGCCGAACTGGTTGCCAGCACCGGCGAGCCAGGGCGCCAGCTCCTCGAAATCCATCACAAGCTGGAAAAAGGCTCCAAGAGCGTGATCGGTCAGGTGACGGCCACCGGCCAGCCGGCCATCGCGTTGGATACTGCTGATGCCAGCGTCGTTCACCGCCCGAACCCCTTCCTGCCGCTGACGCGCTCGGAAATGGCGCTCCCGCTCATGATTCAGGATCGGGTCATCGGCGCGCTGGACGTGCAGTCCAATGTTCCCAACGCCTTCTCGGAAGAAGACCTGAGAGTTTTGACCACGCTGGCGTCGCAGATTTCTGTTGCGCTGGATAACGCCCGCCTGTTCGAGCAGTCACAGAACCGCGCCCGCGAGATGAGCTTCCTCTTCAACGTGACCACAACGGCGTCCGCCGCCGACCGTCCGCTGGCGGAAGCCTTGCAGTCGGTTACCGATCTGGTGCGCGAGTCGCTGGATGCGCTCAACGTTTGCATCTACCTGAACGAGGAATACACCGATCACTTTGGCGAGACACACACTCTCCTCCGCGCGGCGGCGGCTTCCGGCACGGAGCAGCCCCTCTCGGAAATTTCCGAAGTCTACCAGGGTGACGAGAGCAACTTCCTCAGCATCGTCGCGGAGGGCGGCCAGACCCTCATCATTCCGGACCTCGAGCGGGAGAAGCGTTACCTGCCGATTTCCATGCACGCGCGGTCGGCCATTGCCGCGCCGTTGATTGCTGGCAGCCAGATGGTTGGTGTTATGTCGATTGAAAGCAGCCGTCTAGATGCCTACAGCACTGAAACGGCTAACCTGCTCGGTACGCTGACCAACAGCCTCTCGACCATCGTTCAGAACACCCGACTGCTCGACCAAGTGCAGCGTTCTAACGAGCAGCTCCGTGAACTGGACAAGATCAAGAGCGACTTCTTGGCGAATATGAGCCATGAGCTGCGAACGCCGCTCAATTCGATCATCGGCTTCAGCCGAGTGATCTTGAAAGGCATCGACGGCCCACTCACCGAGATGCAGGAGCAGGACCTCACCACCATCTACAACAGCGGCACGCACCTGCTCGGCCTCATCAATGACATCCTCGACCAGGCCAAGATCAGCGCTGGCAAGATGGATCTGCACCCCGATTACTTCGATATCAAGCCGGTGGTCGAAGGCGTCCGCTCGATTGGGATCGGCCTGGTGAAAGATCGCCCGGTCGAGATGCGCCTGGAAGTGGCTCCGGGCTTGCCCAAAGCCTATGGCGACGAATTCCGCACTCGTCAGGTGCTGCTCAACCTAGTCTCGAATGCCTGCAAGTTCACCAAAGAAGGCTCGGTCACGATCCGGGTGTATCAAGACAGCCACCCTTCCACCAAACGTTCAATGATCCGTGTCGATGTGGTCGACACTGGGATTGGTATCGCCGAGAAGGACATCCCGCTGCTGTTCGAGGCCTTCCGGCAGGTAGACTCCTCGCTGACGCGCACCGTTGGGGGCACCGGTCTGGGGCTGCCCATTGCCAAGTCGCTGATCGAAATGCAGGGCGGCGTGATGCAGGTGCGTTCGACTGTCGATGTTGGTTCAACCTTCAGCATCATGCTGCCGCTCGAACCGGTTCCGGCATCCGCTTCCCAGGAAGTTCCGGCAGAGACCTCTTCGAATGCGCCGACCTCGATCGCTGCAGATCTGAAGCGGCGCACCATCGACCTCAAGATCGCAACCGGCGAGGACAATGCGACCCAACCGCATCCGGCAGCCGCGCCGGAACCGTTGCCTCCGCCGCGCGATAAGCGCCGCACGACCCAAGATTTGCCGGTGATGCCCTCGCAGCGCACTATTCTGCTGATCGAGGACAATCCTGATATGGTCGATCACTTCCGCCGCTCGCTCCAGCGTGAAGGATTCGACATCTTCGCTGCTTCGATCCCGTTGGAAGCAGAAGCGATGGCGAGCGGGCTGCGCCCCACTTTGATCGTCATGGACGCAGCCTTCGGCGGCGGCGCGAGTTGGGATATTCTCTCCCGCCTGAAAGCGCGGGATGACACCCAGGACATTCCGGTTATTGTCGTTGCGCTGGAGGACTGCGCGGCGCGCGCGGCTGCTGCCGGGGCTTTCGCTTTCCTCCAGCGTCCGTTCATGCCTAATCAATTGGTCGAGGTTGTACGCGAGGCCGCCGAAGCAGGGCAGATCGAGCGCGTCCTGATTATCGACGACCAACCCAGCAGCGCTCGTATCGTCGAGGAAGCGCTGGCAGCCAACGGCAAGTACCGCATCTACACTGCCCACAGCGGCGCAGAAGGAATCTCGCTGGTCGCGCGGCGCCATCCTGATCTGATCATCCTCGACCTGCGGATGCCGGGTATGGATGGCTTCGCTGTGTTGAATGAGCTGCGCTCCAATCCCGAAACAGCCCGCATCCCGATCATGATCGTTACAGCCGATCAGATCGGGCGGGAAGATCAGGAGAAGCTTGGTGATGTCCAGATCATCTACAAGACTGATCTGAGCCAGGAGAACTACCAGGCCTTTCTGGACGGAATTCACCAATATCTTGTCCGTTGATTTCGCCGCTTCTGTGATACGATAGGACAAGTGCGTTAGCAATTTCAAACGTCAAGGTTGGGGCACAGATCGCTTGTGCCTCCGCCTCTTTTCCTGTTCAGGAGTAAGCGTTGTTAGACCCCGTGCATCCCAATGGTCAGCCCAGCATTATGCTGGAATGTATCAACTGCCACACCCGTATCCCTCTGGATCGCCATGTTGCGGGCTGTCCCACCTGCGGCGAGAATATCCTGGAAGCCCGCTACGATTTGACCCGTATCGATGTGCAGAACTGGCTCCCGGTCATCAAGCGCCGCAAGCCGAATCTCTGGCGCTACCGGGAAGTCCTGCCGATCTACGACTCGGCTAATATCGTTAGCCTCGGTGAAGGCGGCACGCCACTGATTAAGTCGGAGGCACTGGCGGCCAGCCTCGGCCTGAAGCACCTGTATATCAAAGATGAGCGCCAAGGGCCGACCGGCAGCTTCAAAGACCGCCAGGCTACTGTTGCCATCTCCGCACTGAAAGAGATGGGGGTTACCGAACTGGTTGTCCCCAGCACAGGCAATGTGGCGATTGCTTACGCCGCCTATGCTGCCCGCGCCGGCATCAAGGTTTGGGGCTTTTTCCCCAGCCTCACGCCCGGCGAAAAAATGCGGGAAGCCGCCCTCTACGGCGCGGAAGTCATCAAGATCACCGGAACGTACGACCAGACCAAAGAACTGGCCGCTCGCTTCGCCAAATCCAAAGGAATCTTCCTCGACCGGGGCATCAAGAGCGTGGCAGCCATCGAAGCCATGAAGACCATGGCCTACGAGATCGCCGAGCAGTTGGGCGACGAGCTGGAAGACGGCCAGCGCTGGCGTGCCCCCGATTGGTTCCTCCAGGGGGTCAGCGGCGGCATGGGACCGATTGGCGTTGGCAAAGGCTTTCAGGAGATGCTCGACTTCGGGCTGATTGACAAGATGCCCGCTATGGGCATCATCCAGTCGGCCGGCTGCGCCCCGATGGTTGAAGCCTTTCAGCGCGGCCAGCGCATCGCGACGCCCATCGACAACCCGCAGACCATCATTGCCACGCTGGCGACGGGCAACCCTGGACGCGCGTATGAGCTGCTCTACGATTACGTCCACCGGCACGGCGGGTACTTCACCACTGCAACCGATGAGGAAGCCTTCACCGCTACGGTGATTCTGGCGCGGACGGATGGCATCTCGGTTGAGCCGGCCACCGCCGTCACCTTCGCCGGGTTGATCCGTATGGTGCGCGAGCGTGTCATCAAACCGGATGATGTGGTCGTAGTGAACTGCACCGGCCACACTATGAGCGTCGAGAAGCACATCCTCGGCGAGCAGTGGCAGCACTCGGTTGATCTCAGCGAGCAGAATAAAGTCCCAGCCCTGCCGGAAGAAGGGCTGCTCTCCGCCCTCCAGCAGGTCGAATCGCAGGTGCGCCGCATTGTCATCATCGAAGACAACGGTGACGCTGCCCGCCTGATCCAGCGTATCCTTCAAGCGCAGGGAACCTACGACATCCAGATTGCCGAAAACGGCGCGCAAGGCATCGAGATCATCCGCAGCACTCATCCTGATATGGTCATCACCGACCTGATGATGCCGGACGTGGACGGCTTCCAGGTGATCGAGACCATGAAATCGGATAAGAAGATGTCGCGCATTCCCATCGTGGTCGTCACTGCCAAAGAACTGACCGTCCAGGAACGCGCCCGTCTCAGCGGCCAGATCGACATGCTGCTGCAAAAAGGCTCGTTCCTTGATGAGGAGTTTGTCGAGAACCTCGTCAGCAAACTGAACTGATCCGCTCATCCCCGCCCCTTGTAAGCGGGGATGCCCTCTTTTTCCGCTCTCCATCTGCCTGCCAACCGGTTCTGACCCGCCGTTTGCCCGGTTGGCAGCCGCCAATTCAAATACTTTTTACTTTCTTCGGGAAAACTTCTGCTAAGATGAATACGTGATTATTGCGCGTTTATTAGGCAGATCAGCTTATGTCTCGTCTCATCATGCGGCGCGGCCCCAACCCCGGCAAAGTCTTCGACCTCACGAACGATGTCGTGACGATTGGCAGCGGCTTGAAGAATGCCATCGTTATCCAGGACAACGATGTCAGCCGCGAACACTGCCGCCTCATCCGCGTCATGGCCGATTATGAAGTGCACGACCTAAATTCAGCGCGAGGGACTTTCGTCAGTGGCCAGCGCGTGAAGAGCGGCTGGGTGCTGCGGTCGGGTAACGTCATCGAACTCGGCGAGACCATCACGCTGGAGTATGAGCGCGGCTCCTCCGACAGCGAGATGAGGCAGGCCGATGCCCAGATCAGCCCCACGCCTCAGGCTGGCCCACGGCCTACGCTGCCGCCGGCTCTGGTGGTCACCAGCGGCTACCGCCCTGGCGAGACCTTCGTGCTGCGCGCTCCCAAGCTGACTATCGGCCGCGACCCATCCAACGACATCATCATCCAGGACGCTGAAGTCAGCCGCTACCATGCCGTCCTGCGCGCCAATGGCTCCGGCTACGAAATCGAAGACCTCGGTTCGACCAACGGCTCGATGGTCAACGGCATCCCGCTGGAGAAAGGCGTCCCGCGGCTGCTCAACGCCAACGACCTGGTCATCCTGGCTGCCAACATCACCCTGCGTTATACCTGGCAGCCGGAAGAAGTTCGCCAGGAGGTCCATGGCAAAACCGGAAAAGTGTTTTCTCGCCCTTCGACCAATGAACTCATGCAGTTGGATACCGCCGAGTCCAAGCTCCTCAGCTCGCGCGGCAAACGTCAGACCAGCAAGCTCGGAACTGGGCTGGCTCCCGGATCGCTGCTCGATCATGTCTTCGTCGCCTATTCCCGCTCAGATTGGTCGAGCATGGTTGTGCCGATCATGGCGCTGCTGCAAGACAGCGGTTTCAAAGTCTGGGTTGACCAATACCTAGTTCAGGGTGGTGACGATTGGATGGCGGCGGTCGAGCAGGCGCTTTCTGAATGCTGGCTGCTGGTCGTCATCGTTACACCGGAAGCGCTCGAGTCGCGCTACGTGCGGCTGGCCTATCGTTACTTCTTCAACCGCGAAAAGCCCACTGTCCCCTTCATCTACACCGGGGCCGATGAACTGCCGGTCGAACTCAAGAAGATCAGCGCCATCCGCTATAATGCCGAAAACAGCCGCCAGAGCTTCGAGCAGTTGGTCTCACAGCTCCGCGTGCTGCGGAACAGCCAATCCTGAACCGAGGCGCTATGACCGATGCCCATCGCCGGTTAGAGGCCTTCTACAAGATCACGCGCTTGTTGAGCAAGCAGGAATCGACGCCGCAGGTTGTTATCCAGAACGCGCTGGCGCTCATTGCTGAGGTTACCGGTGCGCGCAACGGCTGTGTTGTCACTTATCACCGCGATGGGAGCGTCGCCAACCAGTTTGTGATGGGCGAGCAGGGCGATCTTGACGGCCGCATCCGCCTCTGGGGAGAGCTGATCCAGCGGGGGTTGATCGGCTTCGTGCATCATGGCCGCCGTCCGATCATCATCCGCGACATTCAGAACGACCCGCGCTGGCCACGCCTGAGCGATACGCCGGAGTATCTACGGGTCGGCTCGGCCATCGGCCTGCCCATGGAACGCGCCGGCGTCATGTACGGCGTGCTGGCCGTCATCCACCCCCGCCTGGATGCCTTCGATGTCGAGACGGTTTCCTGGCTGGAAGCTGTCGTCGAACTGGTCGCCACCACCGTGGGCGATACCATCATCCTGAATGCCGCCCCGCGAGATGAACACCGCTACCGCTGGCTGTTCGAGGATGCCGTTGTGCCCATCCTCATCACCAATATGGACGGCTACATCATCGATGTCAACCGCAAAGCCTGCGAGTTCCTGCGCTATAAGCGCCCGGAACTGCTTCAACTGCCCATCTCGGCCATCCACCGCATGGGCACGGGGCCGATTGGCGCCAACCGCTTTTCCTCGCTCCAGGAAGGCAACGAGGTCGTTTTCCGTTCGACCGCCTGGACGGCTGACGGCGCTGATCTGCCGGTGGTCGTCCGTGCGCGCCGCCTGTTCTTCGATGATAACGACGGCATCGCTTGGGTCGAGCAGGACATCTCTACCGAGATGGAATTGGAGCAGCTTCGCCAAGACCTCACCTCAATGGTCTATCACGATCTACGTGGGCCGCTGCATACCATCTACAGCAGCTTGACCACGCTGCCCCGCCTACTGCCTAAAGACAGCCCCAAGGCGCTGGCTGACCTGCTCGATGTCGGCATTCGCAGCACCAAGCAGCTCACCCGCCTCGTTGAAAGCCTCCTGGATATTCAGCGGCTTGAATCCGGCAAGGCCATCCTCGACCCCAAACCGACCTCGATGCACGGCCTGCTGGCCGAGGCTGCCCAACTGGTGCAGCCCCTCATCACCGAGTCCGACCAGCGCCTCGCCTTCGACCTTGCGCAGGACCTGCCCTTTGTCACGTGCGATGCTGATATGATCCTGCGCGTCGTGACCAACTTGATGGAAAATGCCGTCAAGTACACCCCTATGGGTGGAACCATCACCCTCAGCGCGGTTCAAGACGGCACTGGCGTTCGCATCGGCGTCAGCGATTCCGGGCCTGGCATCCCCAAGCACCTGCAGAAGACCATCTTCGATAAGTTCAGCCGGGTGAAATACAAAGATGCCCCCAAAGGGGTCGGGCTGGGGCTGGCCTTCTGCCGCCTGGCGGTCGAAGCGCATGGGGGGCAAATCTGGGTGGAAAGCGAGCCAGGGCAGGGGTCGTCTTTTCTGTTCACCCTGCCCCCATCGCGCGCAGCGGCTTTGACCAACGGCTCCGGCGGCTAGAGGTTAGACGCGCTGGGTTACGCCGGGCGTGACGCCAGCAGCAGCTCCATCGTCCCGGACTGCACCGTTTTGCCGTCCTGGTTGAGGATTTTGACCTCGGCGGTGATGATGCCGCCGCCGAGCCGCTTCATCTCTTTCTTCTCGATGACAGTGATCCGCACTCGTATCGTATCCCCGATGAACACCGGCAGGCTGAACTTCATCTCCAGCCCGCGGAAGGCCAGCACCGTCCGTTCCATGAAGCCCAACTGGTAGAGCTGCCCGACGGCGTAGCTCAGCGTCAGCATCCCGTGGGCAACACGCTGCTTCATCGGGTGTGATTTCATGTATTCCGCGTTGGTGTGCATGGGGTTGTAATCCCCTGTCAGCGCTGCGAACTGCACGATGTCGCTTTCGGTGATCGTGCGACCGCGGGTGGTCATCGTCTGGCCGGCTTCGATTTCCTCGAAATAGTAGCCAATCGGCCCGTCGTCCTGGTAACGCATGATTATGTTCCTCGAAGGTGTGGATTAACCCTCGGCCTCGCCGACGGGTTCTTTGCCGGTCGTCACACTCATCCATTCAGGCCGGTCGCCGCGCAGATGACCGTAGACGGGCTTCTCGTTGCGCAGCATATCCACGAATGCCAGCAGGTCGGCCATGTGCAGGAACATGTAGCCTTTCTTGTTGGGCACATCATAGGACGGCTGCGGGAAGGGGCTGTCCTCGGCCAGAAAGTAGACATCCAGCGTGTATTCCCCGCCCGTGCAGCGTACCAGTGCGCGGACTTTGGCGGTGACGCCGTTGTGTTCCAGCAGTTCCAACTGCCGCCAGACAACCATGTATTCTTTGATCTCGAAGACTTTGGCTTCCATCAGTCACGACCATCCTTTGCTTGGGCGGTGATTTCCCGCTGATTCTAACACCGGACGCCGAAATCCGCCCCTAACCCCTAACCTCAAACCTCCGCCCACCCCCCAATCTCTGGGGGGCTTTTTTCTCGGAAATTGTCGTACTGTTTGACCAGATGTGTCTTTTGGGTCAATTGGTCAAAAAAAGGAGGAGCCGTTGGCAGCCAGTGACGGCCCAGATCACCCGCGGGTTGAACGCATCCTGGACGCGGCGGCGCGGCTCATCAGCCACTACGGCTACGACAAAACCACTGTCAGCGATATTGCGGCGGAAGCCGGCGTCTCCAAAGGGGCGATCTACCTGCACTACAAGAGCAAGGAAGAACTCTTCGAGGCGCTGATCTTCCGGGAAGGCGAAAAGCTGGTCACCGACCTGCTGGAACGCATCCAGAACGATCCACAGGGGGGCAGCCTGTTCGGGCTGTACCAGCACAGTATCCTGGTTTCCCTTGCCAACCCCTTGATCCGCGCGCTGCTGACACGGGACTCGCGGGTGTTGGGCGACCTGGCACGCCGCTGGCGGGACGATCCCCGCTTTTCCGGGGCAGATCGCATTTTCCGTCTGGAGATGGTCAAGCAGCTCCAGGCCGCGCGGGTCATCCGGGACGATCTCGATGCTAACGTCATCACCTACATCCTGACGATGATCCGCTATGGTTTCTTGACCGTCAGTGAGGTGGTTCCTCCGGAGGAAGCGCCGCCGCTGGAGGAGGTTGGTCAGACGCTCGGTTTTATGCTGGAGACAGCCCTAGCGCCGCCGCAAGGAGCCGACCTGGAAGCTGGCAAGCGCGCGCTGACGGCCATCCTGGAGCGGATGAAACTGCTGGTGCAGCGGCCTCCAGCCCCCCAATAACTGGGGGAGACACAATCGATTTGATAAGCCTAAATTAACTTATAGATGTGCCAAAATTGTTTGACGAGTGGGCTGTGAGCCGGTATGGGGAGGAAAAGCGCCATGACATTGAATCACACTGTGCCCGTCATTGAGACCGACAAGCTCAGCAAGGTTTACCAGAAGTCACGGACGGAGACCATCTACGCGCTTAAAGATCTCGACCTGAGCGTGCGTGCGGGCGAAATCTTCGGCTACCTCGGCCCGAACGGCGCTGGCAAAACCACCACCATCCGCCTCCTTCTGGATTTGATCCGCCCGACTCACGGCCGGGCTGCAATCTTCGGCCAGGATGTCAACCAGCACAGCGTCGCCCTGCACCATCGCATCGGCTTCCTGCCGGGTGAACTCAACCTATGGAAGAACCTGACCGGACGCCAAGTTATCCAGTATGTCGCCCGTGTGCGCGGTGGCGTGGACGAATCCTATGTCCGCCAGCTTTCCGAACGCCTCCAGTTCGATCCAACGCTGCGCGTCCGCAGCTATTCCAGCGGCAACCGCCGCAAGCTGGGGCTGGTGCTGGCGTTGATGAACAAGCCCGAACTGCTCATCCTCGACGAGCCGACCAACGGCCTCGACCCGTTGATGCAGCAGATCTTCAACGAGATGATGCTGGAAATTCGTGGGGAAGGGCGGACGGTGTTCCTGTCCTCGCATATCCTCAGCGAAGTCCAGAGCATCTGCGACCGCGTGGCGATCCTGCGGAACGGCGAACTCAAAGCCGTTGAGACGGTTACCAACCTGACCCATGTCGATTTCCGCTGGGTGACGGTGCGCTTGCAGCAGCCGGTGCAGCCGGCTCATTTGGGCAGTATTCCCGGCGTGAGCGAAGTGAGCCAGACCGACGGCGGGCTGCGGCTGCGGCTTGTCGGGGATTTCGACCCGCTGCTGCGGGCGCTCAGTCCCTACTACGTCCAGGATGTGCGCGTGCAGGAGCCGACGCTGGAAGAAGTCTTCCTGGCTTTTTACGGCAATCACAGCGCCGTTCATTGACAGCTATGCGTTACACCGTGTAGGAAGGATTCATCATGAAGGGCGTCACCTTCATCGAAACCCTGCGCCGGAGCTGGCGCGGGATGCTCTACTGGGCCATCGGGACATTCATCTATGGATTGTATGCCACCATCATCATCCAAGATGCGGACATGCTCAAGCAGTATGCCGAGCTGGTCAAGTCTTTCCCGCCTGCGCTGCTGGCGATGTTCGGCGCCGACTCGGAGATGCTGGCGATGGGCACACCAGAAGGTTTTCTGGGCTTTGCCTTCTTCGGATACGTGCCGCTGCTGCTGGCCGTCTACGCGGTGCTGGCGGGGCTGAACATCACCGCCAATGACGAAGACGAAGGCATTATCGATGTCGTGCTGGCGCTGCCGCTGCCCCGCTGGCAGTTGGTCGTGGAGAAGTTCGCGGCTTACGCGCTCATGCTGCTCGTGATCGTGCTGGCGGCTTTTGCCGGTGTGATAATTGGCTCGCAGAATTCGGCTCTGACGCTGGATGCCGGCAAGCTGACCCAGGCCACATTCAACATGATCCCGCTGCTGCTGGTGATGCTGGTCTTTACTGCCTTTGCCGCAGCCGTCTTCCGCCGCAAATCCACCGCTACCGCCGTCGCTGCACTGTTCATCATCGGCAGCTATCTGGTGAATTCGCTGGGTGGCATGGCGACCGGATCGCTGGCCGACCAGATTCGGGCGCTTTCGATCTTCCGCTATGCTGACAGCACCCGCGTGCTCATCGACGGTTTGACCTGGAGCAGTGTCGCCGTGCCGCTGGGGGCCGCGCTTGTGCTCTTCATCGGAACGCTCTGGTTCTTCCAGCGCCGCGATGTAGGGCTTTGATCCGCAGCTTATCGATCACAGCGGCGGTGTAGGGGTATACAGCCCCCTGCGCCGCCATTCACAGAACGTCATCTTCTAGAAGGGAAGGGAATCACATGAGGGGGGCAACCTTCAATGAAACGCTGCGCCGGAATTGGCGCGGAGCGCTCTATTGGGCGGCCGGCATGTTTGGCTACGCCCTGTATGTCACAGTCATCATCCAGGATGTGGACATGCTCCGGCAGTATGCTGAACTGGCGCAGTCCTTCAAACCGGGCATCCTCAAGCTGCTCGGTGTCGGCGATGACCTGACCGCGCTGGCGACCCCGGAAGGCTTCCTGGGCTTTGCTTTCTTCGCCTGGATCGTGCTGTTCCTGGCGGTCTATGCCGTCCTTGCCGGCCTGAATATCACTGCCAACGACGAAGATGAAGGCATCATCGATGTCGTGCTGGCGCTGCCGCTGCCCCGCTGGCAGATCATCATCGAGAAGTACGCAGCCTATGCGCTCCTGCTCGCTGCCATCATCACCGTCACTTTCCTCGGCCTGGTAGTCGGGAGCGGCTTTTCGGCTATGACGCTCGATCTGGGCCGGCTGTTCGTCACCACCTTGAACGCCCTGCCAAGCCTGCTGCTGGTCATGGGCTTCACCGTCTGGGTGAGCGTCACGGTCCGGCGGCGCTCGACGGCAGCGGCAGCGGCGGCGGCTTTCGTCGCTGTCAGCTACTTGGTCAATTCACTCGGCAGCATGGCGAGCGGCACGCTGGCTGATGTCCTGCGCGGGCTTTCGTTCTTCTACTACTACGACGCCAATGGCGTCCTCCAAAATGGGTTGGCCTGGGGCAGCATCGCCCTGCTGGCGGCCGTGACGCTCGTGCTGCTGAGCGGAACGCTCTGGTTCTTCCAGCGCCGCGACGTGGCTGTATGAACGGCGGCTGAATGCCCGTTGCGCGGCAGTGGTCAGCTCGTGTACAGTGAAGGGCGCATGACTCATGCGCTCTTCTTTGTTTTGGACGGGTTGTGGTGTATGTCTAAACGAACTGTTTTCCTCTTGACTGTGATCCTGCTCGCGCTGGCTGTCCTGCCCATCCGGGCGCAGGAAACCGCCCTGCCTGCTGCGTCCTATGTGCCGGCGGACTTTGCTGGTTTCATCCGGCTGGATTTGAGCGACCCAGTCGCCACCCTTCAAGGCTTGAACATTGCCGCTCAGACTGCCTTCCAGCTTCAGCCGGGGCGCGTCAACCTCAGCGGCAGCACCCTCGGCTATGAGGACTTCCTGCCCTTCGCGGCCTGGTTCGATGTCGACACCTTCCGCTTCACCCAGACCATCCTGCCCTGGTCTGGTGACGAGCTGGTCGTGGCCTACCGGCGCTTCGATGCCGCCTTGACCGCCAATTCCGAAGATGTTCTGCTGGTCATCCCGACGCAGGACATCTTGGTGACCGCTGGACGGCTCTCCCCGTTGATCCAGGCTCAAGATCGTCTCCGGCAGGAAACCTACCGCGGCGTGACGCTCTACATCGGCGACCGCGCTGCGCTCGCCATGACCTCCCCGGCGGTCTTCATCGGTTCGACTGCCGGCGTCAAAGCGGCACTGGACGTGCAGGCCGGCGTGCTTCCTGCTATCACTGCCACCGCGCCCTATGCTGCCGTGCAGGCTGCCCAGCCTGAAGAGGCTTTTCTGACCGCCTACATCAACGGTGATTCGATCCTGCCTGCGGTCAACGGCCTGCTCAACGGGACGCTTACTTCTGCTCCCATCCTCCAAGCCTTCGGCGGCGCCTTGGCCGGTATCCAGACCGTGCCCACCTTTGAGTCTCAACTGCTCGCTTCCGGCTTTGATGCCGCTGGGGCCAGCCTCCGCCTCGACCGTCCCAACGTCCGCCTGGTCGCCTCGGCCGTCTTCCACGCGCCGCAGGCCGCCGATTCTCCCGCTGCCAGCTTCAACAGCACCCTGCTGGAGCTGGTTCCGCGCGGGGCACTGGTGGTCCACAGCGGCACTGATGTCAAAGGTTTTCTCTACGAGATGCTGGCCGCGCTGCCGATGGCGAACTTTGCCCGCGAACTCCTCGGCGGCTTCCCCATTCAAACCGTTGGCACGGCCAGTGAACTCGTCGCTGCCCCAACTGCCGCTCAAGTCCGCGCCGCAGTCGAGAGCTTTGCCTCCGCCTTGCGATCCAGCGGCGGCCTGGATGTCCGGGTTGATCTGATCGAACAGCTCGGTGAGGATTACGTGGCCGCCGTGCTGCCGCGTCCCAACGATCCTGTCCCCGTGCTCAACATCCCCTTCGATCTGCTGGTTGTTGCCGAGACGACCGCCGCGGAGCGAGCTAGAGATAGCGCGGTTGCGCTCCTCCAGACTATCTTCGGTTTTGCTGTCGGCGAACCGGTTGAACTGCAAGGCTGGACACTCACTCCCCTGGGTGTGCCGGATCGCAGAGAGCCGCTGCTGACCATCGGTATCCGCGGCGGACGGATCATGTTTGCAACCGGCAGCGCCGCATCGCTGGCGCTGGCGGCTGAAGACGGGGATAACCAGCTCATCAAACAGACGGCCTGGACGCAGTTCAACGACATCGGCCGTCCCGACCTGTATATCGATGCCTTCGCCTTCTACAACACCTTCTTTCCGTCGCTGCTCAGCGGCGGATTCACCGTTGGAGAAAACGCCCGCACCCGCATCGTCACCCAAACCCGCTATATTGGGAACAGCCTCTACCAGATGGACGTGACGGTTTCACTCGGCGGCGCGAACTAGATGCCTTGTGCTCTCCCCACCCCAGAATCAAACAGGTCGCCAGCTCGGCGACCTGTTATTGTTTATGTCCTGGTGGGTGAGGATCACCTACCCATGCACGCCGAAGCCGTAGCTTTCCGACCACAGCAGGGGAGAAAGGCACGGTTCCACACTGGGGCCTTCGCTCGACGGCAGATGCTCATCCAGAATCTGCTGGATCAACCGCGCCGCGCTGTGCTGAGCTTCACTGTCCTCGCGAACTGAATACGGGTGGCAAACGCGCACTGAGTTGGATGTCTGAGGTTTAGTGGTGGTGGTCACGTCTGTCATGTCTCCTCCAGAGGAGTGACTTGCTGTCTCTTCACGAGTCAGCGGCGGACAATCACGAATAACCAATACGCGGCTGAAGGGGTTAACGATCCCTGGTTTCCCAGACGATCCCAGCGGGTTTGCGAAGACCTGAATAACAGCTTGTTTTACGCTCATTTGTGCTATAATCATAGCACAAGTTTTCTATTCTCGCAAGCATCCTTCGGCGGATTTTGACCCTGTACCTTAGTCGGATAGATCCGTTGAGCCTTCGATCAGCCGCTTCACTTCCCTATACGGATGAACCTGCCAAATGGTTCTAAACCCGTGTCCACAGCTTATGCCTTCCTTTGCGTGCTTTGCATCTTTGCGGCTTCGTCGCCCTGCCTGCCATCAAACATTCTACCAGAAGCTGGAAGAGTTCACAATGGTTCATAGTGTGTATATGTGGCTTTTAAGAAGTGTAAACGGAGCTGTCTCATGAGCTGCGCCCGAACGCGCTATAATGGGACTGTCACGAGTTGGCCTCTGACCTTACTCAGGACGGCAGCATGCGCCTGACCAAATTGCAGCAGTCCGTCGCTCAGGCGGCACTGGACACCACCGTCTTCGTCAGCGGCATGGCCGGCGTGGGCAAGACTACTGCTGCCATCCGCCGCCTCCGCTACCTGATCGAGCAGGGCGTCCCCGCTGGGGCGATCCTTATCCTCGTTCCTCAGAAGGCGTTGGCCTATCCCTATCAGACCGAACTGCGCGACCCCAAGCGCAAAGCCGGCGGCCAGGTCGCCATCCATACCATTGGCAGCTTGGCGCTGCACATGGCCGACCTGTTCTGGCCGCTGGCTGCCGAAGCTGCCGGCTACAGCCGACCAGACCAGCGCCCCACCTTCCTCAGCCTGGAGCTGGTGCAGTACACCATGGCGAAGCTGCTAGGGCCGGTCATCGACGCCAACGACTACTTCAACAGCGTCCGCATCGACCGCTACCGCCTCTACAGCCAGATCGCCGACAACCTCAACAAAGCTACCTTCATCAGCCTGCCGCACACCGAGATTGCGGACCGTCTCAAGTCCGCTCTGCCCGGCAGCGATGTTACCCAGCGCTATATCTACGACGATGCTCAGGTCTGTGCCAACCTCTTCCGCGACTTTGCCCGCCAGCATAACCTCCTCGATTTCGCCGCTCAGGTCGAACTGCTCGTCGAATACCTGTGGATGCTGGACGCGCCCCGCCGCTATCTAGTCAACCGCTTCCGTCATCTCATCGTCGACAACGTCGAGGAGGACAACCCTGCCACCCATTACCTCCTGGAGAATTGGCTCGCCCTGTGCCAATCGGCTGTCGTAGTCTATGACGACGATGCTGGTTACCGCCGCTTCCTCGGCGCTGAACAGTCCACTGCCCAGCGCCTCAAAAACCGCTGCCAGCAGCATATCGAGATCGACAAGAGCTACGTCATGTCCGACGAAGTGCGCGCCTTTGGCCAGCACATGACCGCGGCGCTCCGCCCCCCGCCGCCCAAACGCCTCAAGGACGGCGGCGCGCGCCAAGCCATCATCTTCCAGGACAACCGCTACTACCCCCAGATGCTCAACTGGGCCGCCGAGAACATCATCTCGATGGTGCTGGATGGCGGCGTCCCGCCTGGCGAGATCGTCGTGCTCGCCCCGCTGCTCTCAGATGCGCTCCGCTTCGCCCTGATGAGCCGCCTGGAAGCTGCCGGCGTTCCCGTGCGCTCCCACCGCCCATCCCGCGCCCTCCGCGAGGAACCAGCCGCCCGCGCTCTGCTCACTCTGGCCCGCCTGGCCCATCCCGCCTGGGACCTCAAGCCGGATAGCTACGACGTTACTTACGCCCTCATGGCTGCCATCGCCGATCTTGACCTCACCCGTGCCCGCCTCCTCACTGAGATCGTCTACCGCCCTCGCTCTGGCAGGCTCTCCTCCTTCGAGCCGGTGCGCGGCGAAGCGCAAGCCCGCATCACCTATGACCTCGGCATGCGCTACGAAACCCTTTTCCGCTGGCTGGAAGCCTACCAGCAGGAAGGGCCGCTCGAACTCGATTTCTTCTTCAGCCGCCTGTTCGGCGAAGTCCTCTCGCAGCCCCGCTACGGCTTCCACAACCAGTACGATGCTGCCGCTGTCGCCGCCAACTTGATCGAATCCGCCCGCAATTTCCGCTGGACCGTCTCGGCCATTGCCCCAGATGTCGAAGTTGGCCGCGAATATCTCCTCATGGTCGATCAGGGCTTGATCGCTGACCAGTACATCCGCGATTGGGAGCTGGATCGCGGCGATGCCGTACTCCTCGCTCCGGCTTACACCTACCTGATGAGCAACCGCCCGGTCGATTACCAATTCTGGCTCAATATCGGCAGCCCTGGTTGGGCGCAGCGCCTCTACCAGCCGCTCACCCATCCTTACGTCCTCAGCGTGAGCTGGGAAGAAGGCCGCATTTGGACGGACGACGACGAGGTTGCCGCCAATCAGGATATGCTCTACCGACTCACCCTCGGCCTCATCCGCCGCTGCCGCCAGCGTATCTACCTCGGCTTCTGCCAGTTCGGCGAGCAGGGCTACGAACAGCGCGGCCCTCTCCTCGAAGCCATCCAGCGCATCCTCAAGCACCTCCAGCAGGATTGATCCGATGCCCTTTATACTCCTACCCGCTGTACTCCTCTGCGTCTTTGCGGTTCAATGCATTCTTCTCGATGAGTAACCCGCCCATGTTCACACCCCGACCCAAACAACGCGATGTGATCGCCTTTAGCGGTGGCCGCATGGGCGTGGTTGCCGTGCCCGGCAGCGGCAAGACCCGCACCCTCTCGGCACTGGCTGCCCGTCTCGTAGCCGAAGCGCCGCTCCAAGACGGCCAGGAAATTCTGGTCGTCACTCTGGTCAACTCGGCTGTCGGCAATTTCGCCCGCCAAGTCGCCGCCTTCATCGCCGAGCGCGGCCTTATCCCCGGCCTCGGCTATCGCGTCCGTACCCTGCACGGTCTGGCAAACGACATCGTGCGCGAGCGTCCCGCGCTGGCCGGCCTAGAAGACCGTTTCGCCATCCTCGACGAGCGCGAATCCCAGGACATTCTCCAGGATGCTGCCGCTGCTTGGGTGCGCAACCATCCCAACGCCTACTACGAATACGCTGCTGACAGCTACCAGGGTGACCGCGAATCGCAGAATGCCTGGGGCGAGACCGTCACCACCATCGCTGCCAACTTCATCAAGAAAGCCAAAGACCTGCGCCTGACGCCCGATGCGCTCCGCGATCTACTCGCCGCCTACCGCGACTCCCTCCCGCTGGCCGAGTTGGCCTTGGACATCTACATCGCCTACGAGCGCGGCCTGCGCTACCGTGGCGCGGTCGATTTTCAAGACCTCATCCGCCTCGCCCTGACCGTCCTTGAAGCCGATGCTGGATTCTTGCAGCGCCTTCGCCGCCGCTGGCCCTATATCCTCGAAGACGAGGCCCAGGACAGCAGCCGCCTTCAGGAGCACATCCTCCGCCTGCTGGTCGGCCCAGAGGGGAATTGGGTGCGCGTCGGCGACCCAAACCAGGCCATCTACGAAACCTTCACCACCGCCAGCCCGGAGTTCCTCCGCAGCTTCCTCCGTGAAGCCGGCGTCCAGCCTCGTGCCCTGCCGAATTCAGGCCGCAGCGCCTTAAGCATCATTCAACTGGCGAACCGCCTCATCGATTGGTCGCTGGGGCATCCTAACCCGGAACTTCGTGCCCGTGTGCCTCTGGAGCTGCCCCATATCGAACCCACGCCGCCCGGTGATCCCCAGGGTAACCCGCCTGACTCACCTCAGGCCGTCGAGCTGGTCGGTCGCAAATTCACTGCCGACGAAGAACGCGCTTTCGTCGCCCGCTCGCTCAAAGACTGGCTTCCCCAGCATCCCACCTGGACGGCCGCCGTGTTAATCGCCAGCAACGAGTCCGGCTCCAAACTCGTCGCCCGCCTGCGTGAAGCTGGCATCCCCTATGTCGAGAACCTCCGCACGACTACGCCCACCCGCGCTGTCGTCGGGGCCGTCACCCGCGCCCTGGATTTCCTCCGCGATCCCAAAGACGCCAACAAACTCGCTTATGCCTACCGCGTCTGGCAGCGCGACGCCCAAGAAGACTCCGAGACCCAGCGCCAGGTTGATGCCATTGCCACCCGCCTGCGCAGTATCAAGGCTGTCGAGAACTTCCTCTGGCCGCGTCTGGACGACTGGCTCGATCAGACTGCCCCCCGCAGTGAATATCCCGGCCTTCACGACCACCTCGTCGAGTTCCGTAATCTGGTTCGCCGCTGGCAGGCTGCTTCGACCCTGCCCGTTGACCAACTTGTCCTGACTGTCGCTGCCGATCTCTTCACCCGCGAATCTGACATTGCCACAGCTTACAGCCTCGCCCTCCATCTCCGCCATCTTGCCGATAACCAGCCTTCTGCCCGCCTGCCCGATTTCGTCGATGAACTGGCCGGCATCGCCCAGAACCGCCGCAAGTTCGACGGCCTCAGCGACGATGACGACAGCTTCGACCCCGATCAGCACCGCGGCAAGGTCGCCATCATGACACTGCACAAAGCCAAAGGCCTGGAGTGGGATCGCGTCTACCTGATGTCGGCCAACAACTATGATTTCCCCTCGGCAGAAGGCTATGACCGCTTCATCGGCGAAAGATGGTTTGTCCGCGACCGTCTCAACTTAGATGCCGAGGCGCTCGGCCAGTTGGACGCGCTCGTCACCGGTGAGCGTTACAGCGAAGGCATCTCTACCGCCCGTGCCCGCCTCGATTACGCCGCTGAACGCCTGCGCCTGCTCTATGTTGGCATCACCCGTGCTCGCCGCGAACTTGTCGTCACCTGGAATACTGGCCGCAGCGGCGACCTGGTTGAAGCCCTGCCTGTCGCCGCTCTGCGCGGCTGGTGGGAATCCCGCATTGGAGTAATTGAATGATGCTGCCCGTCGCCGCCCGAATCCGTCCCTGGCAGGTCGTCCTCGTCCTCGCCTTGATCTACCTCGGCGCAGTCTTCTTGCTGAACGGATCCGACCCCAAAGTTTTTGTCACATTGGGAACCTGTTTCTCAAGCTGCCAGGGCCACACCGAAACCTGCCCCGCTGGGACGACCATCGGCTACGACGGCCAGTTTGCCTACTACATCGCTCGTGATCCCGCCAGCGCCACCCCCTGCCTGGACGTGCCCGCCTATCGCTACCAGCGCATCCTCCTGCCCATTCTGGGACGGCTGCTGGCTTTCGGGAACGAGAGCCTCATCCCACTGGCCCTTGTCGCCGCCAACCTGGCCGCGCTGGTCGGCGGCACCGCCTTGCTGGAAACCCTGCTCGCTGAGCGGCGTGTCAGCCGTTGGTACGCCCTCATTTACGGCCTGTTCGTCGGCGTCTTCATGAGTGTTCGCCTCAGCACCACCGAGCCGTTGGCTTATGGACTGGTCATCCTCGGCCTCTGGTTCGCTGCGCGAGGGCGCCCAGGTCTGCAAGCCGCCGCCTTTGCGCTGGCTGCACTGGCGAAGGAACTGGCGCTTGTTTTCGCCGCTGCCTGGGTGCTGGATGAACTGCTGCGCCGCCGTTGGGGCGCGGCCCTGCGCCTCGCCCTGGTCTCTGCCCTACCGTTCGCTCTCTGGCAGATCGTCCTCAAGCTCTCCCTCGGATCGTTCGGCGTAGGCTCTGGCGGTGCCGGCGGCACGCCTTTCGAGATCATCCCCTTCAACGGCTTCTGGCGTCTGGCCTACGATCCCGCCAGCAGCTTCAACATCTTCCTGTTGATGGCTGTCTTCGTTGTTCCAGCCGTCCTGCTGCCGAGCCTCTGGGCGCTCCTCATGACGCTCCGCGATGCGCAGCGTGGCCAGCTTCATCCCTATGGCCTCTTGCTGCTGGCGAACGCCGCCCTTATGGCCGTCGTCCCATTTTCCACCTATCGGGAGCCGCTCGGCCTGATGCGCTTCATGCCCGGCCTCGTTCTCTGCCACCTGCTGTACTGCGCCGTCCGCCATCCGCGCAGCCGCGCCCTACGCTACAGCGTCGCTTGGCTCGCCCTCTCAGTTTATCTCACCGCCGGATAGGGGAGCCTCCCTCCCTTGAAATAGGAAACAGCCACCCTAAACCAACAAATGTGTTTTCATAGGGACGGATAGGAGTACGAAACCTTCAGTTTGAAGATGCAGAACCCGGCGTATCATTTATGAAGAATAAATAGAACGTTGGGCAGGGCAGGAGTCGGCGTGACGGACCTCCAACAGACGATCCTCTACATTGAAGACGACCCGGCCAGCCGCTCACTGGTGGAGCGGACGCTGCGCCATGCTGGCTACCGGGTGCTGGTGGCTGAGCGGGGGCTGGAAGGCATCGACATTGCCCGGCGCGAATGCCCTGATTTGATCCTGACGGACATCAACTTGCCCGATCTGAGTGGGCGAGAAATCACGACCCGGCTGCGCGGCGATGCACGCTTCGAGCGGACGCCGATTGTGGCGCTGACGGCGATGGGCTACGGCGAAAACCAAGCGCTGGCGCTGGCCGCTGGGGTGACCGGGTATATGACCAAACCGGTCGATGTCGAGGCGCTGACCGAACAGGTGGCGTTCTACCTTCAAGGGGGCAGCGACAGCATCGAACCGGCGGCGCTCGCTGAAGCGCAGACGCGCTATACGCGCGAGGTCGTGGCCCATCTGGAGGAGCAGATCCGCGAACTGGAGACGCGCAATCTGGCGCTCAAGCGGCTCGACCGGATGAAGGACTCGTTCATCCAGGTGACGGCCCACGAACTGCGGACGCCGCTGACCCTGGTGCATGGCTACAGCCGGCTGCTGGCCGATCTGCCGGCGGTCAAGAGCGCCATTGAAAGCGACGAGATGACCCGTACGATGATCCAGGGGCTGCATGACGGAATCAAGCGGATGCAGGATATCATCAACGAAATCCTGACGATCAGCCGGATCATGACCAACCAGATCGACCTGTCCATCGGGCCGGTTGACCCAGGTTTGACTGCGGAGAAAGCTGTCAAAGGGCTGCAAGAGGCACTCAAGACGCGCCAGGTGACGCTGCACTTCGAGCGAACTGAATGGCCGGAGCGAATGCGCGGGGACGGCGAACTCCTCAAGCTGATGTTCAGCAATTTGCTGACGAACGCCATCAAGTACACGCCGGATGGTGGCGAGGTGTTCTTCAGTGCTGAGGCGGACGCTGAGACCATCTGCGTCCGGGTGCGGGATACGGGCATCGGCGTGGCGCTGGAGGAACAGCAGCGCATCTTCGAGCGGTTCCACACGGCGGGGGATACACGGCTGCATTCAACAAGCAAGACGGCTTTCCGGGGCGGCGGGCTGGGGTTGGGACTGGCCGTGTGCAAAGGAGTGGCGGAAGCTCACGGCGGAAGCATCCGAGTGGAAAGTCCTGGCTTCGACCCAGAGAACTGCCCTGGCAGCACCTTCATCGTGACACTGCCGGTGAACCTGGCCTACCGCAAACCAGGAAATCTGTAGGGGTGCAGCTGCGGCAGCCTTTGCGCTATACTCGGATGTCTTCATTGGGGAGATGACGATCGATGCGATCTCGGCCACAAGGGGTGCTGGCGGGCCTGTTGACTCCGCTGTTTCTGGGGGTAGCTCCGATTTTTGGTAAGCTCGCCATCAACGCAGGGGCAGATTCGTTCACTGTGGCAGCCTGGCGGACGGTGGTTGCGGTCCTGCTGCTGTGGATTCTCTACGCGGTGTTTGCGCGGCGCTACATCTTCATCTACCCGGCAGGATTGTTCGGCTGCATTGTGATCGGCGTGGTCAACGGGATCGGGTCGATCTTCTACTACGGCGGGCTGGGTTTGCTGGACGCCTCGCAGGCGCAGCTCTTAAACGGCACGTACCTGATCTTCGCCGTTCTGCTTTCACATCTGAACGGCGAGCAGTTGGACACGCGCATGGTGCTGCGGGTGGTGCTGGCGGTGATCGCGCTGGTGATCATCACTGGGTTTGGGCACGGCCCGGTCAACTGGCTGGGGGTGGGGCTGATGCTGGCGAACGCGCTAATGTTCGCCGGGACGGTGATCCTGAGCCAGTATGTCCTTTACGAGATGCCAGCGCCGACAGTGACGCTGTATACGCTGACGACCATGGCGGTGCTGGTGGCGATGGTCTGGGGGGCGGTCGGTACACCGCTGACGCCAGCGGCGATCCAGTCGGCGCTGCCGCCGATCTTCGCGCTGGCGATCACAACGGCGCTGTCGCGGCTCTCGCTGTTCGCGGGGGTGAAGTTCTTCGGCAGCTTGCAAACGGCGGTGCTGGCACTGACCGAGATAGGGGTAGCGCTGGCGCTGGCGTTCTTCGTGCTCGGCGACCGGCTGACGATTGCCCAGCTCATCGGCGTGGGCTTCCTTGCGGCCAGCATCCTGCTGATCCGGGCAAAGGACATCTTGCCACGTGGAATCAACCCAAACCGGCTCGTCTCCAACATTGCGGATGTGCAGTTCCAGTGGATTGCGTTCGACCAAGCTTTTGGCAAACAGCCCTCGGCCAATGCCGAGCAGTCGATCCATGCCCCCAAGCTCACCACGCAGGAACTGCGGATGATCCGGGAGATGATGGGGGCGCGCAACGGGACGGTCAAACCCCTTTCAGCCAACAAGAACGACTACGGCTACATCCGCAAGAACGATTAGCTGAAGCTGATCGCTGTGAACCGGACAGAAGAAGTTTACAAGTTGATAGAAGTTATGCAATTAAGGGAAAAGAGTCTAAGGCGTTTCTCATCCCCAACTGCGCTCAGACAGCCATGAGTCACGACCCACCCGCGGCCGTCTCGTGCTTGCGCCGGTTCAAGCCCAACCGCTGCAAGGTCGAACTGTTGGTATGTTCGCTGGACTCATATGCAGGCGGCTGTGTTTCAGGTTGAGCCGCTGCAACCGGCAAACGCACAGTGAATACCGTCCAAATGCCCGGACTGCTCTGGGCCTCGATAGTGCCGTCGTGCGCTTCCGCGATCCACTTGGCAATCGCCAGCCCCAGCCCCGCCCCATCCTGCTCGTTCGCCCGCGACCGCGACCCGTCTGCTTGGTAGAAGCGGTCGAAAATATGCTGCAAATCGTCGGGCTGAATGCCGATGCCGGTGTCGCCCACTTGTAGGACAGCTTTGCTGCCCTCCCGCCGCAGCGAGATATGAATCTGCCCACCGTCGGGTGTGAACTTGATCGAATTCTGAATCAGATTGAGCAAAAGCTGCTTCAAACGGTCCGAATCGCCAAGGATACGCACTGGCTCCACCGCGGTGAGTTTGATCTTCAACTCGCGGTCGCCCGCTAGGATTTTGGCGTGGCGGTATACATCCGTTACTATTGTATCGAGGTCAAGTTCTACACGGTCGAGGGCTACGCTGCCGTAATCCGCCCGCGCCAGCGTCAGCAGATCGTTCACCAGCCGCGACATGCGCTCCGCTTCGCTCTCGATAGCCTCCAGCGAGGACTCATCGACGCCGTAGCGACGGATCAGATCGAGATGCCCGCGTACTGCCGTCAGCGGGGTCCGCAGTTCGTGCGACACGTCCGCGATCAGGCGGCGCTGCGCACCGAACAAATGCTCCAGCCGATCCATCATCCCGTTGAAGACCATCGTCAGCCGCCCCAGTTCGTCCATGGGGCCGGTCCAAGTAAGGCGCGTCTTCAGGTCTTTGGCCGACGAAATGCTTTCTGCCGCGCAGGTGATCGCTTCGATAGGCTTGAGCGTCTGGTTGGACAGCACCAGCCCCAACCCGAACGAGGCCACCATCGCCAGCAGACCGCCCAG
The DNA here is from genome assembly GCA_034431625.1 of Anaerolineae bacterium. Classification (GTDB taxonomy): domain Bacteria; phylum Chloroflexota; class Anaerolineae; order Aggregatilineales; family Phototrophicaceae; genus CFX2. The sequence continues at coordinate 92,518 of DAOUCY010000163.1, read as the reverse complement.
TGCCATGAAGCGGAGCAGGCGGCCCGTTGCTTGGTTGACGGTCTCTAGCGACGCCGCGATCTGAATCCAACCGGTGGCATGTCCCTGACCGTTCATGCGGAAGGCCGCTGTCAGCACCCGCACCTCGGTATTGTTGATCTGGACGTTGTCGTAGTGGGGAACGTCTGAGCCAATCGCTTTGCTGTCGAGCGGGTTGGTATAGGCCGTTAGGTTGTTCGAGGCTGCTTCCAGCTTGTACGTTCCATTCGGCTGCACCGACCACACCTGCACCATGACGCCAGACGCCCGAAACACATCTAGTTCTGGCAATCCAATACCTACCTGAGTCGGAGCACCGAATTCTCCGATCAGCAGGGCGCGGCTGTTGGCTGTCACCTGTCTGTGGGTTTCCTCCAGCGTACTGTCCACCGCCTCGATCCAGGTGGAGCGGATGACCGAGAAAACCCCCATCCCAAAGGCGACGATGACAATGCCCAACAGCCCTGAATAGAGCAGGATGAGCTTCTTTCGCAGCGTCATGTGAAGTTGCCGAAGCGACTACTCTTCCTCGCGCAGGACATAACCCACGCCGCGCACCGTATGGATCAGACGGGGTGCCCCATCAGTCTCGGTTTTCTGGCGCAGGTAGCGCACATACACCTCGATGATGTTGCTCTCGCCGCCGAAGTCATAGCCCCACACCCGGTCGAAAATCACATCGCGGGTCAGCACCTGGCGTGGATTCCGCATGAACAGTTCCAGCAGTTCGTATTCTTTCGCAGTCAGGTCAATCGGCCGTTCGCCGCGGTAGGCCCGGTGCGTTCCAGTATCGAGCGTCAGATCGGCAAAGCGGAGGATTTCCGGTCGCGATGCCGGCACGGACCGCCGGAACAGCGCGCGCACCCGCGCCATCAGCTCATCGACTGAAAACGGCTTGACCAAGTAATCATCTGCGCCCGCATCCAGCCCAGCGACTCGATCTTTGATGTCATCTTTAGCCGTCAGCATGAGGATGGGGACATCACTGGCCGCCCGCAGCCGTTTGCACACTTCTAGACCGTCTAGACCGGGCAGCATCCAGTCCAGCACCACCAGGTCTGGGGGATTATCGCGAGCGATCATCAACCCCGTATGACCATCGCGGGCTACGCTGACTCGATAGCCCTCATAAATCAGGCCGCGCTCGATAAATTGGGCGATACGCGCCTCATCTTCTATGACCAATACTCGTTCCGATGGCACGCCGCCACCTCCTTCGGGATCGAATGCTACAGCGTGCGGCAGTCGTCTCAATCCAGGCGGCTGTCCCGACGCGCAGACCGATTCTACAACAGGTATTCGTACTTCCGAAAACGATGGTACACAGCTTTCGTTAATGTCAAATTAGCGTTGAAGTACCCACTCGATGAGCGAAATCCCTGGCGGCTCGCGAATTACCACCTGCCGACCGCTGCGAATTTCCCGCAGAGTCAGCGGCCCGCCGCGGGCTGTGTACCCAGCCAGATACGCTCCATCCGGCGACAGCACCGGATCAACTATGAAGCCGCCGTCACCGATGCGCGTGAATTCACCCGTGGTGATGCGCAGCTCCGCTAGAGTGAGCTGCTGCGGACCCGGCTGTGTGGTGCTCAGCACCAGTCCCACCCGCGCTGCACTGTAATCCCGCAGGTCAAGCAGCGCCAGAGGCAGACGCCCCAACGTCGTGATCTGGCCGAAGTTGGCCGCATCGTAGCGCAGCAGGCGGTCACCGCTCTGGGCCAGCAAATCGCCGCTGCGCAGCCACCATGCACGTTCTGCCGCGCCCAGTTCCACTGCCTCATTCGTCGCCAGGTCGATCCAGACCACTCCACTCGTCCCATCGGGGCTGGTGCGCCGTGCACTGAGCGCATTTACGTTCAGCGCAAACTGCGGTGAGTCGAAGACGGCCGCCTGCGGGCTGTTGGCGAGAAGCTGGGCTGGTTCGCCACCTCGCGCCGGCACGATGAACACCCCGCCTGCATCCCCAGCCAGTGCGTAACCGATCCGCTGGCCGTCAGGACTGAAGGTCACACCGCTGAAAACATCGGCACTTTCCACCAGTGCCAGCGCCGCCGTCGGATTATCTATAGGCTGAATGTACAGCATCCCGCCGCTGGCGTAGGCCAGAGCGGCGCCGTTGGGCGAAACGGCGTAATCTGTGATGTCAGCCGCCGCAGCGGTCAGTGAGACGGCGATGCTCCCGTCGCGCGGCAGCCGCCAGATTTGACGCACCTCGGTTGCGTCGGCGCTGACGAAGGTCAGATCAGCGGTCATCTCTAAACCGGAGACCACCTCCAATGGCGGCGGCCCCCAGGCATAGCCGACCACCTCGGTGATCGGCAGAGCAAATCCCTGACCGTTCTCCGGCAGCAGCAGCGCCAGCACGCCGCCGCGCAGCGCCAGCGCCAGGCGTCCACCCGGCGCCCAACGCAACCCTTCCAGTTCGACAGGAGGCGCGATGCCCCGCTCCAGTTTGGAGCTACCCGGCGGCAGGCTGACCAACCGTCCAGCCCCCTCTGGAACGGCCTCATCGGCTTTCTGCCGCTCAAAGGCCACCAGCGTCCCATCTGGCCGCAGCGCGGGCAGCGCATACACCGCTGTCTTGTCGAGCAGAATCGTCTGGCTGTTCGCCTGGGACAGATTCATCTGGACCAACCCACCTTCCGCCGGCGCAAAGACCACTTCCACCGGGTTCACCCAGGCCAACCCCACCGACGACGGGATCGCGCTGGTCAGCTTCATCGCAAAGCCGTCGCGCCGGTAGAACCACCAGATGTCATTCTCAGCTTCGGCGGCCAGGAAATCCCCATTTGGTGACCACATCAGACCGACGAACGGGCCTTCAAAGACATCCGTGAAGACGGCTTGGGGATCAGCATTGAAGCGAATGCGTGCCCCCTGCGAAGTTGTGTAGGCCAGCGCGTCCCCACGCGGCGACCAGGTGATCGTCACCCCCCGGCCGCGGCGCGGCGGTAAGTCCGCCCCCTGTTCTTGGAGTGTGATCGTCTGGCTGCCACTCAGGTCGCGCAGGAACAAGCCCGATTCGGTGCGGTAGGCCAGCCACTGACCATCCGGGGCGACGCCGAAATCCACTACGTAGGCATCTGGCGGCGTGACGACTGAAAGCCCCTCTGCCCCGAGACCGATGCGCTGAACCTGTCCAGTATTCGAGAGGACATACAGCGGAGTCGGCAGGTCGAGTCCATCCTGCGCGGCCAGCTGTCCCGTCAGCAGGGCGATGCCCGCGATCAGAACCAGCCATTTGAGGCGATGTAAGCTGTTCATAGCTACCTACGCTTTCCGGCCTTGCCGCAGTCTATCCCTCCCATTCATACAAGCGCGTGATCGATTGCGCAAGATCTCACCCTCTCTTGCATGAAATTCCCTGCCCGAAGAATTCCTAATGTGTCTCAGCAGTTAGAATTTGCATTCGGCCGGATGGCTCACCTCAGAAATCGCGGGAGATAGAAGCTTAGGTAATCCAAGCTGCGCTCGGCCCCAGCACATACCCGCACTTCGGCCATCTCCGGTGTCGCCAGAATGACATCGTATTGCTCAAGCGTCCACATCTGCTCGTTCGCGGCGGCCTGCCCGTCGCCATCGGTGATATACAAGAATAGGTCTTCATCCGGACGTGGAGCCTCGATGATGGTCTCTCCACCTGCCGGGATAGTCGTAGCCGTCAGCCGCCCGGTCATATGCTGATCCATTGGCGAACCATCCCCAATCAGGTTGTAGACGGTCGCCGACCCGGCTGCACGCGCCGGCAGTTGGGCGCGGGGAACCTGCTGGTAGTGCGGTGGCAGCCCGCGGTGATGCCGGTCAGCGATGAACCAGATTTGGATCACGCGAGCCGGCTCATCCCACGGATTGAGTTCTTGGTGTTCAATATAGTCGCCGGAGAACATCCGCTGCAAATCGCCTGGATGCAGTTCCCCGCTGCCACCAGTGGTATCTTCGTGGTAGAGCCGCCCTTCTAACATCCACGTGTAGATTTCTAGGCCGCGGTGTGGGTGCCAGGTGAATCCATTGCGCGGCGCAATTCGGGTCATATGGGCGGTGAGCATCCCGCTCAACCGCTGCAATGGACTCCAGCCGCCCACAGCGAAGTGGGAATGGAGCCAGTGGACGGGATGAATCATCGGGAAAGTGTCCGCTGGGACATGCTGAAAGGGCACTGGCCGTGCAAATCCCGGCGCGATCAAAGTCTCTTGAAGTGGGAAGGATCCCATACGCTCGACCTTATCTCAGCTCATCACCATTAAAGATGAAGCCGATCATACATCAAGGCGAGGCATGACCGGCAGTTTCCACAGGAAATATTCAGGATTTCCCCTCAAAAGAGGATGTTTACCCTGTTTTATGCCATCATGGGCACGGACCGGAGACCGGGTATTGATGAGATGCCGGACGAATCCCTTAGCTGCCGTCGAGGTAAGCAAGGCTGCTCAAGAGGATATCGCGCAGGTGAGAGTCGCCAAGGGTGTAGTAGACATGGCGGCCGTCTTTCTTCCAGCGCACCAATCCCATATCCCGCAAGTATTTCAATTGGTGCGAGACAGCGGGCTGATCCATGCGCAGGGCACCGGTGAGATCGGTCACGCACCATTCACCATCGGCGAGGGCTTTGAGCAGCCGGACGCGCGTGGGATCGGCGAGCGCTTGGAAAAAGCGGGCTACGGCGCGGGCGTCATCCAGGGGGAGGACACTATCCTGGGTGGATACTTCGGGAGTGAGGGTGGCGGTGGGCATGCATTCTCCTACGCGCCGATCATGACGAACCTTACAATTTTGAATGACCTCATGTACACCGTATCAAAAAAGCCCTGGCCTTGTCAACCGAGCCGGGGCAATGGGGATGGCTCAAACCGTTCGACTTGCTTGACAGGGGGACAGGATATGTGTTATACACAAGATGGATGCAGATTGTATACATTTTACATACAGTACATCTTTTGAAAGTTATTCTTGATGAGTCACGGCATTGAATCGCTCGAAGCCTACCTGCAAGCTCACCCAGAGCCGCCGGCGAATGCACGAAAGCTGCGTGACCAGGTATACCAACGGCTTTCAGATGCCCTCCGTAACGTTGACCTTGAACCAGGGCTGCCGCTACCGGAAACGCGGCTGTCGCAGGTCTTAGAAGTGAGCCGCACGCCGGTCCGCGAAGCGCTGCAACTGCTGGCGGCAGACGGATTGATCCAGATCAATGCGGGACGAGCCTTCACGCTGGCAGCGCGTTCCGCCCAAGAGCTGTTCGACGCGCTGCGGGTACGAGAACTGCTGGAACCGGAAGTGATCCGGCTGGCAGCGCAGACACTTTCACCAAAACACCTCCGAGAACTGCAAGCATTAACGCAGGAAATGGCCGAGGCTGCGCAGCGCGGCGACCGTCCAGTTTGGTCGCGGCTAGACCGGGAATGGCATGAAATTTTGTGCAACGCTTGCCCAAACCAACTGCTTGGACAAATGGTCTTGCAGGCACGGAACCGGATGCAGCAGCGCGGATCGGATGACCATGTGATCGACCAGTACCTGATCGACGGTACACGGGAACATCAGGCCATCGTGGATGCGATTGCTGAGCACGACGCGGAGAAGGCACGCCAGCAGATGGCGCGTCATCTAGAAGAAGCCCGCGAGAACATGTTCAGGAAGCTGATCCGGCGATAGAGTGGGGTTTCGGACGGTGGACACCCCCAGCCGTTCGATCCACGTTACAATGGGGGGAAATTAGGATTACGGGTTTTGTTTAGTATGGTTTATTGCGTGCCTCGTTTTGAGTTTACTATTGTTCTCCAGCGCAGTTCCCGCAGTGGAGGCCGCTTAAACGCGCGCCCGCTGATTTTGATTTGTCGTTCAACAGGATAGGCTGCTGAAGGGAGGGTGCATCATCTCCGATCATGTAAAAAGGGACGAAACGTTCGCACATAAGAAATGTCGTAAAGCAAGGAGCAAGCTGAATGGTTAAGAAGAGTCTGTTCTTGATAGTGGTTTTCGCCCTGGTTCTGTCCGCCGGCATGGTGACGACCAGCGCACAGGGTATTACCGAACTGACGATCTGGTGGGCACAGTGGTCACCAGCCGACTTCCTGCAGCAGGTTGGCAATGACTATGAAGCTGCGACGGGCATCAAGGTCACGGTCGTGCAGACGCCGTGGGGCGATTTTTACAACCGCGTCGGCACAGAATGGGCGGCTAAGGGCACAGCTTTCGACATGGTCGTCGGCGACAGCCAATGGGTTGGCCAGGCAGTCACGCAGGGGCACTATGTTGATCTGACCGACTTCATGGTCAGCAACGGGATCGACAAGACCGTCACCCCGGCTACGCTGACCTACTACGGTGAATATCCAGCGGGTTCGGGTAAGTACTATGCGTACCCGACCGAGGGTGATGCCAACGGGTGGGCTTACCGCAAGGATCTGTTCGAGGATGCACAGAACATGGCTGACTTCAAGGCGAAGTACGGCTATGACCTGGATGTACCGAAGACTTGGACGGAACTGCGTGACATCGCTGAATTCTTCACTCGTCCTGACCAGGGTCTGTATGGTGTCGCCGTGTACACGCAGGACGACTACGATGCGATCACGATGGGCTTCCAGAACGTCTTCTTCAGCTACGGCGCGGACTGGCATGATGGCACGTTCAACACGCTGGGCGTAGTGAATTCACCGCAGGCCGTGGCTGCACTGGAACTGTACAAGCAGCTCTACAGCTTCGCGCCTCCCGGCACGAATGACGCCTTCTTCCAGGAAATGAATGATGTGTTCCTGAACGGGCAGGCGGCGATGATCATGAACTACTTCGCCTTCTTCCCGGCGCTGAACAGCGCTCAGAATCCGTACAAGGACAGCACAGGCTATTTCTCGATGCCGGCCGGCCCGGACGGGCAGCGGTTTGCAGCGCTGGGTGGCCAGGGCATCAGCGTGAACTCTTACATCTCCGATGAGCGGAAGCAGGCATCGCTGGACTTCATCAAGTGGTTTGCGCAGGAAGATGTGCAGAAGCGTTGGGCGGAACTGGGCGGCTACACCTGCAACATTGCGGTTCTGGAGTCGCCAGAGTTCCTGGAAATCGCCCCGTACAATGCGGCCTTCGCCGAAACGATGACGTTCGTGAAGGACTTCTTCAACATTCCTGAATTCGGCAAGCTGCTGGTCCCGGCCCAGACGAACCTGGCGAACTATGTGGTTGCCGGCCAGGGCACGGCCCAGGAAGCGCTGGACAAGATGGCTGAAGAAATGGATGCCATCCTTGTCGAAGCAGGCTACGTCCAATAAGGGGGGCTGGCGAACGCCGGTTAAGCCCTCATCCCCTGCCCCTTCTCCTTGAGGGAGAGGGCGAGAAAACGTCAAGGTCGAGGGAATAGATCCGTTCGCCAACACCTTCAATTAGGAACGCAGATCGTTTCATCGCATGTGAAATCTGGGAGGGCGGCGCAGGCTGCCCTCCCGCAACCGCAGAGGACCTCCGGTTTATACCATGAGTACCCAGCAAACGAGTCTTCCAGTCTCGGCCCAGCCCTCCTCTTCAACAGGCCGGCGGTATCTGAGCGATGTCCGGATCGTGCAGTTGTTCATCCTGCCGACTCTGATCCTGTTGATCTTGATGAATATCTTCCCGCTGATTTACAGCCTATTTTTGAGCTTCACCAAGTTTTCGGTCATTTCGGATGTCCCGCCGCAGTGGGTTGGGCTGCAAAACTATGTGACGATTCTGAACGACCCCGGTTTTTGGAGCAACTTCGCGATCACCGGGCGCTACGCGCTGGTTTCGGTCACGCTGCAAACGCTGATCGGTTTTGGAATGGCGCTGCTGCTGCGCTCGAAGTTCAAGGGGAGTGGGCTGCTAACGACAATCATCCTGGTTCCGATGATGCTGTCGCCGATTGTGGTGGCGGTCTTCTGGAAACTGATGTTCAACCCGTCGTCAGGCATTCTGAACTACATGTTGGGCTATACCGACATCAACACGTCCCCGCAGTGGCTCTCGCAGCCTGATCTGGCACTGTGGGCGATCATCATCGTGGATGTGTGGATGTGGAGTCCGTTCGTGATGCTGCTGGCGCTAGCCGGGCTAAGCGCCATCCCGGAATATCTGTATGAAGCGGCAGCTATTGACCGGGCAAGCACCTGGTTCCAGTTCCGGCGGATCACACTGCCGCAGGTGATGCCGCTGCTGCTGATCGCGGTACTATTCAGGACTATCGAAGCGTTCAAACAGTTCGATCTGGTCATGGGGCTGACGGGTGGAGGACCAGGCGATAACACCGAAACAGTGTCGATCCAGCTTTACCGGTTGGCCTTCCAAGGACAGTACGATACAGGGATGTCGAGCGCATTGGCCTACATCATCCTGGTTATCATCATCGCCGTCAGCAACCTGTACATCCGCCAGTTGAACAAGGCCAGAGGATCATAAGATGGCCGCTCAAGCTGTTCCTACTCACGCTCCTGTCAATTACTCTACGCGCGTCGATATGGTCGGGCTGCGCCCGCGCGTGACCGGCGCCATCCGTGCGGTGGCCGCGGTCATCATTGCGCTGATTATGCTGATTCCAGTTGTGTGGATGGGCATGACTGCCTTCAAGTCCCTACCAGATGCCGTAGCCGTCCCGCCAGTTGTGTTCTTCACGCCGACACTGGAAGGCTTCGTCAGCCTATTCACCGAGTCACGGCAGCTTTCCACCAGCGAGTGGGAGGCATACAAGCAGCGCACCGATCTGAGCTGGGGGGATCAAGTGCTGCTGGCACGCCAGCAGACGATCACAGGGCCAAGCCAGTTTGGGACGCAGCTCCTGAACTCGATCATCATCGCAGGGACTTCGACGATTCTCTCGGTAGGCTTCGCGGTGCTGTCGGCGTATGCCTTCAGCCGCTTCAATGTGCCGGGCAAGGATGACCTGCTGTTCTTCATCCTGAGCCAGCGTATGCTGCCGGCGGTGGTTGTGACCGTGCCAATCTTCCTGATGTACCGGCAGTTGGGACTGTACGACACACACGTGGGGATGATCCTGCTGTACACCAGCTTCAACCTGTCGTTCGCGGTATGGCTGCTGAAGGGGTTCATCGACGAAATTCCGCGCGAATACGAAGATGCGGCGCTGGTCGATGGGTACACGCGCCTGCAAGCCTTCCGCAAGATCGTGCTGCCGCAGGCAACAACAGGCATCGCCGCGACCACAGTTTTCTCTTTCATCTTTTCCTGGAACGAATATGCCTTTGCGCTGCTGCTGACTTCTAACAACGCTCGCACCGCGCCGCCAAGCATTCCGCTGATCTTAGGCACGGGTGGCATTGAGTGGTCTACGATTGCGGCGGGATCGCTGATCTTCCTGATCCCGGTGGTGATTGTCACCTTTGCGCTGCGACGACACCTGCTGCGAGGCGTCACCTTCGGCGCGATCCGCAAAGGCTGAGGCAGTAAATCATCATGGCAACGATTGAACTCAAGCGCGTCGAGAAGAAATTTGGCGAGAGCTATGCCGTCAAGCCGCTGGACATGACCATTCACAACGGCGAGTTCGTCGTCCTGCTTGGGCCATCTGGCTGTGGCAAGACGACGACGCTGCGGATGATCTCTGGGCTGGAGGCAGTGACTGGAGGAAATATCCTCTTCGACGGGCAGGATGTGACGTGGAATCATCCGAGCGAACGCAACATCGCTTTCGTTTTTCAGTTTTTCGCGCTGTATTCCCACTTGAGCGCACGCGACAACATCGCCTTCCCACTCCAAGCGGAGGGGATGGCGCGACAGGAGATCAAGAAGCGCGTGGCCGAGGTCTCCAAGATGCTCAAGATCGAACATCTGCTGGATAAACACCCCGGCAGTTTGAGCGGGGGAGACCAGCAGCGGGTGGCGCTGGCGCGGGCACTGGTACGGCGTCCGACCGCTTTCCTTATGGACGAACCGCTGGGGGCACTAGACGCTGAATTCCGCGAGTCGATGCGGGCGGAAATCAAGCAGCTTCACATCGACCAGCATGCTACGACGGTATACGTCACGCATGACCAGATCGAGGCGATGGCGATGGGCGACCGGATCGTGGTCATGTCCAACGCCGAGGTGCAGCAGTCGGCTACGCCTGCCGATGTGTACCACAACCCAGCCAACCTGTTCGTGGCGCGCTTCATCGGCAGCCCCGGCATGAATCTGATCCCTGGGCGCTATGTGGATGGAGTGGTGACTATCGAAGGCGGCAGCTTCAAAGTCAGCGAGGGCTGGCGGGCAGCTCTAGGCAAAGGATTGGACAAAGACGGCAAGGTGATTGTCGGGTTCCGTCCAGAAGCGGCCAGTATCGCCGCAGAGGGGGCGGTGACCGGCGTGACTTACGCTAACGACATGCACGGCAGTTACAGTGTGCTGCACGTTGAGCTGGCACGCGACCAGATCGTGCATGTGCGGGCAGACCGGCGGGCAGCCTACAGCATTGGCGAGCCGCTGCGATTCGATTTGAACATGAACATGGTGCGCTTCTTCCATCCAGTGACGGAGAAGGCGCTGTACGAGGAGCGGGTGTCATGAGCGACGTTCGGCTCGACCACATCAGCAAGCACTATGGGGAAACGGTCGCTCTGGGGGATATTTCCTTCGAGGTCAAGGACGGTGAGTTCTTCGTCCTGTTGGGACCGACAGGCGCGGGCAAGACGACTACACTGCGGGTTGTTGCCGGGCTAGAGAAGCAGAATGCAGGTCACGTGCTGTTCAATGGCCAAAACGTCGATGAACTCCAGCCTGCCGACCGCGATGTGGCGTTTGTCTTCCAGCAGTATTCGCTGTACCCGAACATGAGCGTATACGACAACTTGGCCTTTCCGCTGCGGTCACCTCTGCGGCAGACGCCAGAAGATGTGATTCGCCGCCGAGTGACTGAGGCGGCAGAGAAGCTGCGAATCAGCCACCTGCTGGAGCGTAAGACGGCCAAGCTCTCCGGTGGGGAAATGCAGCGCGTTTCAATTGGGCGGGCGATTGTGCGTGAGCCGCGCATCTTCTTGATGGATGAGCCGCTTTCCAATCTGGACGCCAAGCTGCGCGAAAGTCTGCGAGTAGAACTGAAACACCTGCAAAAAGTGCAGCGCAGCACGACGCTGTTCGTGACGCATGACCAGATCGAGGCGCTGACAATGGCTGATCGGATCGCTGTGCTAGATCATGGGCATATCCTGCAAATTGGCACACCGTCAGACATCTACGACCATCCAGCGACAACGATGGTGGCGCAGTTGGTGGGGACACCGCGCATCAATCTGCTGCCGGCCTCGCGGGAGGATGGCACGCTGGCGGTGCAGCAGACCGGGCTGCATGTGCCGGCGCGGAGCAACCTGCCCGGCGAGGTGCTGCTCGGCATCCGACCGGAGGATATCCTGTTAGGGCACGGCAGCTTCAAAGGCCGGGTGGTGCTGACTGAGCCATTGGGCGTTGAGACGATCGTGCATGTGCGCTGCGGTGAACAAACTCTGCTGAGTATCGTGCCGGGGGTTTCTCCCTACGGGTTGGATGAGGAAGTGCCCTTTGAAGTTGTGCATGACCGACTGCATTTCTTCAGCCATGAAGGACTACGGCTGAATTGAACAGCAGGGATTGGGAATTGGGGATTAAGGTGTGAGGGACTTTTAGAGCCGATAAAACGATAGTATTTCGGGAGAATTCATCATGCGTTTTGGTGTGAATACCTGGGTGTGGGTTTCCCCACTGACGACAGACGAACTCAAGCGGTTGGCTCCGCTGGTCAAGAGCATGGGATTCGACTGGATCGAAGTCCCGCTGGAGAGTCTCTCTGATCTGGATCACAAGGCAGGGGCGAAGATCATTGCAGACCAGGGGTTGGGAGTAAGCACCTGCGCCGCGATGGGGCCTGATCGCGATTTGGTACATCCTGATCCAGCGATCCAGGCCAACGGGATGGACTACATTCGCGGCTGCATTGATGCGACCCAGGCTCTGGGGGCGACCAATTTGGTGGGGCCGATTTACTCCGCAGTCGGTCGTGTATGGCAGCAGACTGCCGAGGAACGGGCTAGAGATGTGGATACGCTGGTGAAGAACCTGCGCAGTCTGGCGGAATATGCCGGAGATCGCGGGGTGGTGCTGGGGATTGAACCGCTGAACCGGTTCGAGACCAGTTTTATCAACTTGGCGAGCCAAGCGGTTGAGGTGGTAGACCGGGTAGCGCATCCTTCGTGCCAGATCATGTTGGATACCTTTCACATGAACATTGAAGAGAAGTCGCTGGGCGACGCCATCCGGCTGGCGGGCAAGCGGCTGTGCCATCTGCATGCCTGCGAAAATGACCGGGGCGCGCCAGGCAGCGGCAACGTGACCTGGAACGATGTTGCCCAGGCGCTGCGCGATATCGGCTATAACGGGCCAGTGGTGATTGAGTCGTTCACTAACAAGGTCAAGAGCATCGCCCGTGCGGCGGCAATCTGGCGTCCGTTCGAGGCCAGCCAGGACGCGCTGGCGCAGAACGGCGTCAACTTCCTGAAGAAACTGCTGGCCGCCTGACGGCCGAGCTAAGGAGCGGAGCATCCCATGTCAAGATACTTGGGGCCAGTCAAGTGGTTGGGTGGAATTGCGGTGGGATTGTTCATCCTGTCCTACGCCTTCGGGACGTGGGCGCCGGGTATGGTTTCGGAACAGACCCGCAACAGTGTGCTGTTTCATGCCATTCCGTTTTTCTTCGCGTTTGTCGGCATCCTACTACTGTACATCTTGTTGATCGTGCTGTCGGCACGGCGCTTCAATGGCAAGATTCCGGGACGCACTTACAAAGGGATGGAGTACGTCATCATTGGCGGCATTCTCTTTGGAACCATATGTCTGTTCAATCCGTGGAGCTTTATCCCTTACCGCTATGGCTTTCTGCTGCTGCTGTTTTCGACGCTGGGCTTCATCCTATGGAGCCACGTCATGGCGCCGCGAGCGGATTATGACGACCGCATTCCGCCGCTGACCCGCAGCCAGCACATGATCGGGCTGGTCGCGGCTATTGTCCTGATGGTGGTGCTGAATGCTGCTGCGATCAGCAGCAATGCGCCAGTTGAACCCTACGGCATCCGGCAGCGAGTTTGGAATACCTATGACGATGCCCGCAAGGCGCAGATTGCTGAAGAAGCCACACGCAGTTTTACCCAAATCGAGATGCCATTCTTGATCCTCTTTAACCTATTTCCAGGCGCGGCCGTGTATCTGGTTGGGCGGGAGTTGGTGGGTAGCAACCGCCGCCAGCTTGTCATTCGACCGGCGGCGGCAGTAGGGGATTGAGGGTTTGAGCCGAATGCCCTCGGAATTCCTCCCTAGTTCGTAGAGAGGAGAAGCTGAGCACCATGAGATGGGGGTGAGATGAAGAAGTCTGAGGGCTGTCTGTGGAAGCTCTATTGAAGATACATTGACTGAGAGGCAGTGAAAAAGGAGATTATCATGGCAAGACCTGTCACGCTGTTTACCGGACAATGGGCCGACTTGACCCTGGATACACTAGCGCAGAAAGCCAGTGCTATGGGGTACGACGGCCTGGAACTAGCCTGCTGGGGTGACCACTTCGAGGTGGACAAAGCCCTGGAAAGTGACAGCTACGTCAAGGGACGTTGGGATATTTTGGAGAAGCACGGATTGAAGTGCTTCGCCATCAGCACGCACCTAGTCGGCCAGTGCGTGGCTGATACGCTGATCGATGAACGTCACAAGGCGATTCTGCCACCGCATCTGTGGGGCGACGGCAACCCGGAAGGTGTACGCCAGCGCTGCGCCGAAGAGGTCAAGAAGACTGCCCGCGCTGCCGCCAAGTTCGGCGTCAAGGTGGTCAACGGCTTCACAGGCAGCCCGGTGTGGCACATGCTGTATTTCTTCCCGCCAACCAGCGACGCGATGATCGATGCTGGCTACCGCGAATTCGCCGACCGCTGGAACCCGATTTTGGATGTTTTTGATGAAGTGGGCGTGCGCTTTGCGCTGGAATGCCACCCGGCGGAAATCGCCTATGACATTTATACGGCGGAGCGGACGCTGGCAGCGTTGAATCACCGACCGGCCTTCGGCTTCAACTTCGACCCCAGCCACTTCATCCACCAGCAGTTCGATCCGGTCAATTTTATCGACCGCTTCCCAGATCGTATCTACCACGTGCATGTGAAGGACTCGCGGGTGAACCTGAACGGCTGGAACAGCATCCTGGGTTCGCACATTCAGTTCGGCGACCACCGTCGCGGTTGGAACTTCGTCTCGCCAGGGCGTGGCGACCTGGATTTGGATGCGATGGTGCGCGCGCTCAACCGCGCAGGATATACCGGTCCGCTGTCGGTGGAATGGGAGGACAGCGGGATGGACCGGGAACGCGGCGCGGCAGAAGCGGTTCAGTTCGTCAAAGAGAATGATTTCGCGCCGTCGAGCATGGCGTTCGACGCCGCCTTTGAACGCAAATAAGGGGAACTGTCACCATGCCTGAAGAAGTTGGTTTTACGACGATGGCGGGCGCAAAAGCGGAAGGCAGTGCGCCCGAAATTGGCGTCGGGATGCTAGGCTATGCCTTCATGGGCAAGGCACATTCCAACGCACTGAAGAAACTACCGTATATGATGTACCCGCCGATTGCCGTGCCGCGCTTGCAAGCGATCTGCGGCCGGAATGAAAGCGCGACTGCCGAAGCGGCCAAGCGCTTCGGATACGCCAAATACTACACGGACTGGCGCCGGATGATCCGCGACAAGAAGGTGGATGTTTTCGATAACGGCGGCCCGAATGATACGCATGCCGTTCCGAGCATCGCGGCGGCCAAGGCCGGCAAGCATGTGTTCTGTGAGAAGCCGCTGGCACGGACGGCCTCAGAAGCCTACAAGATGCTGGACGCGGTGCAGCAGGCGGGCGTCCAGCACATGGTGGCTTTTAACTATCGTTTCGTTCCGGCTATCGTCCAGGCGCGGCGGTTGATCGAAAGCGGAGCACTGGGACGAATTTTCCACTTCCGGGCGGTGTACCTGCAAGAATGGATCATCGATCCGAACTTCCCGAAGATTTGGCGGTTGGATGCCAAAGTCGCGGGCAGCGGGGCGCTGGGTGATCTGGGTGCGCATGTGATCGACCTAGGACGCTTCCTGGTTGGCGAGCCGTCGCGGGTGATGGCAATGACCAAGACATTCGTGCCGGAGCGGCCGCTGCCGGATGGGAGCGGCAAGGGCATCGTCGATGTCGATGATGCTTTCGTCTCGCTGTTCGAGTTCGAGAACGGTGCGGTTGGCACGGTTGAAGCGTCGCGCTTCTGTCACGGTCGCAAGAACTACAACTGCATCGAAATCAACGGCGAAAAAGGTTCGATCCGCTTCAACCTGGAGCGAATGAATGAACTGGAAGTCTTTTGGGCGGGCGAAGACCCGAAAGAGACGCGCGGGTTCCATGATGTCTTGGTGACTGAGAGCTTCCATCCCTACTGGGAAAACTGGTGGCCGCACGGGCACATCATTGGTTGGGAACACACCTTTGTCCACGAGTTCAACCATTTCTTTGGGGCGATTCTGGGCAAGTGGACGGTCGAGCCGTATGGTGCGTCGTTTGTGGATGGCTACCGCAACACAGTCATCTGCGACGCCATCGTCAAGTCGTCGAAGACGGGGCGTGCGGTGGATGTGAAGTACTAGGTGAAAGGGGGCGTAGGGGTACGCTGTCCGTACCCCTACGATCCGAACCAGATGCCAGATGCCCCGTTGGGGGTTCACAGACGTTGATTGTAGAGAGATAGGCTCCTAGTGGGCAAGAACCGATGATGAAGACCATCGCGATGATCGGGGCGCTGGATACCAAAGGAACTGACTTCGCCTTTTTGAAGTCGGAGATCGAGCGGCGCGGCTTCCAAACGCTCATGATTGATACGGGCATCCTGGGCCAACCTGCTTTTGCGCCGGAGGTCAGCCGTGAGCAGGTCGCTGAGGCGGGCGGTACGGCGCTGGTCGATCTGGTCGCCCGCGCAGACCGGGGCGAGGCGATGGCGGTGATGGTGCGGGGTGCGGCGGTAATTGCCCGCAGGCTGTACGATGCCGGGCAGATGCACGGCATCATTGGCATGGGGGGCGGCGGGGGGACTTCGGTCGCCACCAGCGCGATGCGGGCACTGCCGATTGGCTTTCCGAAAGTGATGGTCAGCACTCTAGCATCTGGTGATGTCAGCGGATTTGTGGGGCTGAGCGACATCGTGATGATCCCATCGATCATCGACGTGAATGGGATCAACCGGATCAGCCGGCTGATTTACACCAACGCTGCTGGAGCGATCTGCGGCATGGTGGCCGGGGAAGTGGCTCCGGTCGAGGATAAGCCGACAGCGGCAGTGACGATGTTCGGCAATACGACCCGCGCAGTCAACACTGCTAAAGCCCTGCTGGAAGCGGCAGGATACGAGGTGCTGGTCTTCCATGCTACGGGTGCAGGCGGGCGGCAGATGGAGGCACTGATCGCTGATGGCCTTATCAGCGCTGTGCTCGACCTGACGACGACGGAATGGGCGGATGAGCTGCTGGGCGGCGTCCTCAGCGCCGGGCCGCACCGCCTGGAAGCAGCGGCGCAGAAAGGACTACCGCAGGTCGTCGCGCCTGGCTGCTTGGATATGTGCAACTTCTGGGCACCGGAGACGATCCCCTCCCAGTATCGGGATCGCAAGTTCTACCATTGGAATCCGAATGTGACGCTGATGCGGACGACGCCGGAGGAAAATGCCCAATTGGGAGCGATCTTCGCCGAGAAGCTGAATGCGGCGCGCGGCCCGGCGGCGGTCTATATCCCGTGGGGCGGCTGGTCGGAGATTGACCTGCCGGATAAGCCATTTTACTGGCCGGAGGCAATGCAGGCGTTTGTCACCGCGCTTAAGGCCAAGCTGCGCCCGGACATTCCGGTAGTAGAAATGCAGCAGGATATCAACGATCCAGCTTTTGCGACAGCGACCGTCGATGCGCTGTTGAAGATGGTCAGGGGATAGGCGAAGACAGGATACAAATTTAACCGCAAAGACGCAAATAGCGCAAAGATTGGGTGAGGGCGGAATAGGAGCGATATGGCTTTCTCACGCGAGGCTATTCTCAAGCGCCTGCGGGATCAACTGGCCGCGGGCAAACCGATCATCGGAGTCGGGGCTGGCACGGGCATCTCGGCCAAGTTTGAGGAACGAGGTGGGGCCGACCTGATTATCATCTACAACTCTGGGCGCTATCGGATGGCTGGGCGCGGCTCGCTGGCTGGGCTGCTGCCCTACGGTGACGCTAACGCTATCGTCATGGAGATGGCCGGGGAAGTGCTGCCGGTCGTCAAGAATACGCCGGTGCTGGCAGGAGTCAACGGAACCGATCCGTTCCGGGTGATGCCCTACTTCCTGAAGCAGATTCAAGAGATCGGCTTCTCCGGGGTTCAGAACTTCCCGACCGTCGGTTTATTCGACGGCGTATTCCGCGCCAACCTGGAAGCGACGGGAATGGGCTACGACAAAGAGGTCGAAATGATCCACCTCGCTCACGAGCAGGGGTTGTTCACCTCGCCGTATGTTTTCAATCCGGATGAAGCGCGGGCGATGGTCCAGGCTGGAGCCGATCTGATTGTCTGCCATGTTGGCCTGACCACCGCCGGAAGCATCGGTGCGGGTGTGGCGCTGACGTTGGATGAAGCCTGCGACAAGGTGATGGAGATGTCTGAAGCAGTTTGGACGATGCACCCAGATGCACTGGTAATCTGCCACGGCGGACCGTTCGATGAACCGGAAAATGTCGAGACGGCGCTAAAGAAGATGCCAGGTATTTCCGGTTTCTACGGTGCTTCCAGCGCGGAGCGGCTGCCGACTGAACGTGCGATCCAGCAGCAGGTGGCAGCTTTCAAAGCGCTGCCGCCCGCACCGCCCCGAATACGGTGATACCGGGCAGTTTTAGGCTGCCTGTACACAAAATGGAACCCTGTTTGGCTTATTGAAGGAGAACTTCACATGAAAATCTGTATGCATAATTGGATGCGCCCGGAACCGATTGAGACCACCATTGACCGTATGAAGCGGCTGGGGTACGACGGCATCCAGATCATGGGCGAACCGCGCAAATATGACTGGAAGCATGTACGCGGCCTGCTCGACAAGAATGGGCTGAAGTGCTTTGGCTCGGTCAGCATCATGGTCAAAGGCCGTGACCTGATCCATGCTGATCCGTACTACCGCGAGATGACAGTCGCTTATCTGAAGGAATGCCTGGATATGGTAGCGGCGCTGGGTGGGAATATTTTTACGCTGGTTCCCAGCGAAGTCGGCAAGATCATTGCGATGGCCGACGCCGAAACGGAATGGGGCTGGGCAGTCGAAAACATCCGCGAAGTTGCGCGCCATGCTGCCAAGCATGGCATTCGAATTGGGCTGGAGCCGCTGAACCGCTTTGAGACCAACTTCCTGAACCGCCATGACCAGGCCATCCGTCTGATGCAGGATGTCAATGAGCCGAACGTTGGCGTCTGCTTGGATGCCTTCCATATCAACATTGAAGAAGCTGATCCCTACCAGGCTATCTTGACCACAGGCAAGCATTTGGTGGATTTCCATGTCGCTGATAACAACCGCTTCCCACCCGGCCAGGGCGCGCTGGATTGGGCTAAGATCATCAGCACGCTCAAGCAGGCTGGTTATGACGAACAGCTCACGGTCGAGTTTGTCGTGCCGATGGATCGTTCACCGCTTGCCAAGAAGAGCGAGGATGCTGGGACGACCGCTACCGAGGCTGAACTCAAATTCATCCGTGACCACGGCAGTGACCTGATGAGCGACGCTGAATACAGCAGCTACGTTGAAGCGTCGATCAAGCACCTGCGGGCCAGCGGCGCGTAGGCTGATCCTCACTCCCCGCCCCCTCTCCACGCAGTTGGAGAGGGGGAAAGGATGCGATCAAGGTGGACTTTACGATGGCAACGGTGCTCCTCATCGGCACACTCGATACCAAAGGGCCGGAGACGGCTTATCTGCGTGACCAGATTCGCGCTCTGGGCTGTGATACGCTAGTGCTGGATTCGGGCATCCTGGGGGAGGCAGCGGGCATCACAGCAGACTTTGACCGGGCTACAGTCGCGCAGGCGGCGGGTTCAACAATTGAGGCGCTGCGGCAGGCCGGGAGCCGGGGCAAAGCGGTTGAAGAGATGCTTAAAGGCGTTCGTCAGATTGCGCATGACCTGCTCAGCGAAGGTCGTATCCACGGCTTGGCTGCACTGGGTGGAGCCGAGGGCAGCGTGCTAGCAGCAGCGGCTGCGAAAGTGATGCCAGTGGGGTTTCCCAAACTGATCGTTTCCCCGATTGCTTCCGGTCACCGCAAGTTCGCACCATTTGTGGGCACGAAGGATGTGCTGGTGATGCACTCGGTCGTAGACATCCTGGGATTGAATCCGATCAGCCGGACAGTCTTCGATGCAGCAGCGGCGGCTATTGCTGGGATGGCGCAGGCATACCAGCAGCGCGGCACGCATCTGGCCGAACACACCCAACGTCGTTCGGTCGCCGCCACCATGCTCGGCAATACAACCCGACCGCTGATGCACATCAAGCCGCAGATTGAGTCCCGCGACATCGACTTTGTGATCTTTCATGCCAATGGGGTGGGTGGGCCAGCGATGGAAGAGCTGATCGCACAGGATCAGTTCAGCGCAGTGCTGGACTATACGCTCAGCGAAGTTGCTGGGCAGATTGCAGGTGGGTTCCATGTGGGTGGGCCTGACCGGTTGGGGGCGGCTGGGCGGGCCGGCATCCCACAGGTGATCGTCCCCGGCTGTCTGGATTTCATCGTATTTGGGGCGAAGCACGAAGTTCCGGAGGCTTTCCGCGACCGGCCAATGTACTACCACAACCCAGAGTTCACGCTGGTGCGCGTCACCCCAGAAGAGCAGATGGCCGCTATACAGTTCGTCGTCGAGAAGCTCAACCAGGCAACCGGGCCAGTCAGCGTGGTGGTTCCACTGGGGGGTGGGTCGATCATGGATATAGAAGACGGGGCATTTTGGCAGCCAGAAGTCAATCGGCGCTGCTGGGATGCGCTGCGAGATGGGTTGAAAAAAGAAATTCGTTATCGCGAAGTGGATGCACACATTAATCAGGCGGCCTTTGCCGAGGCAGCGCTAGACGAACTTCTGCGCTTCATTAGCTGAGGCTGCGTTTGGTAAGGAGCATATAATGTCACTGCGCAAGACAAAAGAGTTGGGGTTTCCTTCGTTCTGTTTGGGAGACCTGAGCTACGTCGATGTTCAGGAATATCTGAAACATTCGGACACCATCCTGATCCCTAAAGCCAGCCTGGAGCAGCATGGGCCACATCTGCCGCTGTACTGCGACTGCATCACTGCCACTGAGGTCGCCACCCGCGCCGGCGAAGAAGCTGGTATCCTATACACGCCCACGCTATGGCTGGGATATTCGCCGCAGCACATGCGCTCGCCGGGTTGGGGCGCGGGCACGATCACGCTGCGGGCGGACACGTACCTGAATGTGCTGTACGATATTGGCCGCAGCCTGATACACCATGGGTTCAAGCGGCTAATCTTTGTCAACGGCCACGGCTCGAACGTCAAAGTGGTTGATCCGGTGCTGCGGCGCCTGCGCTATGAAACTGGGGCGCTGATTGTCTACTACAAACCCTATGCCGAACGCTACATCGGCATGCTGAAAGATGTGCTGGAAGGACCAGTGCAGGAGACGCCCGGCTGGCACGCGGGCGAACTGGAAACCTCACAGGTTCTGGCACATAACCCTGAGCTGGTGCGCTTGGACCGCGCCAAGACGGATAAGGCGCACGCTCCGAAATGGCTTGGCCCGGCTTGGGCGAAGAACGACGGGATGCCCGACGCGGAATTCCAGGGCTACCAGTATTTCAACTTCCCCTTCGACCACGAGGAGTTCACCGACTCCGGCGTGATGGGCGTTCCTGAACGCGGCACGGCCGAGAAAGGCGAGATCGCCTTCCAGCGCTTCAGCAAGCACCTGATCGATGCGGTCGAAGAACTGGAGAAAGTCCAAGTCACCATCAAAAATCAGGATTGGACTGAGGGCAAAGCATGGCTGCCATAGCTGCTGATGTGCTGATTGAGCGTCTGAGTGCGATTGCTGGAACCGGCGCGGTCATGGCTGCACCGGAGGCTCGCACCCAATACAGCGGCGACCAGTGGTGGTACGCTATTGCGGCGATGGGAGCTGGACAACCTGTCAGCCGCCCCGATGCGGCTGTCCGCCCGCAGACCGCCGAACAGGTCGCGGAGATCATCAAGCTGTGCAATGAACTGCGCGTGCCGATCACCCCGTGGGGAGGCGGCAGCGGCGTCCAAGGCGCGGCCAACGCCGACCGGGGAGGGCTGGTTATCGACCTGCGCGGATTGAACCGCGTGCGCTCGTTCGACCACAAGTCGCTGACCTGCGTCGTGGAAGCCGGCAAGGTGGTGCGGGACTTTGAGGCCGAACTCAACGCGGACGGTTTGTGCTTTACGCACTATCCGGCTTCGACCGAGTGGGCGACGATTGGCGGCTCGATTGCCGCGCGGGGTTCAGGCGTGCTGTCCACCAAGTACGGCAAGATCGAAGACCATGTGCTGAACGTCGAGTTCGTTACTCCCACCGGGGAGCTGGTACAGACGCCTGCGGTTCCACGCCACGCAGTTGGGCCAGAACTGACCCAACTGCTGATCGGCTCCGAGGGGACGCTTGGCATCATCACGGCAGCGACGGTCAAGCTGCGGACGCTGCCGAAGAAGCGAGTCTTCCTGGCGGTCAGCTTCGCTAATCTCGCGGACGGCATTGAAGCCGGACGGCAGATCATGGTCACAGGACTGCGTCCGCCAGTAGCGCGGCTGTACGACGTTCACGCAGCTTCGCACAGCTTAGCTCGCGCTGTCGAAGTTCCTCTGAGCGAGCCAACCTTCGTGCTGATGTTCGACGGCGAATACCCGGCGCTGGTCGATCTAGAAGCGGCTGCAGCCCGCGATATCTGTCTGGCGAATGGGGGCAAGCTGCTGCCAGAGCGAATCGGCGAACTGTGGTGGGAACGGCGCTACGTCTTCTACTACCCGCCCTATGCGCCGGAACTGCCGAGCATCTGGGGAACTATCGATGTAGTTGCCGATTTCGCGCATATTGAGGCGGTCTACCATGCAACGACCGACGCAATCCGGGCAGTCGTACCGGCGCATTACAACTTGTCGCTGAATACGCATCTCTCGCACTGGTACGAATGGGGGTCGATGATCTACGCTCGGATGAAGATTCCGGTTGGGCCGCCTGATCTGGCTGAAGCCAAAGCGCTGCACGATGCCATCTTCCGGGCAGGAACCGAGGCGGCCATGAAAGCCGGAGCGCTGATGAACGACCACCATGGCGTGGGCATCCGGCTGGCTCCGTTCATGGAGGCGCAGTACGGCGCGGGTATGGAAACGCTGCGGCGAATCAAGCGGGCGATGGACCCGAACAACATCCTCTGCCCCGGCAAGCTGGGACTGTGAAGGACTGCTCTGCCTCAGTCCCTCCACAGCTTGCGAGGGGCTGAGGGGCTATCCATGCTGCCAGCCGAGAAAGATGATCTGCTGCGTCAGGCGCAGCACGGGACGCAGGCCGCTGCCATCGGGGCGCACGACGTAGAGCGCGTCGGAGCCATCCCGCCGTGAGACGAAGGCGATCAGATCGCCTGCTGGGGACCAGACTGGCTGCCAACCGCCGCCGTGGGTGATCTGCCGCACATTGGAGCCATCCGCGCGCATCACGAACAATTCACCGGGGCCGCTGCGAGTGGAGACAAAGACGATCTCCTGACCGTCCGGTGACCAGGCCGGCTGGAAATCGATGGCGGGGTGATGCGTCAGGTTTGCCAGCGCGCCGCTGACCACATCCAGCAAGTAGACCTCGCCATTGCGGTCTTTCTCCGACCGGAAGGCGAGGCGCATCCCATCCGGCGACCAGGCCAGATCGCCGGCTGCGCTCAAGCGTTCAGTCAGGTCTCTGGTCGAGCCATCACGCAGATCGAGCAGGAAGATGGTCGCCCCAAAACGCGCCGCCCAGAGCCGGAAGAGGATGCGCTGTCCATCCGGCGACCAGAGGGGATAAGTATAGGGCATCAGCCCGACTCGCGTGCTGATCTGCCGCCGCCCGCTGCCATCCCAGTCCATCCGGTAGAAGCGCCAGAAGCCATCGCGCGTTGACCAGAAGGCGATCTCCTGCCCATCCGGAGACCAGACCGGCAGCCGCGTGGCGGAGCGGCGGTCGGACTCGAAGAGTACATCGCCCGAAAGGGTAGTGATGAAGAGCGCCCGGTCGCCGCCGCGGTCTACCTCGAAGAGAATATGGCTGCCATCGGGGGACAACTGCGGCGGATTGATCAGGCGGTAATCCGGCGGCGAGGCCAGCCGCACGGTCAGCCTGCGTTCGACATCCAAGCGGAAGAGCGCCCCGCGTCCTTCGGCAAACGACCAGTAGAGCAAACCGGGAGACTCGTCGCCGGCCCACCCACCCAGGCGCACCGCCCCAACCATGCCCAGCGCACCGCCCACCAGCAGGATTAACGCTGCTTTCCAGATTGTGCTTCGGATCGCCTGGTTCTTCACCATCTCCGCGCCGCGGTCTGCTCTTTTGCCTGCTGCTCATCTATGCTATCGTGTCCAGACACGATTCACTACTGCGAGCTGAGCTTCATGCTGATGTCCTACCGTTCTGTCGTTTTCATCGACCTTGATGGCACGCTGATGGTCAACCCTTTCGAGGCAGCGGTTTGGCCGGCCGTTACCGCCGAACTCGCTGCGAAGACCGGCCAGCCCGCCGAGACACTCTTGGCGGAAATCGCTGGCGAATACTTCGCGCGGCAAGCGGACGAGTCGGTCGCGCCTGTCACCGCGATGGATTGGGACGACATTGCGCAGACGGTCGCGCGACGGCTGAACGTCACGCTGGAGGCCAACTGCGCGGCGCTGGTCGAGCAGCATGCTGCTACGCACTCCAGCACGCTGGCTTTCGCGCATGAGGCGCTGCACGAACTGGCCGCGCCAGGCCGGGCGCTGGTTGTTGCCACTAAAGGGCTGGCGCGATACCAGCGTCCGGTGGTGGAGGCGCTCGGCCTGACGCTGTATTTCACGGCGTTTCTTACGCCGGATGTTCACAACGGGCTGAAGAAGCACCGCCGCTTCTTCGGTGACTGGCCGGAACGCGCCCCACTGCGCATCATGGTCGGTGATCTTTACGACGACGACGTGCGCTATCCGACGCTGCACGGCTTCCGCACGATCTGGAAGCCGGGTGCTGCCCGCATTCCGGCGGAGCTGCACGACCTCGACCCGTTTGAGCGCGCCCGGCGCTACCCTTACGCGCCCGACCAGCCGTATCCCGCCACAGCGCTGATCCTTTCGCTGCGCGAACTCCCGGCAACCGTTCAGGCTCTCGAAGAGAGAGCAGGATGATGCCGGCGGTGAAGCGATTTGTGAAGAAAGTGTAAGGCGATCTTAAGATCATCAACGCAGAACATCGATTATGATCGTGGATAGTTTATCGAGTCAATCTGTCCTGATTCGGTCGTTACAAAGGGTACAGTACCATGCCGATCACCGTTGAGTGGGGAAACGCAGAGCAGAGCATTGTCGTCATCCGCTATGAAGGCCGCTGGGACGTGAAAGATGTGCACACGGCGCTGGACCAGGTATTTGATATGCTCAGCACCGTGGATCACACCGTCGACTCTATTGTGGACATGAGCCAGTCGAAGTCCACGCCGACGAACCTGCTGGCGGCAGCCGGACGGGTGGAGCGGCGTGCACCCAACACCGGGCGAACGGTGATCGTTGCCGTGAACACGTACCTGAAGGCGATTGCCGATATTGCCCGGTATGTGGCCCCGAAGACGGTTGGACGCACCTACTTCGTCAAGACGCTGGAAGAAGCCTACGAGGTGCTATCGGTCAATCAGCCGGGCTAGTCGGGCAACTGGTGGAGATAATCCTCCCCTTCAAAGATCATCCGGTTCAGCGCAGCTTCGGCCTGCTCTTCGGTAGAGAGCAGGCCGAACTGTTCACGGGCGAGGGCGACCAAGCGGAGCGAGCCGGCCACGACCCGCTGGTGTTCGGGGGCAGCGAGCAGTTCAGCGAGCGCGGCGGACGGGTCCGGGTGAAGCTGGACACGGGCATGACGAAGCTGAGCGGCTGCGGCGAGCGCGTCCGGTTCCAGACCGCGATGTCCCGGCACACGGGTGAGGATGATCCGGCAGGCCGGGTCGTCGAAGGACGCGAGATAGCCCCGAACCTGTTTATCCTGCAGCATGCCGATCACGAGACAGGCTTTCCCTCCATTGGCCACGAGAGTCCGGCGCAGCCGCTGGGCGCTGCTGGGGGTATGGCCGCCATCGAGCAGCAGCTCTTGGCCGCTGACCTGCACCTGTTCCATGCGGCCGGGCAGCCAGACGGCGGGGGCATCATCGCTGAGCGGGGCGGGCGCAAAGCCGCGCTCGACCAGGCTGGCGCAGGCCGCCTCAAAGAGGCGGTAGGCGGGGACAATATCCAGGGCAGCGCGCCGGGACGCGGCTTCGTGGGCGATGACATCGCTGACCGGGGGGGATTGTTCGGTGGAGATGGCGCGGCCGCCGGGCTGGATGATGCCGGCTTTATGCCAGGCGATGGACTGGAGGGAGCCACCGAGCATCTGGACGTGCTCCATCTCGATGGGAGTGAGGACGGCGAGGATGTTAGGGACGGTGTTGACGGCATCGAAGCGGCCGCCCATGCCGACCTCAAGGATGGCGAGGGGGACACGGCGAAAGCTGAACCACCAGAAGGCTAGGGCGGTCGTCAGCTCGAAGGTGCTGAAGGGGTCGGCGAGCTGCCCGGCGGCGCGGGTGACGATCTCGACGCCCTGGATGAACTCGGCCTGGGAGATGCGCTCGAAGCCGATCATGAAGCGCTCGCGGATGCTGTGGAGATGGGGGCCGGTGAAGAGGCCGGGGGTGAAGTCCTGGTGAGGGCGGTGGAGGCGGGCAGCGATCTGGGCGCAGGTTGAGCCTTTGCCGACCGATCCGGCGACCACGGCGGCAGGAAAGTCCAAGTGCGGGCTGGCGAGTTCGGTCAGAAGGCGGCGCAGGGGGGCGAGGGAACGCGGGAAGTGACCGGCGCGGACGGGCTTGCAGAGGGCACGGAGGGCGGTGAGGTAGTCCATGGGTTCGCTGTTTGTTTTTTAGATGATGGATATTATCATTTTGATTACAAAAGCGGTGATGGATGCGAAATGATAAGAATGATAAGAATGAGAATATGAGAATGTGAGAATCGGGAAGCCCTCACCCCGACCCTCTCCCGAACGTTCGCTGCGCTCACTGGGAGAGGGAGTCTAAGCGGGCGCCAAGAATGGCGTCCCTACCGACCCGTATGCATACGATAGCACAAAATGGGGCGTTTGGGGTGACATTTTGTCTACTTTTGCGCCATAAAATCGGAAAGAAGAAGATTGAACCGGGAAGTCTCCATGAACGGCTTTTGTGCCCTGTGTATCTTCGCAGTTAGCTTTTGGGGACGGCCACGCTCAGCGCCTCGGCCAGACTGCGGGCTTCCACCAGCTTCAGCCCCGGCGGGAGTGCCTCCAGCTTGCGCCGCAGCCGCGGGATCACCACCCGCTTGAAGCCCAGCTTGACCGCTTCGTTCAGCCGCGCCGTGAGCTGCCCGACTGCTCGCAGCTCCCCGCTCAACCCCACTTCACCGACCAGCGCCAGATCCGCCGGCACGGGCTGGTCGAAGTAGCTGGAGGCCATGGCTGCGGCCATCGCCAGATCGCTGGCCGGCTCGTCCACTTTCAGCCCACCGATCACATTGACGAAGATGTCCTGCTCGTGCAGCCGCAGCCCGACCCGTTTGCTCAGCACCGCACTGATGAGCAACAGCCGGTTCATATCGACACCATTGGGGGTGCGGCGCGGGTTGCCGAAGGTCGTTGGGCTGGTCAGGGCTTGCAGTTCGACCAGCAGCGGGCGAGTCCCTTCCATGGTGATCGCAATTGCTGAGCCGGGGGCATTCACCACCCGCTCGGCCAGGAATACCTCTGATGGGTTGGGCACTTCCGCCATCCCGTCTCCGGACATCTCGAAGACTCCGACCTCGCTGGTTGCGCCGAAGCGGTTCTTGACGCTCCGCAGCAGGCGGTAGGCCTGGAAGGGATCGCCTTCCAGATAGAGGACAGTATCGACGATATGTTCGAGCACGCGCGGCCCGGCGATGCTGCCCTCTTTGGTGACGTGCCCGACCAGGAAGACGCTCATCCCGCTCGATTTGGCGAGGTGCTGGAGGCGGCTGGCACACTCCCGCACCTGGGTGACGCTGCCCGGCGAGGACTCGTGCTCCTCGATGTACATCGTCTGGATGGAGTCGATGATGAGGACGGCCGGGTTAATCTGCTTGACCTCCTCGAAGATCGTCGAGAGGTTCGTTTCGGTCAGCAGGAACAGGTCATCGGATTGGATGCGGAAGCGGTCGGCCCGCATCTTGATCTGCCGGGCGCTCTCTTCGCCGCTGACATACAGCACCGTCCCGATGCTCTGGGCGATCAGCGCGCAGACCTGGAGCAGCAGGCTGCTCTTGCCTACGCCTGGCTCCCCGCCCAGCAGAATGATGCTGCCGGGGACGATGCCCCCGCCCAGCACACGGTTGAATTCTTCGAGCGGGACGTACAGCCGCTCGCCCACGTCGCCGCTGATCTCACTGAGGCGCTGCGGGGCGATCCGCGCCGGGCCGGTCGTCGGGCGGCGCCCGGCGGCGGGCTTGGCGACCTCGACGATTTCCTCGACCATCGTGTTGAACTGGCCGCAGTTCGGGCAGCGTCCGAAGCCCTTGGGTGACTGGTAGCCGCAGTTCTGGCAGACGTATTTAGAGCGCGTTTTCGCCATCAGGATCGCCTCGGCAGTTGAACAGATGTGCGAGTTGATTATAGCAGAGACAGTGCCGATTGGCGTGGCCTTCCAAGCAGGGATACTATATTGTTATGCGTATCTATGGCCTGGATTTCACCAGCGCGCCCTCGCCGCGCAAACCGATCACCTGCGCCGTCGCCGTCCGCGATGCTGAAGGGCTGTTCGTCGAGCGGGTCGAACGCCTGGAGACGCTGGAGGCCTTTGACCGGTGGCTGGCAACGCCCGGCCCGTGGGTGGCTGGGCTGGATTTCCCGTTTGGCCAGCCCATCGCTCTGATCGAAGCGCTCGACTGGGGGGCAAGCTGGCCGGAGTACGTGGGGTATGTGGCTGGGCTGTCCTTCGAAGCATTTGCGGGGGCCATCAGCGCCTACCGGGGTTCGCAGCCCAGCGGACGCAAGCACCGTCTCCGCGCCGTTGACCATCTTGCCCGCTCGATCAGCCCGATGATGTTGCACGGCGTTCCAGTCGGGCGGATGTTTTACCAGGGGGCGCCGCGCCTGCTGCGGGCGGGTGTCTCGGTCATCCCCGGCCAGCCCAGCACGGATCTACGGATTGTTCTAGAAGCTTATCCGGCGGTGGCCGCGCGGCGCTGGGCAGGCCGCGCTCCCTACAAGAGCGATGACCGCCGCCGCCAGACTGCCGCCCGCGCGGATGCCCGCGATGCCATCCTGCTCGGTCTGCTCTATCAGGCCGAGCCGGTGTACGGCTTCCGCGTCGAAATGCCGCGCAAGCTGGCCGAGTTCACGCTGGCTGATCCCAGCGGCGACTCGCTGGATGCGATCTTGTGCGCGGTGCAGGCGGCCTGGGCTGCCGAGCAGCCCGATTATGCCATCCCGCCCGCCTGCGATCCCCGCGAAGGTTGGATCGCCGATCCCGCCGTCAACGAACAGCTCATCGACGACTCGCGCTACGATCTGGGGTGATCCGCCCCTACCGTTTGGCCGCCCCCTCCTCTAGAATGGTGGGCTATGTCGCCATAGTTGATTTTGTTCCCCCTGTGGAGGATTACCACCGCATGACTCAGCAAACCCATAAACGTCTGGTCATTCCCGGCCCGGTCGAAGTCCGCCCGGAGATTCTTCAGGCACAGACCGCCTGGATGATCGGGCACCGCACCAAGAGCTTTGAGGAACTTTTCGCCCGTCTGCAAACGAAGCTCAAGCAGATGTTCCTGACGCAATCGCGCGTGTTCGTGATGGGTTCGTCGGGGACTGGGCTTTGGGAAGGGGCATCACGCAACTGCATCCGCGACGGCCACAAAGCGCTGCACCTGGTTGGCGGTGCGTTCAGCGAACGCTGGGCCGATATCAGCCGGGTGAACGGGAAGGCCGTCGATGTGATCGAGGTTGATTGGGGATGCGCCCATACGCCGGAGATGGTTGCTGATGCGCTCCGCAAGACTCATTACGATGCGGTGTGCGCCGTGCACAATGAAACCAGCACCGGCGTCACCAACCCTATTCGGGCCATCGGCGAGGTTGTCCGCCAGCATGAGGATACGCTCTTCCTGGTGGATACGGTCAGCGGTTTCCTGGGGGTGGAACTGCGCGTCGATGACTGGGGCATTGATATGGCGCTGACCTCTTCGCAGAAGGCCTTTGCGCTGCCGCCGGGATTGGCCTTTGCTGCCATCAGCGACCGGGTGCTGGAACGCGCCAAACAGGTGACCAACCGGGGTTACTACTTCGACTTCATCGAGATCGAAGCCAGCCTCCGCAAGAACAATACGCCGTCCACTCCACCCGTTTCATTGATGTTCGCAGCGGACCGGCAGTTGGACGATATCATGGCCGAAGGGCTGGAAAACCGCTGGGCACGGCACATTCAACTGCGCGACCGCACGATTAGCTGGGCCAAAGGGCAGGGCTTTGGGGTCTTCGCCCAGGCCGGGTACGAATCGCCGACAGTGACTGCCGTCCAAAATGCCCGCGGTATTGATGTTGACCAGATGGCAAAGTTCATGGGAACCAAAGGTTTCTCGATGGACAAAGGGTACGGTCAGATCAAGGGCAAGACCTTCCGCATTGCGCATATGGGCGACATGACGATGGAGACGCTCAACGAGGTGCTGGCGGGGCTGGATGAATTCATCGGGGGTGCGCAATGAGCTTCCACGTCCTTATTCCCGACAGCGTCAACAAGAAAGCCGTTGAAATCCTCCAGCAGGCTGGTTTGCGGGTGACTGCGCCCGGCCAGATGAAGCGTGAAGAGACGCTGGCCGCCATTGCGGATGCGGACGCGCTCATCATTCGCAGCGCCACTAAAGCAGACGCGGCTCTGATCGCTGCCGGGGCACAGTTGAAGGCGATTGCTCGCGCCGGCGTCGGGGTCGATAACGTCGATCTGGCAGCCGCCACTGCGCGGGGCATCGCCGTCATGAATACGCCGGATGGCAACACCGTCGCTACGGCAGAGCTGACGCTGGGATTGATGCTGGCGCTGGCCCGGCATATCCCCCAAGCGTATGACTCGCTCAATGCGGGCAAGTGGGATCGTAAGTCCTACATGGGTGTGGAGCTGCGCGGCAAGACACTCGGAGTCGTCGGTTTTGGGCGGATCGGGCGGGCGGTGGCTAAACGTGCCCAAGCTTTCGAGATGAGCGTCATCGCTTATGATCCGTATGTCGGTGCGGACTCTGGCCGTGAGGTCGGGGTGGAGATGGTCGATCTGGACAGCCTGTATGCCCGCGCCGATTTCATCACGCTGCACACGGTGGCAACGCCAGAAACCCGCGAGATGATCAACAGGGACTCGCTGGCAAAGATGAGGAAGGGCGTGCGAATCGTCAACGCTGCGCGCGGCAATCTGATCCACGAAGGCGATCTCGCTGAGGCGATCAAGAGCGGGCATGTCGCGGGGGCTGCGGTTGATGTCTACAGCGAAGAACCTCCGCCTGCCGGACATCCGCTGGTCGGGCTGCCGGGCGTGATCGATACTCCCCACCTGGGAGCCAGCACCGAAGAGGCACAGGTGGCTGTTGCGATTGAAGCCGCCGAACTCATCGTCGCTGCGCTGCTTCACGGCGATTACCGGAATGTGGTGAATCGCTGAGTAAATACGCATCGAGGAAGGGGAAGCATCCCCTCCTCGATGCTCCAATAGAGTACTTCCACCTCAGGATCAGGCTGTGTTCCTCGTAACGTGTGTTTTTCGCCTCAAAAGCGCATCGATTTGCTGCATCTGATCCGCAGTCAACGCCCCGAACTGCATCGCGCCCACATTTTCCTTGACCTGAGCGACAGTTCGCATGCCTGGAATGGGAATAGTCACGCCGCTCCGTGCCCAAATCCAGGCTAGTGCTCCCTGCGCAAGGGTGCGACCACCGCTGGTCAAGACATCGCGGAGCGCCTCAAGCTGGTCAAAGGCTGGCAAGAGGATATGCTCTTGTGCCCACGGATCCGTGCGGACGTCATTGGAGGCAAATACTGTTTCTTTGGTGTACTTGCCGGTGAGCGCGCCCCGCGCCAGGGGAGAGCGGTTGACGCTGGCAAGATTCGTCTGCTCGCAGAGCGCCAGCATCTCGGCAGCGTCCAGCACCACATTCAGGTCGTGCTGGACAGCCACGCAGTGTTCGCCAGCCGCAAAGATGCGAGCCGCATCGACTGAATCGGTACTCCAGCCGTAGTACCGAATCTTCCCCTCACGTACCAGGTCTTCTAGAGCTTCGCGCAGTGGTTCTGCCTTGTCCAGCGGATAATCCCATACATGCAGTTGGAATAGGTCAATGTAATCCGTGTTGAGCCGTCGCAAACTGGCGATACAGTCGTCACGCAGATTGTGGAGGACTTCGGCCCTGGTGTATCGAGTGACAAATTTGCCGGCCTCGTTGACGTTGAAACCGAATTTGGTGGCAATGACTGCTTGATCGCGTTTACCGGCCAGGGCTTTGCCAAGGATGACCTCACTGTGTCCCGTGCCATAGGTGGCGGCTGTATCGAAGAAGTTAATGCCACCATCGAAGGCGTGTTGAATGGCGCTGATCGACTCCGAATCATCGACCTCGCCCCAGCCGCCCGGAATATCGAGAAACTTCCAAACCCCACCAATCGCCCAGCAGCCCATGCCGAGCGGTGAAACCTCGATGCCAGACCGTCCCAATTGGCGCTTGTTCATGTGCATATCTCCGTGCAAATGGATACTTGAATTTCACTCTACAACTTTGAGCGCACTCGAAGTCAAGGCCACAAAATACGTTTGCAGTCACAGGCCAGCCGAGGTGATGGGATAGGCATGCGGTTTTCCAGCGACCGGATAGACCAAACCTATCCGGTGACAGAGAAGCGCTCTCTTGACTTCGAGCACATGACCAGGAGTAGACTCAAAGAAATGAGGCGGGAGGCAGGCCGACAGGATGAACGGAAAATATACAATCAAACAGGTGTCCGAGGCGACTGGTCTGAGTGTTCACACGCTGCGGTATTATGAACGGATCGGCCTCATTCACTCGATCAACCGGGCTGAGAATACCCACCGCCGCTATACCGAAGAGGATATTGGCTGGATCAATTTCTTGATCAAACTTCGCGCTACTGGCATGCCTATCCACGACATGCAAATCTACGCGGAACTTCAACGCCAGGGTGACGCTACTTTGTCCCAGCGCGTGTCGATGCTGGAGGCGCTAGAGCGCCAGGTCGAGGCGCATATCCACGAGATGAGTGAGCATTTGGGCTTGATCCGTTACAAGATAGGTCTGTACCGGGAAGTTCTGGAGCAGGTGGCGGAGGCAAGCTGAATCGTCTTAAGGATCGATGGGCAAAAGCGCTGTATGCTCTCGTAACACTGCGTTGACTCCGCCCCAGAAGCGTGTTACCGTTAATGCGTGGCGTAAGGGGATATTCTTTCCCCGACCGCGCCCGACTTCATCCTGCGCGGCCTGGGACAGAGACAGCACCCGCTGCCTCTGTAGACTCCTATCTAACCATTTATAGCGGTTCGCGCGCACTGTGCCCACCTGCCACGTCATCCCCAAGGTTGGGTCTCCGCACTCCTAACTCATTTGCGGAAGCCGCAGAGCGCTCGACCGAGGAGCTGCCCGCAAATGACCGCAGATTTTATCTCCCGAATGCTCGGAACTTTGGTGTTTGCTTTGCTCGGTGCTCGCCTCGGCGTCGAGTGGGCTGAGGCGATCTCGCTGCCTGTTGAAGTTTCAGCGGTGCTGTTCGGTCTGGTGGGTGTGTTGATCGGCCTGATCCTCACCCCCTGGCTCACCATCCGCCCGCTGCGGAGAGTGCGCCAGATCATCATGGAAATGCCTGTAGACTCACTGCTGACTTCCCTGGCTGGGTTGGTGATGGGGCTGGGGATGGCACTGCTGCTGGCCTACCCGCTGGCGCAGTTGAATCCGCCGTGGGGCAGCCTGCTGCCACCCATCGTCTCGGTGGTCTTTGGCTATCTCGGCTTGACTATCTTCAGCGCCCGCTCGCGTGAGATCTTGAACCTCATCAGCGCGGCCAACGGTTCGCGCAGCCGGTTGTTCTTCAGCGGTGGTGAACGCATCATTCTGCTGGATACCAGCGTGCTGATTGACGGGCGGATTGTGGATATTGCCCGCACCGGTTTCCTGGGGGGGACGATGGCCGTGCCCAGCTTTGTGATCAACGAGCTGCATCAAGTGGCCGATTCGAGCGACATGCTCCGGCGGC
Source organism: Anaerolineae bacterium (assembly GCA_034431625.1). Classification (GTDB taxonomy): domain Bacteria; phylum Chloroflexota; class Anaerolineae; order Aggregatilineales; family Phototrophicaceae; genus CFX2. The sequence goes on along the minus strand of DAOUCY010000163.1, from coordinate 58,974 downwards.
AGCGCGGGCGTCACGGCCTGAACAAGCTCAGCGAACTCCAACGCCAGTCTACGATACCCTTCAAAATCATCGAAGAAGATGTGCCTGGGATTGTCGAGGTAGATGACAAGCTGGTAGCTTTGGCTGTCAAGATGAATGCGCCAATTGTGACCAACGACTACCCGCTCAACCGGATCGCCGAAACCCAAGGTGTGACTGTCTTGAATGTCAATTCGCTGGCGAATGCTGTGCGTTCGATTTACCTGCCGGGTGATACTTTGGCGATCCGCATCATCCAGGAAGGCCGCGAGGCTGACCAGGGTGTTGGCTACTTGGAAGACGGCACGATGGTCGTGGTCGAAGGCGGCAAGACATACATGGATCGCACGATCAATGTAGTTGTCACTAAGTTCATCAACAAGGATACTGGGCGCATGTTCTTCGCTGTGCCGGAGAGATAATTCGGCAGGTGCAACTCGTCATTCAGAGGTGGGAACAATATCAGTCCGGTGTGCCACTTTTCCAGTGTATACTGGTGAGAAACTGCTGTGATTATCTATCATTTCATTAGTGCCGTGAAACTCACGACAGGAGCAGCCCATGAGTAATCCCCCGGTTGAGGTGCAGCAGTACGGTCAGAGCATCTGGCTGGATTTCATCCACCGCAGCTCGCTGGAAAATGGCGAACTGCAAAACTACATCAACGAGTTCGGCGTGATTGGTGTGACCTCCAATCCGGCAATTTTCCAGAAGGCCATCGGCGAATCCGACACCTATGACAGTGCGATTCGGCACATGCTTGATCTGGAGCCTTACGAAATTTACGAACGACTGGCGATTGAAGACATTCAACACGCCCTCGATCTTTTCCGTCCGATTTACGACCGCTCCAGCCGCAAGGATGGCTATGTTAGCTTAGAAGTTTCCCCGCTCATCGCGAACGATACCCAGACGACCATCTCCGAAGCGCTGCGGCTCTTCAAAGTGGTGAACCGTCCTAATCTGATGATTAAGATTCCGGCTACGCCAGCCGGCATCCCTGCCATCGAAGAAGCGATTGCCAACGGCATCAACGTTAACGTCACGCTGATCTTTGCCGTCAAGAACTACGAGGAAGTCGCTCTGGCGTATATCCGCGGCTTACAGCGCCGCTTGGCTGCGGGCGAAGATATCAGCCATGTGGCTTCAGTTGCCAGCTTTTTCCTCAGCCGCATCGATACGATGATTGACCGGATGCTGGAGAACAACATCCGGGCTGCCCAGGGGCGTGACCTGGACCGTGTTGCCCGTAACCGTGAGCTGCTTGGCAAAGCGGCGATTGCTAACGCCAAAGCTGCTTATAAACGCTTCCTCGACATTTTCTACGGGGAAACCTTCAAAGCGCTCCGCGAGGCTGGTGCACAGGTGCAGCGTCCGCTGTGGGCTTCGACAGGTTCCAAGAATCCAGCGTACCCTGATACGCTCTACGTCGATTCGCTCATCGGCAAGGATACAGTCAACACCGTCCCGCCTGCCACACTGAAAGCCTTTAAGGATCATGGAACTGCGGCCCCGACGCTAACCGAGGGGCTGGACGAAGCCCAGGATGTCATGGACAAGCTGGCCGAGGTTGGGGTGGACATCAATTATGTCACCGAGCAGCTTCAGATCGACGGCGTGGCCCTGTTCGTCGAAGCCTTCGAGAATCTGCTGCGGCAGGTGCAGGCCAAACGGGATGTCCTCAAGACGGGGGTCATTGAGCGCCAGAACCTCGCCCTGGGGACTTATATGGACGATGTCCAGAATGCCATCCGCAGGTTGGAATCGGAAAAAGCCAATGAGCGGATCTGGGGACACGATGGCAGCCTGTGGAAAGACTCGCCCACGATCATCACTAAAATCCAGAACCGCCTGGGCTGGCTGGATGTAACGAAGACTATCGATCTGTCGCGCCTCAAGCAGCTTCAGGCCAGTATCAAGGGCAGCAGCATTACGCATGTTGTTCTGTTGGGTATGGGCGGCAGCAGTCTAGCTCCTGAAGTTCTGTACCAGACTTTCGGCAAGCAGCCGGATTTCCCCGAATTCCACATGCTGGACAGCACTGATCCGCGCCTGATTCAGATGATCGAATCGGCCGTTGACCTGCCGAACACCCTATTCATTGTTGCCAGCAAATCCGGCAGCACTATTGAAACGGCCATGTTCGCCAAGTACTTCTACGAGCGTACAGGCAAGCACGGAAAGCAGTTCATCGCTATTACCGATCCGGGAAGCCAGCTTGAGAATGAAGCTCGCGCTAACGGGTACCGTGACATCTTCCTCAATCCGGCTGATATTGGTGGACGCTACAGCGCGCTCAGCTACTTTGGCCTGGTTCCCGCCGCGCTTATGGGACTGGACCTCGACCGGCTTTGGGCAGAAGCGGAGCGCATGATGACTGCCTGCGCCTCGATCATTCCGGCACAGCAGCATCCGGGTATCTGGCTGGGAGCGGTCATGGCGGTGCTGGGGCAGCAGGGACGAGACAAGGTTACTATCCAGACCAGCGCTTCCATCGCGAGCTTTGGCAACTGGATCGAGCAGTTGGTGGCTGAAAGCATCGGCAAGGAAGGCAAAGGGCTGCTGCCGGTCGTTGGCGCGACGGTCGGCTATCCGCACGATTTTGCCTCCGACCGTTTGTTTATCTACCTGCGTGTTGATGAAGACCCCAGCAACGAAGCGATGGACGCCGGCATCCGCACCCTGCGCGAAGCGGGACATCCGCGCGTCACCCTGTATCTACCTGACCGCTATGCGCTGGCAGGCGAGTTCTTCCGCTGGGAATACGCTACTGCCATCACTGGCAAGCTGATGGAGATCAACCCGTTTGACGAACCCAACGTCACCGAGGCGAAGGAAGCTACTGCTCGCTTGCTGAACCAGTTCCGGGAAACAGGCAAGCTGCCTGAACACGAACATGCCTTCGCTGAGAACGGCGTCAAGCTCTACGCTGACGAGAAGATGCTGCGCTTGCTGAGCGAACTCTCGCTCCAGCACAACTACAGCAGCGGTGATCTGACGGGATTGCTGGCGGCTTTCATCAACTCGACGCGGGCGGGTGACTACTTCTCGATTCAGGCTTATCTGCCCATGACCCCGCAGATCACTGGAGCGCTGGAAGAAGTCCGCCGCCGGATGCGCCATACCACCCGCCGCGCTGTGACGATTGGCTTCGGGCCGCGCTTCCTGCACAGCACCGGCCAGCTTCACAAAGGTGGGCCGAACACCGGCAGCTTCATCCAGATTACCTGCGATGACGAGCAAGACATCCCTATTCCCGGTGAACCTTTCACCTTTGGGACGCTCAAAGCGGCTCAGGCTGCTGGCGATCTGGAGGCTCTGCGCGCCAAGGACCGCCGCGCGCTGCGGCTGCACATCAGCGGCGATATCGTCAAGGGCATCAATATTCTGCTGCGGGCGATTGATCTGGTAGACGCACGACGCAAGTAAGTCATTTCTCACTAACCCATGAAAAAGTCCCTCCCTAGTTTTCTGGGGAGGGACTTTTTGTATCGATGCGCTGAAATGCCAGCCGCGTCGGTGGCTCGGTGCTATTCGTCAGGGACCATATCCACCTGCACGCCAACGCTGCGAAGCTGCTCAACTGCTTCGATGGGCGCTTCTGTGGTTGTCACCACCCGTGATACGTCGCGGACGCTGGCATAGGTATAGGGCGCGACCTGTTCCCACTTGGTTCCATCGACCACGATGACATTGGTGCGGCAGCGTGCCATCATCGCGCGCTTCATTTCGGCTTCTTCCGGGTTGAGTTCGGTGATACCCGTCTCGAAGGAAATGCCGCGCGCGCCGAAGAAACCGATGTTTAGGTTGATGTCCGGCAGTGTGTCCGGGCGTCCGACCAGTGAGACCGAGTCACGCCGCAGCCGACCAGCCGGCAGCACCACACTGACGCGAGGGGCATCCAGGAACTGCTCGGCAATGATCAGGCTGTTGGTGACGATGGTCAGGCTGTCATAGCGTTTGAGGTAGGGTGTGAGCGCGAACGTGGTTGTGCTGGCATCGATGGCAATACCGAAACCATCCCGCACCAGCGCAGCCGCTGCCCGACCGATTACATCTTTCTGGGCGCGATGCTTGCGGCGGCGAGTATCGAAAGACAGTTCGGCGGAGGTGGGAGTCGGGCTGCGAATCACGGCCCCGCCATAGGTGCGCTCCAGCAGCCCCTCGTCCTCGAGTGCCCGCAAGTCCTGGCGGATGGTCACTTCACTGACGCTCAGCTTTTCGCTCAACGTCTTGACACTCACCCGACCTTCGCGCTTGAGTTCATCCAAAATAAGCTGGCGGCGTTCTTGCAAAAAAAGTGGAGTGACCATTTCGGTTGACACCATATTAGGCGGCGGCTACACTGAAAGTGATCGAAAGAAAATGTAAACCCTATTCTACTGAATATTGTTCAGAAAGGACAACTGTACATGGATTTCAAGGCAGACTACGAGCGGCTGGCGGAACGGCTGGCGGCTAAAGGAATCGATGTCGAATGGGTCAAAGCGCAGTTGAAGGCTCAGCACATCGAAACCCCTTCATGGGGCTATGGGAACGGCGGCACGCGCTTCAAGGTCTTTGCCTGGCCGGGCGCGGCCCGCAACATTTGGGAGAAGATCGATGATGCGGCTTATATTCATAAGCTGACCGGCATTGCTCCGTCGATTGCTATCCACATTCCCTGGGACAAGGTTGATGACTACGCCGAACTGGGACACTACGCCAAAGAGCGCGGCATCCACATCGGCGCGGTTAATCCGAACCTGTTTCAGGATGACCGCTATAAACTTGGCAGCGTGTGCCACCCGGCTGCGGCTGTCCGCGAGGAAGCCCTTGACCACATCATCGAGTGCTGCCGCATCATGCCGAAAGTGGGCAGCAGCGTCTTGAGCCTGTGGTTCGCTGACGGAACTAACTACGCGGGGCAGGACAGCATCCGCGAGCGCAAGCACCGGATGGAAGCTGCGCTGGTCGAAACTTACAAGCATCTGCCCCCGAACAGCCGGATGCTAATCGAATACAAGTTCTTCGAGCCGGCTTTCTACCACACGGATTTGGCAGATTGGGGGATGTCCTATGCGATGGCGCTGAAGTGCGGCCCGAATGCCCAGGTTCTGGTCGATACTGGCCACCACGCGCAGGGGACGAACATCGCACATATTGTCGCCTTCTTGCTGGATGAAGGCCGTCTGGGCGGGTTCCACCTCAACGCTCGACGGTATGCGGATGATGACCTGATCGTCGGGACGAACAACCCCTACGAACTCTTTGAGATATACTGTGAACTGGTGCAGGCGGGCGACCGGGCGAAAGATGTCGCCTACATGATCGACCAGAGTCACAACATCGAACCCAAGCTGGAAGCCATGCTGGTCAGCGTGCTGAACTGCCAGACCGCCTATGCCAAGGCGCTGATTGTGGATACGAAGCGGCTTCATCAGCTCCAGGGCGCGGGCGACGTTCTGGGGGCACAACAGGTGTACGTCGAAGCCTTTGAAACCGACGTACGCCCGCTGCTGATGCAGGTGCGGACCGAAATGGGAATGCAGCCTGATCCCATCGCTGCTTATCGCGGGGACAGCTACGCCCGCAGCGTCGCGGAAACGCGCGGCGTGGCGATCCAGGCGGGCAGCGCCATCCAGTAAGGTGAATTGAGCCGCCCGTTGGGTCTGACCTGACCGGCGGCGATCTGATCTGTGCAAGCGCCCAACATCACTCCATCATTGCCCAGGCGCCGGATTTGCGTTCAAATCAAAGGGTCATGTCTTCTCAGTGGGCAGGCTGCCCGGCAGTTGTTATGCCAAAGTACCAAGAACGAATCCTGGTCGTCGATGACAGCGCGCAGATGCGTGCTCTGCTGAAGGACACGCTGAAGATGGCGAACTTCGGCGTCTTGTTGGCACGGGATGGGGCCGAAGGAATCGAGAAGGCTCGCCAGTATTACCCTGATCTGATCCTGCTTGACCTGCTCATGCCGCGTATGGACGGGATGCAAGTGCTGGAAGTACTGAATGCTGAAAGTATCGACATCCCGGTCATCTTGATGACGGCTAACGGCAATGAAGAGATTGCGGTCGAGGTTTTCCGGCGGGGCGTGCGGGACTACATCATCAAAGGTGACAGCTTCAACCCAGATGTCTTTCTGGCCTCGATTCACCGCTGCTTGAAGGAAACCCGCCTGCAAAAGGAGCGCGACCAGGCGATCTACGACCTGCGGATCACTAATGCACGGCTGAACCGGCACCTGCGCGACATGAAGGTACTTTACGAGATTGGCCGCAGCATCACGGCACTGATGGATTCGGACAGCCTGTGGCAGCGGATCATCGGGGCGGCGACGATGCTGACCGGGAGTGAAGAGGCGGGGGTATACGTGGTCGAGAACGGGCAGTTGGTCTGTCGGGCGATCAAACGTGCCTCGGATGAACGACCGGTCGCCACCAGCTTCCCGGCCAACGAACCGCTGGCAGTGCGCTGCATTGAAAGCCGGTTGACGGTTACACAGGAACCGCAGTACGAAAGCCAGGGCGCATTCATCGGCACGGCCACGGTGACAGCAACGCGGGCGCTGGCTGCGCCGCTGGAGTTCGGCGGACAGGTCTTCGGGGCGCTGTTGGTTCGGAATGTTTCCGCCGGGGCGACCACATTCAGCGACCACGAGGCAGCGCTGCTGAACGCGCTGGCGGTCTACGCGGCCATCGCCTACCGGACGCAGGGAACCGTCAGCAAGGTGGATACGGCGACCGTGCCGAGAGTACCGCGGCTGAAATCCAAGAAGGTGTTCATCTCGTACAAGCGCAGCGACTACGAGATGTTCGTCAAGCCGCTGGTCGATCTGCTCAAGCAGCACGATATGGATGTCTGGGTGGACCAGCACCTGCTGGAAGTCGGGCAGGACTGGATCGAAAAGATCGAGATGGCGCTGGACGAATGCGCGGTGATGGTGCTGTGCGTTTCCCCGGAGGCGCTGGCTTCGCGCTACGTGCAGACGGAGTACCGCTCGTTCTTCCACCAGGGCAAGCCGATTCTGCCGCTGATTTGTAAGCCAGCGCCGCTGCCTCCGCTGTTGATCGGCATCCAGACGATGCGCTTCTCCGACCTTGACCGGCTGGTGGCACGGCTGAAGGTGCTGATGAGCCGGGAGAAATCATGAACGCGGAGCAGCCATTCGAACTGTTTGACCTGCGAGTGACGGTGACGGCCATCGAAGGCCGTTCGGTGTGCGGCTTGCAGGTGGGTGACTATTTTGAGCTGACCGAGAGCAGCCGCGTCCGTATCCCGGCGGGGAAACACTTCTGCCTATACGCGCTGGGGGCGGTGCTGCCGCTGCTGGCGGCCAAGCAGCGGCAGATGGCCGCCAACGACTGGCTAGAACAGGATTCGCTGGTGGCCTGCCCAGACCCGGATGAACGGCTGATCATGCGGATCGAGCGGACCGGGCGGCGGACGCTGGACAGCAGCGAGCTGACGTGAAGCGGCTGCAGCCATTAGTCAGTGACCACTTGGTGCTCATAGCGCGCGAAGTACTCCAGCAAATAGCGATGGCGGAATAGATAGCCTCCGCCGATTTTGCGGAGCAGGCCGACCGAGGCCATGGCGTCCAAGAAGGGGGAGAAGGATGCGGGAATGCGTCCCTCCCGCCACAGGGCGAGCCGTGTCGCCAGATGTGCGGCGAGCGCTTCTCCACCCACCGAGAGCGCGAACGGTATCAAGATGGTCGGCGTCCAGAAAATGACCAATACTGCCAGCGCCATCAGCGGCGTTATTCCACGATAGCCTTCTACGGTTGGGCTGGCAAACGGCACATTGGCGACTGTGGTTGCCAAAATTCCCGACAGACTGATGACGAGCATGTTCCGAGCAGCGCGGCGCATGCCTTCATTCGGGTACGAACGCATGTCGAGCGGGGCTGCCCGCCAGGCGCCAATCAACAAGCCGCCGAGCGCAAAAGAAACAACGACTGAGGCAAGGAACGCTTGGTCTTGGGGACGGACGGTGAGACTGCCGTATGCGAGCAACTGGGGTATCAAACCCAAGCCAATTCCGGCAATGGCGGCGACGATGAAGCCGCGCCGCCACGACCAGGCAAGCCGTTCGGGGGTTCCCCGGCTGCCGGGGGTGAGCCACAGCGTCACAGCGAGGATCACAGCGACGATGGCGTTCGTCAGCGGAAAGATCGTCACGTTGAAGGGGGCAAATACGACCATGCTCAGCACGGCGACAGCCCCGCAGCCGACCAACCGCTGCCACCACCGGGACGCCAGGCGCGGGATGAAGGCGAAGGACAGACTGACCACGCCGGTGAACGGCAGCAAGTAGGGCAGCACAAGATCACCCACTAAGGTATTGAGCGCTTCGCCGATGGAAACCGTGAGCGCTGAGCTGTTCTCCCCGGTCAGATATGGCAGGGTTATGACAAGGAAGAAAACCGCCATGACCAGCGGCACGATCACACCATAGACCAACAGGATCGGCAGAGCGATTAAAGCGGCGGAGAGCAGTCGTAGGGGAAGCCGTCTGCCTGCTGGCCTGCTCCAGTCGGGGGTCAAATCTTCCAGATAGAACGTTGTGCGGTCAGCGTCTTCGTTTTGCAGCGCTGCTGCCAGCCAGCCCAACACTCGGCGGGCAAAGCTCGGCGGGTAGGCGGTGATGGAGGCCAACTGCCGTTCGACAAATCGTTCGAATACGTGGATACGGCGCGCTTCGGCAGGGTCGGCGGGTAGTGCGCTGTTTGCGCTGTTTCCATCCGCCAGCGCTAACTGGAGCGTGGTCGGGCGGGCATCACGATAGGCTGTCGCCATGGTATCGAGCAAGAACGGCGTTTGTGCCAATTCGTGGACGGTAGGGTCGTTCTTCACCAGGTCGTGCAGGGCGGTGAGTTCTGGGCGGTTGGTGAACTGGACAACCTGGTCGGAGGTGAGCGGCTGCAGCGAGATCGCGCCGCTGAGGTTCAAACGGCTGACCAGGTCGGCATAATCGTGCAAGCGGCTGCATACGGCAAAATCCGTGCTGCGATGCGCGGCACGAAAAGCGTTCACCGCGTCCACGCACTGGTCACGATATTCGGCGCGCACTTCGTCCAGGCCATCCAGGAGGAGGACCAGCTTTTCGCTGTGGACCCATTGACGCGCCAAGCGCCGAGACAGCCCGTACACCCGCCGCAGTTGATCGACCAACCAGTGCTCCAGTGGACGCGGCGCGGCGCCCCAGGAGGATAGATTCAGCACAACGGGAATTGGGGCGCTGGCATCTGCGCGGGCTTTGGCGATGAGCTGCCGCGCCAACTGGAGCAGGAGAAAAGTCTTGCCCGCGCCGGGCGCTCCTAGAATGAGCAGTTGACGATCCATGTCCTCGAACACGTCGAGGATGTGGGTGGTATCGGGAAATGTGTACTCGTCGTAGCGCACATGCTTGACCAGCATACCACGGGCTTCTTCTAACCCCAGTTGGAAGGTTTGGCCGTCGCCCAAACCGGCTTCAAGCATGCCCTTGATCCAGAACTGTTCGACCTTGTCGAGCATGGCCGCGCGGGGACCGCTCTTGCTGAGCGGCTTGGGAGGAGCGGTCGGTTTGGGACGGGCAGGCGAAGACGATACGGCGTCCGCGGATAAATCGCCATACATGCGCTGCGCCAGCATTTCCCAGTCATTCAGTTTTGAGCGGAGCGCATCGAAATCATAGCGGGCTGCGAAGTTGAGCCATTGGATCGATCCGAGCCAGTGAAATTTCTTGAGGTCGGTCGGTTTCAGTTGGATCAACAGAAGCAGCCGCTTGTTATCCAGCGCCCACGCCCATTCGTTGAGGACGTGTTCTGAGTCGACTGCGCCAGGCGTGACGACGCCGATTACGATTTGGGAGCCAGCTAGACCCTGATCGATCTGCCGCCGCCAGGAAGGTCCTGGCTGTAAATTGTCCTTATCGAGCCAGGTGGTGAATCCCCACGCTTGGAGATGGTCGCGCAGTTGGCCGGCGAACTCCAATTCTTCACTTTTGTAGCTGATGAACACTTGAGCGCTTTTCATGAATTATCCTCAGCGCGACAACCCTCATGAGCCGCGGACAGCATTGGCTCCCTTGTCAGCCGCGAGCCATTCAACCGGTGGTTGAAATCTACGGCGACTGATGAGAAAAGTGATAAGAATGATAAGAATGAGAATGTGAGAATATGCGAATCTTGTGCCCTCACCCCCTGGCCCCTCTCCTGGACGCTTGCTGGGAAAGGAGGTTTTGTATTTATATTCCCACGATAGCACAAAACGGAGCGTTTAGGGTGACATTTTGGTCACTCTTTTGAGGGAAATTATGGTGTTGACCAGCCATGAAGAAATGGCCGGGCTGGTGGGGTTAGCCTTTGCTGGGGTTCGGAAAGGTGGGGGAAGAAGCGGATTGAGAGACCCCGGATGGGCAGAAGTGCGAATATCTGGAGCGGAAGAGACGCCGGACAGCCAAAAGGCTGTCCCTACGTGGGACGCGGCGGCCTAACCGGGCGGCGGGTGGCATGTTATACTCAGAGCCGCTTTGATACTGCATGATATTTAGGAGGGCTGCTCCCGTGACTTCTAACCTGCAAACGCTCGCCATCAATACTATCCGCACGCTGTCCATTGATGCGGTGCAAAAAGCTGACAGCGGCCATCCGGGCCTGCCGATGGGTGCGGCGCCAATGGCCTATGCGCTGTGGATGAACCATCTGCGGCATAATCCGCGCAACCCACAGTGGGCGAACCGTGACCGCTTTGTGCTGAGCGCGGGGCACGGCTCGATGCTGCTGTACTCGCTGCTGCACCTAACGGGCTACGACGTATCATTGGACGAACTGAAGAACTTCCGGCAGTGGGGCAGCAAGACGCCCGGCCACCCGGAAGTGCATGAAACCCCCGGCGTCGAAACGACGACCGGCCCGCTGGGACAAGGTGCGGCCAACTCGGTCGGGATGGCGCTGGCGGAGGCTTATCTGGCATCGGTCTACAACCGCCCCGGCTATGAGATCGTCGATCACTACACTTACGCACTGGTGGGTGACGGCGACCTGATGGAGGGGGTTTGCATGGAAGCGGCTGCGCTGGCCGGGGTGTGGGGCTTGAACAAGCTGATCTGGCTGTTTGACGACAACCTGACCACGCTGGACGGGCCAGCGGAGATGATCGCTACGGAAGACACGGATGCCCGCTTCCGGGCGCTGGGCTGGCATACAGTGCGCGTCGAAGACGGGAACGATGTCGGGGCGATCAACAACGCGATCTACGCTGCAAAGGCGATGAAGGACGCGCCGACGCTGATCCTGATCCGCACGGTGATCGGCTACGGCAGCCCGAATAAGGCCGGCACGAGCAAAGCCCACGGCTCGCCGCTGGGCAAGGACGAGGTGAAGCTGGTCAAAGAGTTTTACGGCTGGCCGCAGGAAGACTTCTATATCCCCGGCGAGGCACTGGAACATTTCCGGGAGTCGGTTGAGCGGGGAGCGGAGATGCAGTCGAAGTGGGAGGCGCTGTTCGAAGCCTACCGGAAGGAATACCCCGAACTGGCGGCACAGTTTGAACAAGCGCAGCGCGGCGAACTCCCGGCGGGCTGGGATGCGGACATTCCGGTATATGGCGAGGGGAAGAAATACGCGACGCGCAACGTCAACGGGGATGTGCTGAACGCGATTGCCAAGCATATCCCGACGATGATTGGGGGCGATGCAGATCTGGCGGGGAGCACGAAGACGCTCATCAAGGGTGCGGAGAATACCGGCAAAGGCAAGCCGGCTGCGCGCAACATCCGCTACGGTGTGCGCGAGTTCGCGATGGGGGCGATTGCCAACGGGCTGGCGCTGCACGGCGGGATCACGAAGCCATATACGGCGACGTTCCTGACCTTCAGCGACTATATGCGGAATGCGATCCGCATGGGTGCGCTGATGGCGCTGCCGGTGATCTATATCTTCACGCATGACAGCATTGGGCTGGGGGAAGACGGCCCGACACACCAGCCGATTGAGCATGTGCCGACGCTAAGCGCAATCCCTAACCTGACGGTTCTGCGACCGGCGGATGCTAACGAGACGGCGGCGGCCTGGAAAGTCGCCATGACGCTGAAGACCCCGGCGGTGCTGATCTTCACGCGGCAGGACCTGCCGGTGCTGACCGGCGACCATGTGCGCGAGGGGACAGCGAAGGGCGGCTATGTGCTGGCCGACTGTGAGGGGACGCCGCAGGTAATCTTGATCTCGCGCGGGAGCGAAGTTCATATCGCTCATGAAGCCTACAAGACACTGACAGCCGAGGGAATCCGCGTGCGGCTGGTCTCGATGCCGTCGTGGAATTTGTTCGACCAGCAAAGCGCAGACTACAAAGAGAGGGTGCTGCCGAAGGCTGTCCGCGCCCGCGTGAGCATCGAAGCGGCGGCGACGATGGGATGGGATCGCTACGTCGGGCTGGACGGCATTGTGCTGGGGATCGACCGGTTTGGGGCGAGCGCGCCCTATGAAATCCTGTACCGGGAGTACGGGATGACGGCGGAGGCGGTCATCCAAGCGGCCAAGTCGCTGATCAAAAACTGAACCGCACAGACGCAAAGGAATTTGGAGGGGATAGGATGCCCTATCCCCTCTGAATGATATGGGATTCTAGGTAGGGCGCAGCGGTGTATCTGGCGATTGATTTTGGGGGGACGCGGACGCGGGCTGCGTGGTTCTCGGCGGAGCTGAGTCTGCTCCAGCGGGTGGAAGCGCCCTCGCGCACTGAGGAGCCACCGGACTCGGTGATTGGGCGGATCATCGCGCTGGGGCGGGCGGTCGTGCCGCCGGGCGAGATGCCCGCGGCTATTGGCATCTGCGGGCCAGGAGCACAGGCCTATACCGGGGTGATCCTCAACGCGCGGACGCTGCCCGGATGGGAGCAGGTGCCACTGGCAGAACCGATCCGCACGGCTTTCGGCGGCGTCCCGACCTTCATGGAGAACGATGCTAATCTGGCGGCGCTGGCCGAATACCACTTTGGGGCAGCGCAGGGATGCGATCCGGCGATCTACCTGACGATCAGCACAGGGATTGGCGGCGGGGCGGTCATTGGGGGACGGCTGTTCACAGGCTGGCGTGGGCTGGCTATCGAGCCGGGACATATCCCGTTCGTAATGCCAGACGGACGAGTCCTTGACCTTGAGCTGCTGGCTTCTGGGACGGCCATCGGGCGGCGGGCGCGGGAAAGGCTGACTGCGACGGATGCGCCGTCAAAGCTGCGCGACCTGGCAATGGTCGACGGCAAGGCGGTGGGAGAAGCGGCCCAGCGGGGTGATCCACTGGCAGGGGCGGTGATTGAGGAAGCGGGGCGGTGGTTGGGGCTGGGGTTGGTGACGCTGGCGCACCTGTTCAACCCGCAGGCCATCGTTCTGGGGGGCAGTGTGGCGACGCTGGGCGAACTGATCCTGCGGCCCGCGCGGGAACAATTGGCGGCACACCTGATCGATTCGGCATTCAATGATCCCGATCTGCTGCGGCTGGCCGCGCTGGGGGATGATGTGTGTCTGACGGGAGCGGCACTCCATGCCTGCGACCGGCTCCGGGGAACGCGCCCAGCGAGTTAAACCGCCGCTTCAGAAGCGCAGCTCCATTTCGATGCGGCGGAACATCTCGATATACCCCATCTGCTGGTAGATCGGCCAAGAGACTTCGTGCAAGGGCAGATTCTCGATTTTGGTGTCCTGTTCGGGATGGGTGTGGTGGAGCGCGTAGAGGAGGTTGTGGATCATCTCATCCCGCGCCACGGCGGGGGTCTTGGTCACAACATGGCTGATCTCGAAGGGCGTGAGCTGATACACCACCCAGCCGGCATAGCCGCTGGGCAGCCGCACCTTGATCCCCTGGAGGCTGCTCAGCTTGACCAGGGAGGCATTTTCCGTCACCCAGGAGGCGCTGCCGGTGCGTTCAGACAGGCAGGCGTAGACCTCTTCGCGATCCATCTGGCGGAAAACTGAGCCGGGCGTGGGCGGCTCGTTCGGCAGTGGGGCGGGTGGACGGCGGATGACCAGCAGTTCGCGCACATCCCGAAAGCCCATCTTTTTGAAGAGATTGTGCGCCGGGATATTGCCCTGGATGACTTCGAGCTGCATCAGACGGGGGTAGTAGCGTTGGGCGGCGTCGATCATGAGGCGCATGAGGAATTGGCCCATGTTCCGCCCGCGCCGCTCCGGGATGATGCCCAGACGGGTGACCCAAGCGCGGTCACCGCGCACGCCCAACATTCCTAGACCGGCTATTTGTCCGTGCGAGTCGAAGATGACAGGGGAATCATCGAGGTTGATGTCGTAGTTGCGGATGTAGGACTGCATCCGCTTGGCGCTCATCGGCATGGGCACGATGTAATCGACGCGTGTTTGGTTATAGATGTCGGCCAGTTCCTCCGCGCTGAAACTGCTGGCAGGCACGTGGTCGTAGCAGGGTTCCTCGGTAGTTACAGGTGGCTGCCCAACATCGTGCATGTGCTTTACAACAATCCTCCGGCAATCTCACTGCTCCGCATCAGGGGGCGAACTCTTCTCAGTTGGCGGCGCAGCAGGTGGTTCAGCATCGGGTAACGGGGCTGGCTTTGCCGCCGGCGGAGCGATGAAGGCTTCGACCTGTTCGGCGAAACGGCGGGTATCGATGGGCTTGGTGATGACGCCATCGCAGCCGTAGGCCTGTGCCATCTCGACGACGCGGTCTTCCGGCCAGGCGGTGAAGGCTATCACCTTGACCTGCTTGAGCGCTGCCCGCTGCCGCAGCATCCCGACGATGGTCTGGCCGTCGATATCGGGCAGCCCCATATCCACGAGCACCATATCCGGTGTGTCGGTGAAGACCTGCATCAGACCATCTTCGCCGTTATCAGCCACGCGGACATCGTGTCCGGCGTGCTTCAAGAGTTTTTCGGCCAACCGCGCGTTGTTCGGATTATCTTCGATGATGACGATCCGGCTCACGCTGCTGCTCCTTGCTTGGCTTTTAGGCGGGATCACTTGTGTCCAGCCTCATTGTAATGCATCTTCGATGATATAGAGGAATTCCTGCCGATTCAGGGTTCCCTTCTCCAGGATGGAAGCGGTCTGCGCCTGGAGCTGGTCACGCTCGCCGGGATTCAAGGCTTTGGCCGAGATCACCACCACGGGGATATCCTTCAGCGCCCGGTCGTGCTTGAGGGTATTTAATACGGTAAACCCGTCCATTTCCGGCAGCATCAGATCAAGCAGGATCAAGTCCGGGCGGTGCTGATGGACGGCCTTGAGTCCATCGCGCCCATTGGCGGCTTCCACGATGCGGAAGTGTCCCTGGCTGCTGAGCAGACGGCGCGCCAGGCGCATATCTTGAGGATTATCCTCGATGATGAGGATGGTTTGCGAGTCCAAGCCAGCAGCAGGGGACGGTTTTGCCGGGTGACCTGGTACGTGCGGCAGGTGGGCAGGCGTGTTGGGAAGTTGGTGACCGAGTGCTGCGACGACTTCTTCGAGGAGGAGACGGCTGTCCGACTCGCCTTTTGACCAGATCGCCTGGGTGTATTCGTGCAGGCGGCGGTCTTCCTGCTCGCTCAGACTGCGAGCAGAGGCGACGATCACCTTGATTCCGGCGGTATCCTGATTCTGCTTGAGGGTCTCCAGCAGCGTGAAGCCGTCCATTTCCGGCATAATCAAGTCGGTGATGATGAGGTCGGGGTGATAATCGCGAACGATTTGGAGCGCCTGCAGGCCGGTGCCCGCTTCATGGATGCGGTAGTTCTTGAAGCGCTGAAGCAGCTTGCGGATCAAGCGGCGGTCTTTGGGATTGTCGTCGACGACGAGGATGGTGGTGACCTGCTCGTCAAGGCTCTGGATGGCAGCATCCAATCCTTCGGTCAAGCTGCGCCGCTCGGTCTGCGCGGAGTCATCTTGAAGCCGTAAATCCAGCACATAACGGTCGCCGAGGATATGGCTCTCGGCAGTGAAAGTGTGACCGGAGCCATTGACGACTACAGTTTCATCTGGCTGGATTGTTCCCGCAGTGAGCATCTGCTCCAATCCGGCAAAGGCTACTGCTGCGGCTGGCTCGACCGAAATGCCAGCTTTGCTCGCCAAGCGACGCATGGCGTCGAAGGTGCGGCCATCCTCGGCAGTGACCATGACCCCGCCGTTGGAGAGCACGGCTTGGCGCAGCAGGGTGTAGCTGAAGCCGGGGTCGCCCGTCGCCAGCACGGCGATGAGAGTCTGGGGAATGACGGGCGCAGCTTTCGCCTGCCCGGCCTGGAAAGCTGCTACCATTGGGGCGCAGCCGGCTGCCTGGACGATGCCAAGCTTGGGCATCCGCGCGATCATGCCCATCTGGACGAGTTCGCTGAAGCCCTTCCAGACGCCCAGCGGGCCGATGCCGCCGCTAACAGCTTGGATATACCAGTCAGGAGCACGCCAGCGACCAGAGGAATCCGGCCCCAGCGCCGCGGCCAACTGCTCGGCGATTTCAAAGGCCAGGGTCTTCATGCTCTCTTTGCTGGGGATGGATTTGGCGCCCTGGTCGAAGTAGAGGCCTTTGCGCCGGGCGAACTCGGCGGCGACCTGCTTGGTTTCGTCATAGGTTCCAGAGACTTTGATGACCTCCGCGCCATAGAGCGCGGCTTCGCGCATTTTCTCGGCAGGGACTTGGCTGGTGACGAACAGCCACAGCCGAATTCCGGCGCGAGCACAGTAGGCGGCATAGGCAGCCCCGGCGTTGCCAGTCGATGCCAGCACACACTCGTCGATCCCGGCGCGGCGCAAGGCTGTCACAGAGAGCGCGGCCTGGCGGTCTTTGAAGGAACTGGTCGGCCCCTGGCGCTCGTCTTTCATGAAGATGTGCGGATGGTTGAACATGCGCTCGTAGGTGTACAGGCGCGTCAGCGAGGTTCCACCTTCACCCAACATGATTTCAGGGTCAGGTTGGCTCAGCGGCAGCAGTTCGCTGTAACGCCAGAGCGAATGTTCACGACCAACCAGAGCGGCGGGCCAAAGACCCGCCGCCGCTTGGAGATCGTAGCGCGCATCCAACCAGGGCGAGCCACACGAGTCGCAGGCTTTTGCCATCGGGTCGGGCGGCATCGTGTGCCCGCATTCCAGGCACACGATGCGCTCGAATAGTGATGCCATTTTCACCTCAGTTTACAACGGGCGTCGTCTGGGTGATCCGCTTGCTGACGGGCAGCGTGAACCAGAACGTAGAGCCAGCGCCTTTCTCGCTTTCGACGTAGATTTCACCACCGTGCATATGGACCAAGTGGCGGGTGATGACTAAGCCCAGGCCGGTTCCGCCGGCACGGCGGGTCGGCGAGCCATCGACCTGGTGGAACTGCTGGAACAGTCCCTTCATCTCATCGGGGGTCATGCCAATGCCGGTGTCTTTGACCCGGACGATGACCTGCCGGTCCTGGTCGTATTCCAGTTCGACGCGCACACCACCCTGTTCGGTGAACTTGATGGCGTTGGTGACCAGGTTGAGGATGATCTGGCGCATCCGCACCGGATCGCCCGTCACAGCGGGGAGTTCGGTCAGCGGCTCGATATGGAGTTCGATGCCCTTGTTTTCCGCCAAGATGGCGCAGGTATTATAGACATCTCCCATCACCTGCATCAGGTCCGATTCGCGGCGGTCGATGCGCATCTGGCCGGCTTCGATCTTCGCCAAATCGAGGATGTCGTTGATGATCGAGAGCAGGTGTTTGCCGCCGCTGTGGATGGCCTGCACGTCTTCCAGCGCTTCTTCGGAAAGCTCGCCGTCGATGCCATCGATGAGCACTTCGGCGTAACCGATGATGGAGTTCAGCGGCGTCCGCAGCTCATGGCTCATGTTTGCCAGGAACTGGGATTTGAGGCGGTCTACCTCGCGCAGGCGGCGGGCAGTTTGTTCCTGCTCCTGGTAGGCGCGGGCATTTTCGACCGCCACGGCGACCTGGTCAGCCAGGGCAGTTTGGATGCGTACATCTTCTTCGGTGAAGCGGCCGATGCTGTTGGCCTGTACATCCAGCACGCCGATCACTTTATCACCGACGATGAGCGGCAGGGCCAATTCCGATTTCGTTTCGGGCAGAAGCGGATTCGGCAGGAAGTCGGGTTCGTGGGTGACATCGTTGGAGATGACGCCCTGGCCGGTGCGGGCGGCTCTGGCGACGAGGCTGTTCTCGCGTCCGAGCGGGATGGCATGGCCGCGGGCTTTCATAATCTGGCCGGGTTCGCCTGCGCCGGCGGCCAGCACAAGGTTCTGGCCTTCTTCATCCAGCAGGTAGATATGCGCATGGTAGAGATCGAACCGCTCTTTGGTCAAATTGACCACAGCCTGGAGCAGATCGTCCGGGTTGAGCAGGGTGGTTGCTGCCGCGCTCACCTGGGCGACTGTTTCCAGCTCGGCAGCGCGGCGGTTGATCTGCCGCGCCAAATACAGACGTTCCAAGGCAACCGCAGCTTGTTCGACTGCCGTGCGGAAGATACGGATATCACGCTCTGTAAAGTGGTAAGGCTGCGGCGAAGAGATGTTGATCGACCCATACTGGTGTTCCAGAATGCTGACCCGGGCTGCCAGCAAGCTGACCACAGCTGCGCTCTGATAGACCATGCGGGCTAATTCATCCAGATGGGGATCTGCGGCTGAGTCCTCAACAATTGTCATGTCTTGATTGACGAAGGGGAGCATCGTGCCTTCGTTATCTATCGGAACTTCTAACCCAACCATTGAGGTTCCGTCAGCACGGCGATCAGCAACGACACGGTACTGGGTTAGGTGTCCGGTTTCACTGCTGATCAGATCGCCGAAGGTGACATTGGCGTTCGGCATCGGCACAACGTAGCGAGCAAAAGCATCGACAATGGCCTGCTCGTCTGCGGCTTCGTTGAGCATTGCGCTGATTTGGTAGAGGATTTCAGACTCTTCCTGGGCACGCTTGCGGTCGGAAATGTCGGTGCGGATGGAGATGTACTGGTAGGGTTTACCCTCTTCGTTCAAGAAGGGGACGATGGTCGAATCGACCCAGTAGAAGCTCCCATCCTTGCGCCGATTGCAGAACTCGCCTTTCCAGACGCTGCCGTTCGCCAGTGTTACCCACAGATTGCGGATGTACTCTTTTGAGTGATAGCCAGAATTGATGATGCGGTGATCCTGGCCGACCAGTTCTTCGCGGGAGTAACCGGAGATTTCGCAGAACTTGTCGTTGGCGTACTGGATAATGCCGCGCTGATCGGTGATGGCGACAATGGCATGCTGGTCAATGGCATCGCGGATGTCCCGCACCAACTTTTGGGCTTCTTCGAGCCGTTTGAAGGCACGGGCATTTTCGACCGCCACGGCGATCTGACCGGCCAAAGTGGTTTTGATGCGCACGTCTTCTTCGGTGAAACGGCCGAAGATATTGGCTTGCACGTCCAAGACACCGATGAGTTTGTCGCCGGCAACAATCGGCAGTGCCATTTCGGACTTGGTTTCTGGCAAGAGCGGATTGGGTAAGAAGTCCGGTTCCTGGGTAACGTCGTTGGAGATGGCGCTCTGGCGGGTACGGGCGGCTCTGGCGACGAGGCTGTTCTCGCGTCTGAGGGGGATAACATGGCCTCGGGATTTCATGATCTGGCCGGGTTCGCCTGCACCTGCGGCCAATACAAGCATTTGCCTTTCCATATCGAACAGATAGATATGGGCGTGGTAGAGATTAAAACGCTCTTTGGTCAGGTCAGCCACGGTTTGCAGCAGGTCATCCAAGTTAAGGATCGCGGTGGTGGCCGCACTGACCTGGGCGACTGTTTCCAAATCAACCACACGGCGGACAATTTCATCGGCCTGTAAGCGCCGTTCCAGACCGACAGAGAGCTGGTTGGCAACTGCACGGCCCAGTTCGATTTCTTCTTCGGAGAAGGGATGCAGCATCCGAGTATAGTTGAGGAACACGACGCCGCGCACAGTATCCGAGACGATGATGGGCAGCGCGATGACCGATTTGATTCGCAGGCGGTCTTCGATGAGTTCTTCGGGGAAGCCTGGGTATAAGCGGGCATCATCGACCGGTTCGACATCATGGTGGTTGAGCGCGGCCAAGCCGTTCGGATAGGTTTCTGCCGGCGCGACAAAGGTCTGCGCGATCTGGCTGTCCATAGCCTCGCCGATGCCATAGCGCCCACGCCACATGTTGGCTGCGTAATCGAACTCAGCATAGACCGCGTTATCGGCATTGAACAGGTCGAGCGCGACGCGCATCGTGCCTTCCAACGTCATTTCCGTATTTTCCGCTGCGCGGATAATTTCAGCGATCTGGCTGTTGGCCTGGAGGTCACGCAGACGGAACTGAGCGGCGCTGAACTGCTGGGCATTCTGCACGGCCGCGCCGATCTGCCCGGCCATCAGCTCGAAGACGCGGGCCATATCGGCGGTGAAGTAATTGGGCGCATCGCTCTGCACGTCCAGCACACCGACCACGCGGCCACGGGCGATCAACGGCGTCGCCAGTTCGGAGCGCGTCTCCGGCAGGAGTGGATGCGGCAGGAAGGTGGGTGACTGCCGGACATCGCCCACGATGATACTCTTGCGGTCACGGGCGGCAGAAGCGACGATACTCTGGAGGTTGTCAAGCTGAATGCTGCGCTTCTCGCTGACCATCTGGTCGCCGACTGCGCCAGCGCCGCCGCTCAGACGCAGCACCCTGCCGGATTCATCCAGCAGGTAGATGTGGGCGTGGTACAGGTTGAAGGCTTCTTTGGTGAGGTCGGAGATGGATTTGAGCAGGACAGCCGGATCGAGAATGGTCGCGACCTGCGAACTCACGTCTGCAGCGACGAGTAGATCACGAGTACGGGCGGCCACTTTCGACTCCAACCCGGTGACCAACTGCTGAAGTTCTGCCGCCATCGAGCGGAAGGTCGCGGCCAACTGGCCGATTTCATCGCGTGAGCGGACCGGAACCGGCGCAGCAAAGTCGCCGGCACGGAGCCGCTGTGCTGCACCCGTCAACACCTGGACAGGTTTCATGATCTGCTGCGACAAGAAGTAGATGATGATGGACGCCACGACTGCAACGAGACCGACCAGCGCAGCCGTCCCCAGCGCCAGGTCGTTCAGCGGCGCTTGAATCTCGGCCATGGGCAGCCGGCCCAAAGCGATCCAGTCCTGGGTTCCGCTCAGCGGCACATAGTTCATCAGCGACTGGTTGTTGTATTCGAGGTCTTCTTCGACCAGACTGCCGCTTTCGCCACGGAGCGCTGCCTGCACCGACTGCATGCTGCTGACATCGCTGAAGAGAGCACTGGGGTGAGGATCACCGACTACGCGCCCTTCGCGGTTGAAGAGAAAAACTTCTCCCGTCTGACCAACTTTGGTAGAAGCAATAATTTCCATTATGTAGCGGTAGTCGATATTGGCGGCAACCACACCGACTAACTGCCCATCTTCATCCCGCACGGGCGCGCCGAGCGAGACTACGAATCGCTGGTTCTGAGTAGAGTAGTACAGGTCGGTAATGATAATGCCGGCCTGCTCCATCACCCGCTGGAACCAGATTTGACCGGATTGGTCGCCCAAGGTGTTATCGGTGGCGACGATGATCTGGCCGGTCGGGTCGGTGAGGTAGAGGGCTGTGTAGACACCGTAGGCCTCTTTGATGGTATTCAAATAAGCGCGTTTGGCTTCCAGGGTGTGTTCATCGCTGTAGAGCGTTTCGGCTTTGGACATCACCTCGATATCGTCCAGACGTTCGGATAGGAAACGCTGCACATCGTGGCCAACGGCGGCGGCGACGCCCTGCGCGCTGGCACCTATCTGCTCTTGAAGCGCAGCGCCCCACCGCTGGTAAGTCCGTGTCCCGACCAGGGAGATGGGGATTAAAGCCGCCAAAAGCGTCAAGGCGAAAATACGCCAGCGGAAGCTGGCATACCAGGGTACGCGAGTAGTTTCAACTGGGGTCATGAATTACATCACCTACTACTGGAGGGATTGAACGAACGACGGATCGAGGATGGTTTGGACGTCCACGGCCTGGTCGATCAGCCCGGTTTCCATGAAAATGTCCACAGTGACCTTTCCGCTAACGAAGGCTGAACCAGTTTCCTGGAAGGTTGGGTCCATGGCGGCACGGTTCTCTGACGCCGAATAGAGCCGCAAGAGTGTCATGCTGTCACGCACTTCATCAGGGGTCAGACCCAGACGTTCACCGACCAGTGCATTGCCTTCTGCGGGATTGGCGGCCCACCAGGCTTGGGCGGCGCTGATGGCGCGGACGAAGCGCTGGATGCGATCTGGGTCGGCGTCGATGCTGTGCTGCTGGAAAGCGATGATGTCGATAATTACTCCGGGCAGTTCCATGCTGCTCCCCAGAATGGACGCGCCTTGGTCGATGGCCTGCTGAGCGAAGGGATCGTAGGTATGCCCAGCATCGATTGTACCAGCAGCCAGCGCGCTGGGAACTTCGCTGGGGTCAAGGTTGACTATGGTGAAATCGGATGCTTGAAGTCCAGCCTGTTTGAGCAGCGCCAGGGTAAAAACATGACCGAATGTGCCGAAGGCGAGGCCAATCCGTTTCCCGCGCAGGTCAGCCAAGCGCTCGATTCCATTGGAGACAAGAACATCGCCCCCAATCGATTGATCGACCAACCAGACCACCTGAAGCGGGACGCCGGCAGCAGCCATGGCAATGGCGTCGCTCAGCGTGGATACCCCTCCATCGAGGCGTTTCTCGGCGAAAGCCTGGGCCGTCTGAAAACCTGCTTCAAACGGCACTAACTGCACATTGACCCCCTGCTGCTGAAAGAAGCCCATGTCTTCGGCGATGTAGAGAATACCAAAGCCCGGCCAGGGATCGAGGCCGATGGTGAGGGCATCGGGTGAGGCTTGAGCCGGGGCCTCCGCCTGGCTCACCTGGACGCTGCCGGGTAGGGTCAGCGCCGCGAGGAGTGCGACCAGCAGCACACTTTTCAAATTCGACATACATGTCCGTCCTGTGATGAGAGACAATCGACGCCGAGGCATTGGCCCAGCGACTGGAATATTTGTAATCTTCACAAATTGTAAGGGTATTCCCATGCAACAACCCTTGAGAAACATGGGAGGAAAAGTTTGGATTATCTAACAATTGAGTGCGGATTACAGATTCTTCATGCGGAAGCACGGCGTGGGGGTCTTTGTGTTTTTGCCGGAATTC
Organism: Anaerolineae bacterium; assembly: GCA_034431625.1. Taxonomy (GTDB): domain Bacteria; phylum Chloroflexota; class Anaerolineae; order Aggregatilineales; family Phototrophicaceae; genus CFX2. Next base: position 35,851 of record DAOUCY010000163.1, on the reverse strand, counting down.
CGTGATACAATCCAACATGTGATGAACCGTCTTCCTTGTGGGTGCAGGAGAATTTGTCGTGGCGAAGTCACGAACTGAACAACTCGTTGAACGCCTGCGTGATTTGCAGGCCAGCTCCGGTGATGTCGAGGCGGCTGCCATCGTCAGCGTGGATGGCTTGAGCATGGCCTCTTCGCTTCCCGGCCACATCGAAGAAGATCGTGTCAGCGCGATGTCCGCCGCCATGCTCTCGCTGGGCGAGCGGATTTCATCGGAATTGGGGCGCGGCGGCCTGGAACAAGTCATGGTCAAAGGCGAAAATGGCTATGTCATCCTCACCGCCGTTGGTGAGGAAGCCGTGCTGACAGTCCTGGCCCGCAAGGAAGCCAAACTTGGTTTGATCTTTCTGGATGTCACCCGCACTGTGGATGCGCTTGAGCAGCTTGTGTGATTCAAGACGTTGTGCTGCAAACCAGTCATCTGTATTACCCCAACCGCATCGCGCGGTACTTCTTCGACGCGATGGACGATGTCATGGGACGGGTTGGCCTGAATGCAGTTCTGACGCTGGCCGGCCTGGATTCCTATGTGGACGCGCCGCCGCCGGATAATCTGGCGCGGGAATTCGACTTCGCGGCGATGGCCGCGCTCAACATTGCCCTGGAGCAAACCTACGGCACGCGCGGCGGCCGCGGCATTGCCATGCGGATTGGGCGTGCCTGCTTTTCTCGGGGAATGCGGAGCTTCGGCGCGCTGGCCGGAATCGGCGATCCAGCGTTCCGCGCCAAACCGCTGGATGAAGGTGTCACGCTGGGATTGAAGGCTCTAGCGCATGTCTTCAACACCTTCAGCGACCAGGGGTCGCGCGTCGAAATCGACGAAACGACTTACCGATTCATCGTTAATCCCAGTCCGGTGGCCTGGGGGCGCACCTCGGATAAACCGGTGTGTCACGCGCTAGCCGGCATCATCCAAGAAGCTGTGCGCTGGGCCTCCAACGGCCGCGAATATTATGTCTTCGAGACCGCCTGCCGGGCCTGCGGTGACCCAGAGTGTGTGTTCACGATCAATAAGACACCCATTGCCTGAAACCGAAGGGGGCCAGCGTGACCGATAAGCCCACGATCCTGATCGTCGAGGACGACCTCGACCTGGCTGAGATGCTGAATGCTTACTTCCGAGTCCAGAACTACGAAGTTTTGACGGCTGCCTGGGGGAAGGATGCCATTGAGATCAGCCAAGATGCACGGCTGGCGTTGATCGTCCTTGATATCCGCCTGCCGGACATTGACGGGTACGAAGTCTGCCGCCAGCTTCGATCCCAGCGCCGCACCGAGAATGTGCCGATTATTTTCCTGACGGAACGTCGCGACCGCGTGGATAAACTCCACGGCCTGGAACTGGGCGTGGTCGATTACATCACCAAGCCTTTCGATGTCCAAGAACTGCGCCTGCGCGTCCGCAATGCCATCAGCCGCGCGGCCCGCCAGACCAACACCAACCCGGTCACGGAACTGCCCGAACCCCAGTTGGTCGAGGAAAAGCTCAACAGCCTCATCCTGGCCGACGATCCTTGGTCGCTACTGCTGATTTCGGTGACCGGCTTAAGCACCTACCGCGAACGCTACGGCTTTGTCGCTGCGGACGATGTGATGCGGGCCATCACCTTGATGGTGCGGAATGCTGTCCGCGAGTTTGGCCTGGAGGATGATTTCATCGGCCATCTGGGGCCGGAGGAATTTTTGATCGTCACCGGGCCGGAGCGCGTCCAGTCCATCCGACAGCGCGTCGAAACCCGCGTCAGCCAATCCAGCGAATATTTCTACCCGCTGAGGGATCGTGAAGAAGATAAGACGTTGAATGTGATCGGTCTGCGATTTGGACGGATTGACTCCACGACTCGCGTTTTTCAAGATGCGGCTGATTTGAAACAGGCGCTGTTTGCCGATGCAGGCTTCGCATGAACCGGGCGGCGATTAAATCTGCATGATCAAACCCGGACTCAAAGCTGCGCTGCGTTCCGGCCCGCTGCGCCCCATCTACTTCTGGCTTGCCAACCGCTACCGTGAACTGCGCCGCCTGTTCATCTACCCTGCCACGGCGCGTGTCGGCGTGGTCGATTACGATGCGTACTGGGAAAATAAAGCTCCCGGCCAGTTGGGCGAGCTTTCGCCCTGGCGGCAGCGCCGCGCTCAGGTCTTCACTGATCTGGTTGCCGATGGCGACCGAGTGCTTGACCTCGGCGTTGGGGATGGGGCGCTGCTGCGCTACATGCTCCAGCGCAAACGCATTCAGGCCTTTGGGCTGGATGTTTCGCCCAGAGCGGTTGAATTCTGCCGCGCCCAGGGGTTGGAGGTCGAACTGGCCGACCTAAACCAGCCGATCAGTGCCTATCTGCGGCAGCCTTATGACTACATCATCTGCTCGGAGATTATCGAGCACCTGCCTGACCCTGAGTCGCTGCTGAACAACCTGCGGCCGTTTGCCCGCAAAGCGATCATCATCTCGATTCCTAACACAGGCTACTACCTGCACCGGCTGCGGCTGCTCTTCGGACGCTTCCCGCTCCAATGGGTGGTCACGCCTGGGGAGCATCTGCGCTACTGGACACGGGCAGATTTCCACTGGTGGGCGCGCCAGATGCGCTTCCGCATCACCCGCGAAGTCGCTTATGAAGGCGTCCGCGGCCTGAAGACCCTTTGGCCGAGTCTCTTTGCTGCTGCCTTCGTCTACCAACTGGAAGACTCTACCCGGTAGGCCGGTTCCAGGTTGGGGGCAGGCCTGTGTCTGGCTGCCTCGCGCCTGAGTTTGTTCTCAGCGCTTGGCGTTGAAGACAACCTGGAGTTCGGTATCGGTGATGGTCACACTCTTGAAGGTGATCTGACCAGCGCGATTATTGGCACGGCGCTGGAAGGCTTCGCTCAGGCGTTGGTTGAACGCCTGAATACGCTCGTCGGAGAGAGCTACCCCCTCAATCTGCGCCGAGGTGATCTGTGCCAGCAGCGCTCCATCTTGCACCGTTACGGTGACGGTTAGGCTGCCGGAGACTGTGCCCTGACCATCACGGCGGTCATGCTCGCCGGTGATGACGATCTGGCCGGGCTGGAGATCGACCTGGGGGCTGCGGAGCAGTGGGTTGTTCTGCGCAAGCGCATCGGTCACAGCCGTATTGACATCCTGTTCGCTGATGGTAGCGGTAACATCCACGCCGCCGTCGGCACTGCGTTCGATCTGGAGGTTAGCGCCACAGCCGGCTATCCCGAAAGCCAGAACGGCTAGGATGAACAAGGGTATTGATTTCATGTGTGCCTCGTGTGATTTTGGCTGAGATAGAACGATTTGAATTGTAATCCTGGAAGCACCCGCACCTGATTAAGCAGGTGTAACCAGAGTGTAAAATCTGGATCGGGAACCAAATCTGTGCCGCCGCCGTCTTACAGGCAGCAAGACCTGCTCGCCACAATATGACCGGAGGTTCCCATGAAACGCCTCGCTTTGTTCGCCATTTTGTTCCTGATGGTGATTGTGCCGGCAGCTGCCCAAGAGGTGATCTGTCCGACAATGCCACCCTGCCCAGAAGGCCAGATATGCCCGATGACGCCGGAGTGCCTGCCAATCCAGCCAGGTGTCTTCACCAACCCGGAATGGCTGCGGATTGAGTACCACCGGGCGCAGGTGACGGTCACCAACCAGATTGCTACTACCCACATCGATATGCAGTTTTTGAATGAGGGCAATGGACTGGCTGAAGGGACATTCGTCTTTCCACTTCCGCAAGGGGCGGCCGTCGATCAACTGACGATGTTCATCAACGGTCAGGCCATCGATGCCAAGATTCTGCCCGCCGACCAAGCGCGAGGCATCTATAACGAGATCGTCCGCCGCTACCGTGACCCGGCGCTGCTGGAATACATCGGCAGCAGCGCGATTCAGGCAAATGTATTCCCGATTCCGCCGGGTGAACGCCGCCGCATTGAAATCCGCTACCAGCAGGTGCTGGAAGTAGAGAATGGGCTGCTGCACTACATCTACCCGCTGAAAGTCACCAACCTGCTCAGTCCGCGGCCAGTGGACAGCCTGAGCGTCCGCGTGGAGGTGTCCAGCGCTGACCCCATCAGCAGCATCTATTCGCCCAGCCACCCGGTGGCGATCAGCCGCAGTGACGACGACCGCCAGTTCACGGCCGGCTTTGAATCGGCTGGGGCGATCCCGACTGACGACTTCAGCCTGTTCTACGGGATCGCTTCACAGACGATCAACGCCAACCTGCTGACTTACCGCGAAAGCGCTGCCGAAGACGGTTTCTTCATGCTACTGGTGCAGCCGCCCATCCGCCTGCCCGATAACCAGATCGCGGCTAAGGATGTCATTATCGTGCTGGACCAATCTGGCAGCATGGAAGGGCCAAAGTGGGATCAGGCGCGGGAAGCTGCTGTCTACGTGCTGAGCCATCTCAACCCGTCGGATCGCTTCAACGTTGTGTTGTTCAGCACGGGCTGGCGCATCTACAGCAACAATCTGGAAGCCCCGGCGCAGGCTCAGGGCGCGATTGAGTGGGTGCGGTCGCAGTCGGCAGTCGGCGGCACGGACATCAACGGGGCACTGACGACGGCTCTGAGCCTGGCTGACAAGGAGCGCCCGACGACCGTGTTATTCCTGACCGATGGACTGGCAACCGAGGGCGTCACTGCAAGGCCAGACATTCTTGCTAATATCAAGGCAGCAGCGCGGCCTAACATCCGCATCTTCACTTTTGGTGTTGGCGATGATGTGGACACGGTGCTGCTGGACTCGATTGTCCGCGACATGCGGGGGGCGGGATCGTATGTTCGTCCGAGCGAGCGCATCGACGAAGAAGTCGCGGCGCTCTACAGTAAGATCAGCGCTCCGGTGCTGACCAACGTCACGCTGGAAATGGGTGACGTCGTAACAGGCGATCTGTACCCCACTCAGCCGCTGCCCGATCTGTTCGCTGGTACGCAGTTCACGCTGGTCGGACGCTATCGCGGCGAGGCGGCCAATATCACCATCGCGCTGCGCGGCACGGTCAACGGGCAGGAGCAGGTCTTCCGTTATGACGGGCTGAACTTCCCAGGCCGCGCAGGCGGCGAACCGTTCATCGCACGGTTGTGGGCAACCCGGCGCATTGGCGATCTGTTGAACAGCATCCGTATCAACGGGGAAGATCCTGAACTGGTGGAAAGCATCGTTAAGTTAAGTGTGCGCTACGGGATTATCACGCCCTATACCAGCTTCCTGATCACCGAGGACGACATTCTGACGGCGCAGGGCCGTGACCGCGCTGAGGGGCAGGTCAGCCGCCAGGCCGAGGAGCTGGCAGCGGCTCCATCCGGTTCCGTGGCGGTGGACGCAGCGGATACCAGCTCCAATATGGCAGCAGCAGCGGCCCCGATGGCGCTGCCGACGATGATAGCGCCGGTGACGACCAGTGGCGAGATGCCGGCTGACCCCTATGCCTACCAGAATCCGATCCAAACGGCCGGAGGGAAGACCTTCCTGCTGCAAAACGGGATCTGGACGGACACCACGTTCCAACCGGACGTGATGCAGACGATCAAAGTCGCTTTCCTGAGCGATGCCTACTTCGTTCTGCTCGACCAGAAGCCGGAACTTGGCCCGTACTTTGCACTGGGAGATTGCGTCATTGTTGTGATCGAAGGCGTGGCCTATGAGGTAATGCCCGCCTGAGCCAATCGCGATCCAGACGGCTCAAGAACAGAGGCGCATCCTTGTTGGATGCGCCTCGCTCATTCCAGAGGACAGTTTGTGCTCTCACTTAGGCGGGCTGAATGCCATCCTGTTTGTTCTCAGCGCGCATTTCATCCAGGAGAGATCGGGCAATGGCATAGCCCATGTTGCCCCTCGCAGCGGCCAGTTTGCCGCCTTCGATCCAATTGAGGATTTCGGCTTCGGTCACGCCCATGTATTCGGCGGCCTGCCGGATGTTGAGGATGCTGCCATAGGTTCCACGTGGAGTCTGCGGACGAGCAGGCATGCCGGGTACATCCAGTGGGTGCTTGCGAACGGTGACGGTCTTGCGTGGAGCCGAGAGGTTTGGCTCGGTGGGCGTTTGGCCGCGCCGCTGCGCTTGGATTTCACCGAGGATTCCCGGTAGGCGCGGGGCACTCGGCGGGTCAGCGATCAGGATATAGGCGACCGCTACAGCCACAACCATCCCCGCCAGTTCAAGCAAGCTCAACAGGCCAATCAACGTGAACAGCATCTGTTCACTGGCACCAAAGAGGATGCCGGCCACGAAACTCAAGAAAAAGGCGCCGCTGGCTGGCATCATGAGAACTGCCCCGGCGGCTTTGACATGGCGTCCGGCGGTACGTACTGACCCTAGGCTGAATCGTCCCGTGAAATACAGTACCGCGCCGATTACGAATAGGATTAAGCTCATATCCGGTTCCTTCCTTGCCACTTCCAGACCTCACGAATTATGGGGTCATGATAGCCGCTGCACATAAGCGACTGATGAGTTTGGCGCTTTTCCAACCCCCAGTTTTATGGGGGTATTTGCGATCATTCGGCGGTAGGAAGGCGTATCCGGACAGTCGTCCCAGTGTCCGGTTGGCTGTCAACCGCAATTCTGCCGCCATACGATTCGACCGAAGCTTTGGCGATGGTCAGCCCTAGACCAATGCCGCTGATTTCACCGATGTTACTGCCTCGAAAAAATGGCTCGAAAATGCGCGGCAGTTCGTTTTCCAGAATTCTAACGCCGCAGTCGATGACGCGCAGTTCGACCTCACGCTCGATGAGTTCGGCGGTGACATGAACCAAATTCGGCGGGTTGGAATAGAGCAGGGCATTGACGACGACTTTGTAGATGGCTTCTTTGAGGGCTTGGGGGTCTACGTCAATGATGAGGTCTTCCGGCACGTTCATTGACAGGCGGCCAGAGGTCCCGAAATGTGCGTCAACGTCGCGGATGGCAGCACGGCACAGGTCGAGCAGACGAACCGGGACCCGGTTGGCTCTTTGGTTGGCATAGGCTCCCGTCAGGACGCTGCGGATGGCATCAAGCATCAGCACGATGCGCTCGACTTGGCGCTGAATGGCATCGACCTTGAGATGGCGCTGTTCGGCGCTGAGGCGGTCGGCGTAGGCGTCGAGGGTATAGGCCATCGAGCGGATGACGGTTAACGGGGTGCGGAATTCGTGATCGATCCGCAGCATCATGCGGTTCTTAAGCTGGTTGAGTTCCTGCTCTTTCTCCAGCGCAGTCGTCAGTTTCTCTTGCTCAATGAGGGCTTCTTGAAGACGGCTGCGTTCGGTGATATCGCGAGCAATGTAGACACCGCCGAGGTATTGGCCGGCTGCATCAAACAAGAGTGTGCCAATGGTCTCGAACTGAACATAATGGCCGTCCGCGTGACGCATCCGCACTTCGGTTCGCAACTGCTGGCAAGCTTGACGAGCTTGGTAAAAGGCATTGGTTACGGCCTCAATATCATCGGGATGCACGATATCTCCTGCGTAGAGACCAACTAAATCCGATGGCTCGTAGCCGAGAACAGTCTGATAGGATGGGCTGACAAAGGTGTAGTATCCTGCTTCATCAACGCGGGAAATCAGATCGGGCACATTGTCCGTGATGAGGCGCATCTGCTCTTCGCTGGAGCGAAGTTCTTCTTGGAGGCGCTTGCGCTCGGTGATATCGCGGCTAACGAACACACCGCCCTTGTAGTTTCCTGCATCATCGTAGAGGAATGTCCCAGTCGACTCGACCCAGATGTAGTATCCATCGACATGGCGCAGGCGTAGTTCGGTCTTCATGTCACGCGGGTGGGTGGTTATGGCCTCTTGGTAGATTGCGGTCATGCGCTCCACATCTTCGGGGTGTATCATCTCGACGCCCCATTTTCCGATAAGTGAGCCAGGATCGTAGCCCAGGGTGGTATGGAAGGATGGGCTGGCGTAGACGTAGCAGCCCATTTCGTCCAACTGAGAGATCATATCCTGAGCGTTATTGGTAATGAGGCGAAGGTGTTCTTCATTCGCGCGAAGCGCTTCTTCGACGCGCATACGATCGGTGAACTCAATGGTAGCACCGATGGTGCGAACCGGATGCCGCGCGTCGCCTTCCCCTTCAAAGAAGGTTCGAGATCGTGTACTGATCCAGCGCATGATGCCGCTGCGATCAATAATGCGGTACTCGACTTCGAAGGTGCCATCGCCGGAGGGGTCCCAAGCGTGGAGTACGGCTTCGTGGATTCTCTCCGCATCCTCTGAGTACACTGCGCTGCGCCCAGATTCCAGGGTTACAGGTTCATCCGGCCCTACGCCATAGATTCGGCGCATTTCTGGCGACCAATATATGGAGTTATCCCGGTGGTTGTGGTCGAAGATGCCGATGCTGCCAACTTGAATGGAGAGTCCCAAGCGTTCTTCGCTCGCCTGAAGAGCATCCCGTACCCGCTTGCTCTCGGTGATATCAGTGACCATCGCCAGCAGCGCAATGACCTGCCCCTGGTCATCTAGGATCGGGTTCGTAACCATTGAAACCCAGACATTGCTGCCCGTTTTGTGCTTCAAGCAGAATTCGTACTGCTCCAGGGCGCCTTCGCGGCGTTCGAAATTGCGCTGTGCTTCTTGCCGTCCCGTTTCGTCCATAAATTCGAATATGCTGTGTCCCAGAATTTCGTGACCGGCGACACCAAGTATTTCGGCCATCTTGGGATTGACGTAGGTGGTGTTTCCCGTGGTATCGACCAACCAGATGCCTTCTTGAGCCGTTTCGACAATGGTGCGATAGCGCGCTTCACTCTTTCGCAGCGCGTCCTGCAGCTCACGGCGTTCAGTGATATCGCGGGTGATGAAGATGGTCCCAGTATAGACTGACTGGGCATCACGGAGTAATGTTCCAGTCGTTTCCGCCCAGAGATAGTGCCCATCGGCATGGCGCAGCCGGATTTCCGTACAGATGTTGGCTGTATTGGCCGTGAGGCTTGCTGCCACCATTTCCATGAGCGGACCGAGGTCGTCCGGGTGGATAAATTCCATGCCGGGATTGTTCAGCAGGGTTTCGGGGGAGTAACCCAGGATGGTCCGTAAAGCGGGATTGACGAAGGTGACACGCCCTTCAGCATCGCTCTGCGTCACCATGTCGGGGATGCGGTCGGTGATCAGCCGGAGGCGCTCTTCACTGGCGCGGAGTTCTTCCTCAAGGCGTTTGCGGTCGGTAATATCGCGCGCGACGAAGGCACTGCTTTCAAATTGACCCTGCTGATTGTATATGAAGGTGCCGGACGCTTCTATCCAGATGAAAGTTCCATCAGGGCGCTGCACGCGGAATTCAGTCTCTAGGTGTGATTCCTGAGCTGCGGTTGCGGCCCTAAAACGTTCCAACACCGGCTGCCGATCATCTGGATGCATCAGATCAAGCGGAACTTGGCCGATGATCTGCTGAGGATCCAAACCGAGGACGGTTTGGAAGGCGGGGTTGGCATAGGTGATGCTGCCAGCATGATCGGCTCTGAAGATCAGATCGGGGACGGTTTCGGCGATGAGGCGCAGGCGTTCTTCGCTGGCCTGAAGCTGCTCCTGAAGGTTCTTGCGCTCGGTAATATCCTGGGCAATGCCGAGTTTCTGAATGACCTTGCCGTTGGGGTCGCGCAGCACGACTCGTTCGCGGCTGTAGAGCCAACGCCATTCCCCATCGGCGCGCTTGATGCGATACTCGACCTCAAAGACATCGTCATCACTGGCCGATTCAAGGCGGCGGTTGTTTTCATAGACCAGAGGGAGATCGTCTGGATGAATGAGACGTTCAAGCAGCGATGATCCCAATGCCTGCACTTCAGCCGGGGTATAACCCAGAGTCTGCGTAACTTCTTGATTGCTGTATACATTGCGTGCTTCAACCAGATCATAAACATATACGATGTCTGGAATGGTTGCGGTGATCCGGTCGATGAAGCGTTCGCGTTCGCGGAGCGCCGTTTCGGCCTGAACACGGGCTGTGATGTCCATAACTGCGCCTAAGTAGCCCTGGAATGAACCTTCGGCATCATAGACCGGTTTGCCTGTACCCTGAACCCAAATCACCTTTCCGTCTGGACGCACATAGCGGTATTCAAGGTTTACCAGCTTCTGCTGCGCCATGCTCTGGCGCCATGCACCGGTGATGCGCTCGCGCTCGTCGGGATGAAGTACCTTGTGCCAGCCATCTCCTAACGATTCGGCTTCTGTGATACCGCTGAGTTCGCACCAATACTCATTCGAGAAGATGCGCTTCCCTTGAGGATCGGTCATGAAGATGCCTACAGGCGCAGCGTTGGTTAAGGTGCGGAAGCGCGATTCGCTGGCCCCTAACGCGGCGAACATAGTCTGAGTCTCGATGATAGTCTGGCGGTAATGCAGTTCACTGCGCTTGAGGAGCCGTTCCAGCGGACGGAAGACGAATATGACGGCCCCCACCAGGGTAACCAGGATGCCAAGCAGCACACCGAGACCGATGCTGCGGGTTAAGAGATAATTGGCGGTGTAGATGGACTGGTAGGCGCTGGAGACGGCGTTGATTCCCGTCTGGAGGATGGGCTGAAGCCTAATTACCTCACGATAGGCTGGTGTGTCCGCCTCCGGCGCAGGGTCTTTCATCAGGGCGCGGACTGCATCGATGAAGGTGAGGGTGTGGAGATCAATTTGCATCGGCGCGTCGAAATACAAAGCGGCAATCTCGGACGGCAGGTCGCCATCCGCCATGAGCGTGTGCTGCGAGGCGAGCGCCTCAACCGAGCGGTTGAGTTGATCGCGCAGGGCGGCACGGTCGGGGTTGGAAGTCGCTGCAACGAGTCGACTGCTCACGAAGGCAATAGTCTGTACCGTGAGGCGCTGCTGGTTGGTGCTGACTAGGGCGGCGGCGAACTGGTTTTGGGCGGTGAGATGAGAGGAGAGGAGCAGAGCACCGAACACCATCATCAACCCGATCAGCATCAGAACGGGTAAATAAAACCATTTGAGATTAAGCCGGTGTGACCCGTCACTGCCCGCACGCATAGTCTGTTCCCATGTTTTTGCGACACTGTATCCTGGAATTATTGTAATCTGAAATGGGTTCTGTAAGATTACGAAGGATTGAGAACCAGTAATCTTATGGCGATCTTGGCTGGTTGAGTTCTCTCGAAGGGACAGCTAGAATAGAGCGGGCACGACGCATTGTGTTTTTGGGGAACGGCCCCGCATCTTTGGGAGAATTTTTATGTCCACCACCGCCGAGATCATCCGCGCCAACAAAGAGCATACCATCGCCAGTTGGACGGCGCAAAATGCGTGGAATCCGATCACGATGGATCATGCTGAGGGGGTGTACTTCTGGGATACTGACGGCAAACGCTACATCGACTGGTCGTCGCAGTTGGTGAACGTCAACATCGGCCACGGCCATCCGCACGTCATCAAGGCGATCCAGGAACACATTGCCCGCATCTCGTATGCGTTTCCGAGCATTGCCACCGAAGCGCGCGGCCGGCTGGGGGAACTGCTCTCCGAGATTGTGCCAGGGAAGCTGAGCAAAGCGTTTTTTACCAACGGCGGGACGGATGCGATCGAGAATGCCATCAAGGCGGCGCGGCTGTTCACCGGCAAGCAGAAAATTCTGACGCGATACCGCTCGTATCATGGGGCGACGTTCGGCGCGGCTACAGCAGGCGGTGATCCGCGGCGGCATGGGCACGGCCCGGGCATTCCGGATATCATCCACCTGCCTGATCCATACGCCTATCGCAGTCCGGTCTATCGTGGACGGACACAAGAAGAGGGCGATCTCATCATGGCCGATATGGTCGAAGAGATCGTCCTGATGGAAGACCCGAAGCTGTGCGCGGCGATCCTGCTGGAAGGTTACAGCGGAACGAGCGGAGTCATCCAGCCGACCGAGGTGTATTGGAACCGCATCGGGGAAATCTGCAAGAAGTACGGGCTGCTGCTGATCGTCGATGAGGTGATGAGCGGCTTTGGGCGTACAGGCGAATGGTTCGGGATCAACCACTATCCGGCGGTGGAACCGGACATTATGGCGGTGGCGAAGGGCATCACCAGCGGATATGTGCCGCTGGGCGCGACCATCCTGAGCGAAGAGATTGCGGCTTACTTCGATGACCATCCCTTCTCGATGGGATTGACCTACAGTTCTCACCCGCTGGCGATGGCAGCCGGGGTGGCGACTATCGAGGTGTACCACCAGGAGAACCTGATCGAACACAGCCGTGAGATGGGCAAGGTACTGCGGCGCGGGCTGATGGACTTGGCCGAGAAGCATCCGCTCATCGGGGATATTCGTGGGACGGGCTGCCACCAGGTGATTGAGCTGGTGAAGAACCGCGATACGCGCGAGCCGCTGTCCCCCTGGACGGGCGGTTTCACTGAGCCAATGGCTATCGTCAACAAGACGCTGCGCGAAGAGGGCATGAGTACGTTTGTGCGCTGGAACATGATTTTCAACTGCCCGCCGCTGGTGGTGACAGAGGCGCAGATCAAGGAAGGGCTGGATATCATCGACCATGCGCTGACCAAGATCGACTCGTACTACGAGGGGTAGGATTGGGAAGGAATTCTCTTGTGGCAAATCTGTTATTTGTCCCAAGAGAATAAGCAGGAGATGCTGTATTGGATGAGCTGATCAAGACGATTACGCCTCAACTGGAGCAAGATTTGGAACGACTCAACCCGTTCTGGACGGGTGATCCGCTGCCAATGCTGCCTCCAGTCCGGCGCTGGGCTTATGCGCCCCTGCTAAAGCGACTCAAGGGTGGTCTGGCGAAAGCTACTGTTTTGAGCGGGCCGCGCCAGATTGGTAAGAGTACGCTAGTTCGCCAGATCATTCAGACTCTCTTGGATGAAGGGATCGAAGCCCAACGCATTTTCTATATCCAGTTCGATGATTTGCCTGAACTGCGCCGGATTAGCGAACCGATTCTGTACCTGGCAGGCTGGTTCGAGCAAAACATCTTGCGAAAGACCTTGAATCAGTCGGCTCGTGATGGGAAGATAGCCTATCTGCTCCTCGATGAAGTGCAGAATCTAGACTCGTGGGCGGAACAGCTCAAAGCATTGGTCGATTCTAGTGATGTGCGGGTATTGATTACGGGTAGTTCTGCCCTGCGGATCGAGTCTGGGCGGGACAGCCTGGCGGGACGAATTTCTACGTTGGAGATGGGGCCGCTGTTCCTTCGAGAGATCATGGCGATTCGCCAGGAAGGGGAACTTGCCCCACTTTTGCCCTTTAATGGGCTGTCGCCGCTGAGAGACAAAGCTTTCTGGCTGGAACTGCGGGCTTATGGTGAGCAGCATCGTATTGAACGTGATCGCGCCTTTCTAGCTTTCTCTGAACGGGGAGCCTACCCGGTTGCCCATGCAGATCTGAGCGCTGAATGGCCGGAACTGGCTGACCGCTTGAACGAGACAGTTATCCGTCGAGCGATCATCCACGATCTGCGGATGGGAGCGCGCGGCGCACGACGTGACTCCGACCTGCTGGAGGAAGTCTTCCGTCTAGCCTGTCGTTATGCGGGGCAGTCGCCACAGCAGGGTTTGTATCTGGATGAAATCAAGCGGGTGATGAATGCTAACATCGGCTGGCAGCGCATCCTGGCTTATCTCAAGTTTCTGGATGGTACGCTGCTTTTGCGGATGATTGAACCTTTGGAACTGCGGCTAAAGCGTAAACGAGGTGCATCTAAGCTGTGTTTATGCGACCATGCGCTGCGGGCAAGCTGGCTCCAGGAAGTTGTTCCGCTTGATCCAGCAGGTTTGCTGTCTGCGCCGCACCTGCGCGATCTGGCGGGGCATCTGGCGGAAAGCGCAGCCGGCTACTTTTTGAGTTCGGTTCCCGGTGTGGATATCGCTCACTTCCCGGAGCGCGGCGCTGAACCCGAAGTCGATTTTATCCTCACGGTTGGCGAACAGCGTATTCCCATTGAGATCAAATATCGCTCGCGCATCGATTACCGCGACACTTTTGGACTGCGGAGCTTCATCGAAAAGGCAGTCTACCATGCTCCGTTCGGTATTCTTGTCACGCTGGATGATGAAGCAGTTGTCGATGACCCGCGCATCATCACACTGCCACTTTCTACACTTCTGCTGATGCGCTGAAGGCAGCCTGTTAGTTCCATTTTAATTTTGAGCAGAAAGTGAGCAAGGATTGGTCTGGAGGCCGGGCAGCGATTCAGCACAGACTAGACTGTCTGCTGTTGGAGGATGCCCGTGCCATGACAATCATGCTGGTGACGCCACCCTGTGCTATACTGGCCGTTCGGGGAGACGACGCTGAATTGGCTGAAACGAATCCGCCGTCTGAAGAGAAGCTGCTCCGGCGCATCCAGGCCGGGGATCAGGAGGCGCTGCTGGAGCTGCACGCTCGCTACGCCAACCTGGTCTATTCGGTTGCCTACCGGGTGCTGGAAGAATCGATGAGTGCGGAAGAAGTGACCCAGGATACGTTCATGCGGCTGTGGCGCAAAGCGGACAGCTACGACCCGGAGAAGGGGCGCTTCGTCACCTGGCTGCTGACCATGACGCGGCGGCTGGCTATCGATGTGCTGCGGCAGCGGCAGCGCCGCGAGCCTCGGGCGGGGCTGCTGTTTATGGACGAAGACCCGACGCTGTGGGAGAACATCTTGGCAGTGGAAGGAGGCAGCGAACTGCGGCGCAATCTGCGGTCGGTGATGGAGGCGCTGCCGGTGGAGCAGCGTGACCTGATCGAGATGGTGTATTTCTACGGGCTGTCGCATAGCGAGATCGCCGAGTTCTTAGGGCTGCCGCTGGGGACAGTGAAAACCCGCATCCGGTTGGGGATGCAGAAGCTGCGGCTGGCGTGGTCGGCTGAGGGGATCAGCAATCCCGACCAGCCGAATTGAACGTACAGAATATTGAGGAGTCAACCAGGACAAGGTTCCTGGCCGTGAACGGAATGTGATGAACAGGGACGAACTGCTTGACCTGATACCGGCTTACGCGCTGGATGCGCTGGACGCAGAGGAACGTGCGGCGGTCGAAGCGCTGCTGCGGACCGACGCGGAAGCGCGGGAGCTGCTGGCCGAGTACCAGGCGCTCGGCCAGGCGATGACGCTGGCGACCCCAGCCCGGCGCGCACCGGCTCACCTGCAAGCCGATCTGCGGCGGCGGCTGGCGGCTGAGGCGAACCCGCAGCCGGCGGCTCGACGCCGCCCGATCCCGCTGTGGATTCCGGCAGCGGCGGCGGCAGCGGTGGTGGTGATCGTGGGCGTGCTGGCGCTGATCCGGCCAGGGCAGAGCGACCCAGGGGCAGAACTGTACGCGCGGATCGTGGCGCAGGCAGGGCACGTGACTCGCCCGATCCAGCCGGCCGAGGGAGCCAGTCCGCGAGGGGAGATGGTCTACACGGCGGACGGGACACAGGCGGTGATCCGGGTGAGCGACCTGCCGGCGCTGCGGGAAGACCAGACCTTCCAACTGTGGCTGATCGACGCGGCGGGGGCGCGAAGCGGGGGGCTGCTGCGCTTCGACGATCCGAGTGGGCCGCACTACATCGTCATCCCGCTGGAGAAGCCGGCACAGGAGTACGCGGCGTTCGGGGTTTCGACGGAGCCGGCAGGGGGCAGTCCGCTGCCGGATGGGCCGTCCAGCCCGCCGATCTTCGCGGTGGAGGTGGCATAGGGAACCGGTTATATTAGTTGAAAGATTACTTCGCACCAGTGTGATGGCGGCAGCGGCGACGGCATCCGTGCTGCCTGGGTTAGATGCGGAAGAAATTTATCGTTGATCGAAAAATGTGATGCTTGATGCGAAAAGTGATAAGAATGATAAGAATGAGAATGTGAGAATATGAGAATCCTGCGGCCTTACCTCTGATCCCTCCGGCAACATTCCCCTGCACGATAGTGTAAACGTTAAAAAATGCTGCATGTATTGCAACTGCAATCGGATGCGATATTTGCAGGTTATTCGGTTGTGAAGGTGCAGCCCTCACCCCGGCCGGTTGTGTTGGATGAAGCGCATCGTCTTGCCCCTCAAGGCCGGATTGAAAATGAACGGGCTGACAGAATCCGCCGTAATCTGGTCGATGCGGTTCGCACAACCCGAAAATATGGATTGGGATGGATGTTCTTGAGCCAGACGCTCTCCAGTCTTGAAAGTGAAATCGTGCAACAGTTGCGGATTTCCTTTTTTGGATTTGGTTTGAGTATGGGATCAGAGTACCAGAAGCTTCGCGAGCTAGTCGGAGGGCAATCTGAGAGTCTCAGTCTGTATCAACGATTTCGTGATCCCCAATCGGCATTTGACATGTTATCTCGTGAATACTCGTTCATGACAGTAGGGCCTGTTTCACCATTATCATTTTCAGGAACACCTTTGTTCTTGAATGCATTCAACGATGTCAGTCAGTTCATCCAGGCCAATAAACTAAAGGTGCAAGGTCGCCTATTCTGATCAGCAATTCCTGCGTTAGAATGCCGGGGATGAACGGTGTGGAGCGCAGGGAGGAGATGTCCGATGCCGACAGGAAAAGCACTGGTAGAGCAGATGGCGCGGGTAAGCGTGGGGCCGGGGAGCCTGGCGCTGTGGGGGTTGGGGCAGATGGGGCTGGCGGTCAAGGGGCCGGACGGACTGCTGATGATCGACCCGTGCTTGAGCAATGTCGTTGAGGAGCTGTTCGGCAGTTGGTGGTTCCGGGGGTATCCGCCGCCGCTGGAGCCGGCAGAGCTGGCCGGGGCGAACTATCTGCTCATCAGCCACGAGCATCTGGATCATCTCGACCCGCAGACGGCTGGTCCAGCCGCGCGGGCGAATCCGGAGATGCGCTTGGTCGCGCCAGGGTGGTGTATAGAACCGCTGGCGAAGATCGGGATTGGCGCGGAGCGGGTGATGGTTCCGCCGGCGCTGGAGGCGATGCCGCTGCCAGGCACATCAGCGCGGGTGACGGCGGTTCCTTCAGCGCATTACGCCAAAGAGTACGACGAGCAGAAGGGCTACCGGTGGTTGGGCTACCTGATCGAATGGAACGGGGTGACGCTGTACCACGCCGGGGATACGATCATCTACAAAGGGTATCTGGAGACGCTCAAGGGGCTGCCGCAGATCGATGTGGCGATGCTGCCGGTGAACGGGCGGGATTGGTACCGGGAGGACACTATCGGGGCGGTGGGCAACCTGCTGCCGGATGAGGCGGCATGGCTGGGGCGCGAGGCGGGGCTGGGGAGCATCATCGTGGGGCATAACGACCTGTTCCCGAACAACGCGATCCCATTCGGGAGCATCGCGGATGCGTTCGCGCGGGGGACGCCGCGGCTGCCGTACCGCATCCTCCAGCCAGGGGAACTGTGGATGGTGGTGAAGTAGGCGAATGCAGATTGAGGTGCAAAGACGCGAAGTTAAAGGCTGTGGTCGCGGAGCCAGGCGAGGATGATCTCGACGGCGGAGCGCCAGTTGGGTTCCAGCATGATGTCGTGGGCGGTGTTGGGGAGGATGTGGGCGGCTGAGCCATAGGCGCGGGCAAGGGCCTGCTGCTCGGCGACGGTGAAGACGCGGTCGTTGGCCGCGCCGATGACCAGCATGGGCGATTGAATGCGACCGGGGCGGATGCGGGCGAAGAGGCTTGAATCGAGAATGATGAGGGTGGATTCGCTCTTGAGGCGGGCGTGCCAGCGGGCAACAGCTTCGTCCGGCAGCGAGTCGGAGAAGAAGGCATCTTTGGCAAGCGCGGGCGTCCGCACAGCTTCATAGCCGTTGAAAGTGAGCACGGTCTTGAGCATGGGCCGGGGGTGGCGCAGGGTGTGGCGAATCACAAAGGGCAGCGCGCCCGGCAGGGGAATCGAGGCAAGGAGGACTCCGGCAGGGAGCGGGTGGGTTTCCAGGTATTTCTGGACGATATAGCCGCCCATGGAATGGCCGATGAGGATGGGGGGCGTGCTGAGCTGGCGGACGACGGAATCGAGGTCAGCGAGGTAGTCCGTGATCCGCAGGAAGCGGATGGATTTGTTGGTGGGGCTGCCGCCATGAGCGCGGAGGCTGAAGGCGGTGACGGGATAACCGGCCTGGGCGAAGGCGGGCAGGAAGTTCTCCTCCCAGCACCAAGCTCCATGCCAGGCTCCGTGGACGAAGACGATGGGGGAGGGCTTGGGGCTGCCCACCGGAGCGCGAGAGATCACTTCCAGTGACAGGGGGCTGGTCATGGCGCGGCTCCTTCCAGCGGGGGTGAACGGCGTGCATACCCTTCAGGATAGCACAAATGCTGAGACGCGCTGGGAGGGAAAGGAATCCTGCTCCAATGAGGATAGGTGTGGAGGATGCGATGAACGGGTTCGATGGAGATTGATGAAGCTGCGCTCGAGGGGAAAGCGGCAGATGATCCAAGCAATCACGACTAAATTTCCGTTTCTACTTCACCAATAAAAGACCGCCGTCCAATTCGGGCAGCGGTCTTTTATTATGTATTATTATGTAGTAGGAGTCCGAGCTGGCTTATGTTCCGGCTGCGGTTGGGGCACAGTCGTAGAGCATGCCGGAGCTAGTCAGGTCGCTGACCACGGTACAGCTAGACAGCAGCCAAGCGCTGATGTCGCTGGTGCTGTCTGCCCCGGCCAACATCCCCATTGGGCCGCTGCCCATTCCCCAGAGGACGTAGCGCAGTTCACCGGCGGCGACGAGTTCGCTCAATCCGGTGGCATCGATCACCGGGTCACCGCCGTTGAAGCCGCCGAGGTAGAGGACACCGCGGCCGGTTTCCAGGACATAGGGTGCGCCCTGCATGGAACTGGGGACGGCCAGCGGTGGAGCGAGCATTGCCAGGTAGTAGGCGTGGAAGAAGCTGGCGGCGCTGAAGAAAACCACTTCGGTCAGGAGCCAGCCGCCGAAGAGGACGGCTGCCTGATGCTTCGGGCTGAGGGGGAAGCGGATGCGGCGGCTGAGCCGAAGCAGCGCTTGACCAGATGGTAGAGAACCGGGACGGAGATGATCCCAGCCGGGATTTGCGGCAGGAGGACGGAAAAACCATTCACGCCGAGGAACAGGGCGCTTTTCAAGGGTAGGTTTTTTTGATCAGGAGGGAGGAGGGAAAGCATAGGCGGAAAAGTAGGCGAATGGGAAGGGGGCGTGACGCAGAAGCGCGACGAGAGAGGCAAACTCTAATTCTTCTTGATAAGGCATCATAACAACCTGATTGCGCTACGATTGGTCTCTTTTTCAATCAGTTTGATGCCTTATCTTCAAAAAAACCTACCCTTGAAAACCCCCTTGTCCCTCTCCCGAACGTGCCTTCGGCACTGGGAGAACCTCACCCCCTGGCCTCCTCTCCATTGCAATGGCTGAGGGGGAGTCTATGCCTACGATAGCACAAAATGGGGCGGAAAGGGCGACATTTTGTCTACTCTTTGGCATAAAATCGGAGGGAAGAAGATTTAACCGCAAAGGACGCAAAGGGTGGAGATTTCCGGAGAGGGATGATGCCCGTGGGCGTTGGTGCTCTCACCCGGCTGGTTGAATGGGTTATAATTCCCGCAACCAGGGAAAAGAGAAGTGCTCATGCTGCCTGAAACTGCGTCCTCGCGCGAAGACCGCCCGATCATCCGGAGTGCCCAGCCGCCCATCTCGCAGGCGGAGATGCTCCACAACGAAATCCGCCAGATGGTCGCCAGCGTGCTGCTGATCGAAGATGAGGATTTCGTCGAACCGGCGCGCGACGATGAACCAGCGCCGCCGGAGCCGGGACTCGGCCTGGCGACCCATTTGGTCGCTATGTTCGAGGGGAAGCTGCTGCGCGATTCCGAAGCGGCCTATGAAGAACTCGACCAGCAGTTGAAGGAGATCGACCACTTGGCCGTTTTCCGCGAGACGGCATCGCTGCCGGAAGCGGAAATCGGCGAGTCCAACCCGCACACGGTCATGGTCTTCAAAGGGCGACTGCGCCCGCAGCCGCGCCCGTGGTGGCCGAACCTGCTGCTGTTCATCGTCACGGTGTACAGCGTGCTGATGGTGGGGGCGTCGATGGCGATCAGCGAAATCGGCGAGACGAACCGCCGGCAGGCGCAGGAGATGGCGAACAACATGTTTGGCGAGCTGTGGCGCGGCTGGCCGTATGCAGCGGCGATCCTGCTGATCTTGGGGGCGCACGAACTGGGGCATTACTTTGCTGCCCGGCGGCACAAGCTGGCGGTGACGCTGCCCTACTTCATCCCGCTACCGTTTTTGAACCTGACGCTGGTGGGGACGATGGGGGCGTTCATCCAACTGCGCGAACCGATGCGGAACCGCAAGGTGCTGTTCGATGTCGGGGCGGCTGGGCCGCTGAGCGGACTGATCTTTGCCATCCCGATCCTGCTAATTGGGCTGGCAGGGGCGCGGTTAGCTCCGATTGAGCCGAATACAACTTACATCTACGAAGGGGACTCGCTGTTTTACGCGCTGGCGAAGACTATCGCCTTTGGCCGGTTTGTGCCGGACGGGCAGGTTGACGTGATGATCACGAGCAGCCAACTGGCCTGGGCGGGCTGGACAGGGCTGCTGGTCACGGCGCTGAATCTGATTCCCATCGGCCAGCTCGACGGCGGCCATGTGCTCTATGCGCTGATTGGTGAACGCGCCCGGTGGCTGTACTACCCGCTGCTGCTGGTGCTGGGAGGGCTGGCGCTGATGTCCGGGATGTGGCTGATCTGGGTGATGATCCTGTTGTTCTTCGGGCGGATCTACGCGACGCCGCTGGATATGATTACTCCGCTCGACCCCCGCCGCCGGGGGCTGGCGCTGCTGACGCTGTTCGTCTTTGCGGTGATCTTCGTGCCGGCGCCGCTGACGCAGGTCACTACGCCCGGCGGACTGGAGGGGCCGCGCCAGTCAGTCTACCTGCTGCCGATGCTGATTTTGCCCGCGCTGGGATGGCTGCGGGCGCGTTTCTGAGGATAAAACTGCGATGTCTATACTGCCGATTTTACGCCGCCTGCTCGATTACAACCAGTACATGAACCGCCGCTTGTGGGAGCGCTGCATCCTGCCGCTGACTGAGGAACAATACCAGGCGCACAGCGACTATTCTTCGGGGTCGGTGCATCGCCAGATGGTGCATACGATGGCGGTGGAAGAACTTTGGCTGGCACGCGCCCAGGGAACTAACCCGGAGGCACTGCCGAAAGCGCGCGAATTCGCGGACCGCGCGGCCGTTCGCGCCCGGTGGGACGCTATCGAAGCGCGCTGGCGGGAGTATCTCAACACGCTCAGCGAGGAAGACCTTGCCCGCGAAGTTGAGTACCGGTATATCACCAAAAGCGGAACCGAACCCCGCCGGATGCAGCGCTGGGAAATGCTCGTCCAGGTCACCAACCACGGGACGGATCACCGTGCCCAGACGCTCGCCCTGATTCACCAGCTTGGGGGGGCGACGATGGAGCAGGACTACACGTTGTTCACCTGGGAACATCCGGCGGAGCCGCCGGCATGGGCTTGAGCCGTTCAACGGCCCTGGCGGCGCTGGTGGCGCTGCTGCTGCTGACGGCCGCGTTGGGGGCGCGCGGGCTGAACGCGGATGCCATCTGGTATGACGAATGGTGGTCAATCTATGCAGCGGGGGGCGGCCCCTACGGGGTGGACTCGCTGGGGGGGCTGCTGGCACGTTCGGCAGAAGGGCAGCCGTGGATGCCGCCGCTGCATGCGCTGGTGCTGGCGGGATGGGGGGCGCTGACGGGCTGGACCCCGGCTGGGATGCGGGCGCTGTCGTGGCTGGCGGGTCTGCTGAGCGCAGCCTGCGCCTACCGGCTGGGGGCGGCGGTCGCCCGTGAGGCGGACGACCTTGACCCGCGGCTGGTGGGGTTCGGGACGGCTGCCGCGGTGGGCGGGTCGGCCTTTGTGGTGTACTACCTGCACGAAATCCGCGTTTATGCGCTGCACCTGCTGCTGGCGGTGCTGGCGATCTGGAGCTACTGGCAGGCGCTGCGCCCGCGCCGCTCGCGCTGGGCGCTGGTGGGTTTGACGCTGAGTTGGGCCGGGCTGCTCTACAGCCATTTCTTTGGGGCGCTGCTGCTGGGGGCGCTGGGGCTGTACCATCTGGTGGCTGCGCCGAGGGGCGTGGGTATTTCAAAGTCGGGGCGCGACTCACCAGCGGCGGAGGGAGAGAAGGCGGACGGGCAGAAGCCTGCGCCTGTGGGGATGCGGCACTGGTGGGTTACCAGCGCGGCTATGCTGGCGAGCGGCGTGCTGTTCCTGCCGTGGGTGATTGTGGCGCTGAGTGCCGGCCCGGCTGAGGTTGATCCGGTTCTGCGGGCGAATGCGCTGACGCCGGGCGGGATCGTCGAGCGGCTGCTGTTCATGTTCAGCAACGGGGGATTGGGGCTGCTGGTGATCCTGCTGGTGATGAGCGGTATGGGCTGGCCGGCGCGGGCAGTCTGGTTCTGGCTGGCGGCGCTGGTTGGCGCGGCGGCGGCTGGCAATGTGCTGATCCCGGTCATTTCCGAGCTGCGGTATCTGCTGGCGGCGTGGCCGCTGCTGGCGCTGCTGGTCGGGTTGGGGGCGGCGCGGCTGTCGCGGCGGGGGGCCGCGCCAGCGCTGATCTGGGGAGCGTGGCTGGCGGCCGGGGTTTGGGGGAGCTTGAACGCGACGCCGCTGCTGGTGGCCTTTCAAAGCCCGACGAGCGATACCACCAACAACTCTTACGCGAACGCCTTCCGAGCGCTACCGTGGCCGTATCTGCGGGAGGCGCTGGCTGCCCGCGCCCAGGCGGGGGATGTCGTGGCGGTGCATCGCCCGGATGCGGTCTGGGCAGTGAGCGGGGTGTTCGATTTCTATACGCACGACCTGCCGCTGCGGCGGACGCTGCTGGAGAGTCTGCCGGGGCGGGACCAGGACGGGGAATATCTGCGGGGAGCGACTGCGTTCTTGGAGGCGGCAGAAGCGGCGCGGGTGTGGCTGGCGGTGGATCAGACGCTGCCGGCGACCTTCCGGCTGGAGACGTTCCGCGCGGCACTGAGCGCGGCCGGGTATGCGGACTGCGGCGCGGTCTTCGCGCTGCCGAACATGGGGCTGAGCCTGTATGCCCGGCCGGCTGCTGAGCCGCTGACTGTCTTCGGCGAGGGGATCGCGGTTTGGCTGGCCGAGCCGCCCCGGCGGGAGGGCGGCATGCTGCGCTTGACGGCGCTGTGGTCGGTGGGGGCGGAGGTTCCGCCGGAGACGTACTCGGTTGGCTGGCACCTGAGCGGGGCGGATGGGGCGCTCCTGGCGCAATCGGATGTGGGGCTGCCGGGGGCGGGCACGACGTGCATGCCGGTGACGCTCGACGCGCCGGCTGGAGCGGCGGCGCTGCGGCTGGTGGTCTACAACTGGGCGAGCGGAGAGCGGCTGCGCACGTCCGCGGGCGAGGACGGGGTGATGGTTGGCGCCGTCCCGTCATGAAGCGGCCGGACTAGCTGACGATTATGCCCTACGGGGTTTGAAGGAAAGTCCTGAAGCGGATGAAACGCTTAGCCGTAGGGAATGGGGGCGGGGCTAGCGGGCGGCGGGCAGGGTGATGATCTGCCAGGCGTCACCGCCGGGGAGGAGGAGCAGGACGCTGCCATCTGCGCTGTTGAGGTAGAGGTCCTCGCGGGTTCCGCTGGTCACGGTCTGGATGAAGCCTTCGTAACTGATCTCGGCCTGCAAGCCTAAGCCGAGCCGGTTGCGGACGACATCACTGCCGCGCCAGGTGAAGCCGAGGATGCGGAGCGGCTGGACAAATCCGGGCGGGATGGCGCGTTCGAAGTTCTCATCCAGTTCGGGATGCACAGCGGGATCGTAGCGGTTCTCGAAGCTGACCCAGGCAGGGGCGCGGCCGTCGTTGAAGAGGGCGTAGACCCGGCTGCGCGACTGGATGTAAACCATACGGCCGCGCTCGAAGGACTGCTCGATGAGGGTGGTGGGTTCGGGTGGGCCAGCGGGGCAGGCATCCGGCGATGGCTGGAAGAACCAGGGGTCGGGGCAGGAGAGCGGCACGGTGAGGAGCTGCTCGGCCAGCAGGTCGCCCTCGCCGGCGCTGAGGAGGTAGGTGACCTGGCCGCGGTCGCGGCGGCGGGTGGTGACGGTCAGGCTGCCGTCTGGCGGAACGTTCCAGAGGCTGCCGCGCGTGCCATCGGGTTCGATGCGGTAGATGACTGCGCCGCGCGTGCCGCGCACCGACCAGAAAAGCGTCAGCGAGCCGCCAGGGGCGACCTGAAGGACATCGGTGGTGAAGAATTCGATGCGGGGCGCGTTGGGGTTGAGGGCGCGGGTGGGCGTCGAGGGGACAGCGGCGGGGGTGCTGGTCGCGCCGAAGATGGAGGTGGGGGACGGCCCGGCAGTTTGAGTCAGGGGCGGGAGGGTGGCGGTGGGGGTCGCACCGAAGCCAGGCGTGCGGGTGGCGGTGGGCGTGAGGGTCTGGGTGGCGGTGGGGCGCTCGGTGGGGATGATCTGGCGAGCGGCAGGGGCACAGGCGGCCAACGCCAAGAGACCGAGCGCCACCAGCAGCCAGACGGCTGGCTGAACGGCCAGACCGCCGCGCCGAATCCTGGAACGATACATCCCACCGGCCAGATAGAACATCAGCGTCCTACGGCTGCGGCGTCTCGGCCGTCTGTTCGAGCGGCTTGACGGTGGCATGCAGGAACTGGAAGTCATCCCGCGGCGGGATGATTTCGTGGACTTCGGTGACCTCGAACTTCATGCGCCCGATCTGGACGATGTCGCCGACGCGAGGCCGCCGGGTTTCATTCTTGATGCCACCGGGGAAATTCCCGCCTGTGACGACGTAACTGACCTTGTAGATCATGGCCGCCTACCTTCCTTAGAAGCTGGTCGACGGATCGAGATTCTTGTGGCGCAGCTTGAAGCTCAAGTCGAGCGCCAGGTTGCGCATCATGATGAAGCCGATGGCTGTATCCGCCTCACAGAGGGCCATGAAGTCGGCGCTGGTGATGCTGTAGACGACCGTGCCATCCTGGACGGCGACGACTGAGGCCGAACGCGCACCCCGGTCGAGCAGGGCCATCTCGCCGAACAACTGGCCGGTGCCGAGATAGAGTACGGCGTGGTCGCCCCCCTGGGAGTCGTTGAAGCGGATTTCCACCTGTCCCTCAGCGACGAGGTACATGCAGTCGCCCTGGCTACCCTGCCGGAAGATCGTGTCATCCGTCTTGAACGTCTCCTGGCGGCTGATAGCAGCGATGCGGCCCAACTGCTCGCGGTTGAGGCCGCTGAACAGCTCCACTGTGCTGAGGATATCAATGAGTTGTTCCATAGCATCCATCCGATCTGCTCGTCGCGCGACGATCTGATGCTGATTCTACCGCATTTCCTTGCAAACGCATGTATACGGCGGCCTTGCAAGTGTATATGATTTGGGAAATTCGTGAGGTATTCGCCCAACGGGGGAACATCTTCTACAATAGGCGCATTCTGCCAGGCAGATCGACCAAGAGCGAAGAGGTGGGTATGGCAGCAACGATTCATCCCGATGCGGTGTACGCCCTGGTCAACGGCAATCACGGCGCGCCGGAACAGATTCTTGGCCCGCGCGCGGAGCAGAAGGGCCGGGTGACGATCCGGACGCTGCGGCCAGGCGCGGCGGCGGTGGCGCTGGTGCGGACGAGCACGGGCGAGCGGCTGGAGATGGGCAAGGTGCGGGAGGAAGGGCTGTTCGAGGTATCGGCAGAGGGTGAGTGGCCGGCGGGCAGCTACCACTTTGCCATCCGCTGGACGGACGGGCGGGAGTTCACGGCAGGCGATCCCTATGCGTTCCCATCGCGCTTTGGGGAGATGGACGTTTACCTGCTGCGCGAGGGGAAGCACCTGTACAGCTACGAGAAGCTGGGAGCGCATCTGTGTGAACTGGAGGGCGTGCCCGGCGTGGCGTTCGCGGTGTGGGCGCCGAATGCACTGCGGGTCAGCGTGATCGGGAACTTCAACGGGTGGGATGCGCGCGTGCATCCGATGCGGCCGGTGGGAGACAGCGGCTTCTGGGAGCTGTTCATCCCCGGCATCGGCGCGGGTGAAGTCTACCGCTACCACATCAAGTCGCGGTTCCACGGCTTCCAGATCGAGAAGTCGGACCCGTATGGGTTCAGCGCGGAGGTGCGCCCGCGCAATGCCTCAGTGGTGGCCGATATTGACTCGTACTCGTGGGGGGATGCGGCCTGGATGGAGCGGCGCGCCCAACGGGATGTGCCCACGACGCTGAACTCGCCGATGGCGATCTATGAAGTGCATTTGGGATCATGGAAGCGCCGCCCGGATGGCACGTTTTTGAGCTACCGGGAGCTGGCCGACCAGTTGGTGAAGTATGTCAAAGAGATGGGCTTCACCCATATTGAACTGCTGCCGGTTGCCGAGCACCCGCTGGATGCGTCGTGGGGCTACCAAGTGACGGGGTACTATGCGCCGACCAGCCGGTTCGGTGCACCGGTGGACTTCATGTATTTCGTGGATACGTGCCACCAGAACGGGATTGGCGTGATCCTGGATTGGGTTCCGGCGCACTTCCCGAAAGACGGGCATGCGCTGAGTTACTTCGACGGGACGCACCTCTACGAGCACGAGGACCCGCGTCAGGGCCAACACCCGGACTGGGGGACGCTGATCTTCAATTACGGGCGCAACGAAGTCCGCAACTTCCTGATCTCGAACGCTCTGTTCTGGCTCAAGCACTACCATATCGACGGGCTGCGGGTGGACGCGGTGTCGTCGATGATCTACTTGGATTTCTCGCGGCAGCCGGGCGGCTGGGTTCCGAATAAATACGGCGGGCGGGAGAACCTGGAGGCCATTGAATTCCTGCGGGAAGTTAACACGATTGTCCATTCGGAATGTCCCGGCACGGTCATGATTGCCGAGGAATCGACGGCCTGGCCGATGGTGTCGCGGCCGGTGTACGTGGGCGGGCTGGGCTTTACGTTCAAGTGGGATATGGGCTGGATGCACGACACGCTGGAATACGTCAAGAAGGACCCGATCTACCGGCGCTACCACCACAACCAGATCACCTTCTCGATGTTCTATGCCTTCAACGAGAACTTCGTGCTGTCGCTGTCGCACGATGAAGTTGTCCACATGAAAGGCTCGCTCATCACCAAGGCGGCCGGGGATTGGTGGCAGAAGTTCGCCACGCTGCGGCTGCTGTACGGCTACCAGTATACGCACAGCGGCAAGAAGCTGAACTTTATGGGGCAGGAATTTGGGCAGTGGCGCGAGTGGAGTGAGGCGCGCGAACTAGACTGGATGCTGCTCGACCTGCCGACGCACCAGGGTTTGCAGCGGTGGATGCGCGACATCAACCACTTTTACACGGCGCAGCCGGCGCTGTATGAGCGCGATCTGGACTGGCAGGGATTCCAGTGGATCGACGCTAACGACGCCGATAACAGCACTTTCAGCTATCTGCGGTTTGCGCAGAACCGGCATGATTTCTTGGTGGTCGCGCTGAACTGGACGCCAGTGCCGCGGCATCACTACCGCATCGGCGTGCCGGAAGCGGGGTTCTACCAGGAACTGCTGAACAGCGATGCCTCGGTATACGGAGGCAGCAACGTGGGGAACAGCGGCGGCGTGCAGTCCCAGCCGGAACCATGGCGCGAATGGGCGCACAGCATCGATCTGACGCTGCCGCCGCTGGGGGTCGTCATTTTGAAGAAGAAATCCGAGGGGTGAAATTGGGTTCGGATTTGGGGGGAATTTGCTTGTGGACAAATCCGAAAAAATGGGATATGATGAATTTGTGAAAGTTTGAACAAGCTTGTTCAATCGGTCACCTCAACGCGATAAAAGTGCCTCCCCGCTTTTCCCTTCCAACCCGCCCTCGGCAGCCGTTTCGCCGGGGGCGGGTTGGTTTCCGTCCCAGTCATGATTCCAGACTATAATCGAGTGACGGATCGTCCTTTTCGACGCTGAGGAGCGCCGATGCAGCTTTCTGAATACCGATGGTCAGGCAACCCGCGCGGGATGCACAACACCGGCTCGTATGTCCCGCTTCAACGGGAGCGCTACACACGGCTGCAATTGGGATGGGTCAAGCTCGTCACCGGGGGCGAGGAATTCGCTGCCGACTGCGGCTGGATGCTGGCGAACAACATCACACCGGTGATCCGCATTTACCGCCCCGCGCCGGGAGCGATGCCAGTTGACCAGACGCTGCGGGAGCAGTGGGGGGTGTACGCCTCCTACGGGGTGAAGTGGTTCGAGTTCTATAACGAACCGAACTTCGCCAACCCGGAATGGCCGGAGGATATGGTTCCACGGGTGGATCACCGCAACTTTGAGGAGGTGATCAAGCCGCTGTGCGAAAACTGGCTGATCTTCGCGGAGTACATCATTGGCACGCTGGGGGGGTATCCGGCGTTCCCGGCGCTGGGTGAGACAGTGGGGGACAACGGGGCGCTCCAGTGGATGGATGCGCTGCTCGGCTATATGCGCGACCACCAGCGCGAGCGCTTCAGCGCGATTGCTCGCAGCGGGATGTGGTGGGCGACGCACCCGTATGCGCTCAACCACTTCTACCAAGAGATGCCGGGGCAGCCGGCCGTCCCGCGCCCGCCGGAGCAGTACAACGCGCTGGAACCGGGCTGGCACTTCGAGTATCCCTACGATCCGTTCACGCAGGCGTTTGATCCGGGACGGAGCGTCTGGGGCGGCACGCCGTCAACGCCCTACGGTGACCCAAACGGGATCACAGCGATGGGCATCGCGCTCAACCAGCGGCTGCGGGAGTGGTTCGGGATTGGGCCGCTGCCGGCCTTTGGGACCGAGGGCGGCATCTACCCGCTGCCGATCAACGAAGCCCAGCGGCCTGACCCGCGCTTTCCGGCATATGACCGGACAGCCCACGCCGAAGCCACTGCGGCCATGTTCAACTGGATTGCGAGTCTCGGCCCAGAGTGGCTCTTCGGCATGGCGCTGTGGAAAGAGGATGAGTATTACAACAACGGGCTGCCAGCCATCCCGCGGCTGGAAGCTGTCCCACAGACTGCCCGCGGCGGAAGCTGGCCGGTCTGGAGCAAGCCATTCATCGGGCCGGGGCCGGTGCGCGGGGAGCCGAACTTCCATGCGGTGGTCTTGGCGCCGGGGTTGGAACCGCGCTGGTTCTTCGAGACAGCGCAGAGCTATTGGAACACGTTTCGCCCACTGGTGACGACGCTGTGGGACTTCATCCAGTTTATCCCCAACGACCGCAGTTTGGGGGTGACGCTGATCGCCCCTCCGGACATGGTGGACAGCATGCGGCAGGCGATCCAGGAGAAGTACCCGCATGTGCTGCTGGATGTGCTGATTGCCAGCGGCGATCTGGGCAATGTGCTGGAGGTGCTGAATGCGCGGGTGTGGGGCAACCGGCGATTCGGCTAAGGAGGGATGACATTTATCCCGCTCTGAAGGTGACGTTCTTCAGACCTGCAATCCGCCAATTCATGTTACGGTAATAGCAGCAAGGTTGATTGGGAGGTACGGCCCTTGAGCCGGTTTAGCCCACAACCCCATAACCATCTTCGTCCTGCTCGTTGAAGCAGGCTGAACTCCCGGTAGGGAGTTCGGGGGAAACCCTGTACGGACAGCGATGACGCCGGTATCCAAAAGCCGGCGTCATCGTTTTTATTTCTGGCCCAGGTAGCGGACGCGCCAGATATGGCCGTAGATGAAATCGGCCACGACGAGCGAACCATCCGGCGCGACGGCCACATCGACCGGGCGGATGAGGCCGGTGACGAACGGCTCCGGCACGTATTCGGGCGTGCCAATGCGGGGATCAGTTGGGTCGATGCGGACGATGCGCTGCGCGTCGCGCGTGCCGTTCCAGAGCGCTACGAACAGGCTGCCGAACAAGTTGGCGGGGAACTGGCTGCCGTCATAGGCGGTCAAGCCGCGCGGCAGGCTGAAATCCGGGAAGCTGACCCAATCGGGGGGGGCGGCTAGACCGGCGGGGGTTGGCGGGCAGAAGTCGCAACCGCGGCTGCGGTAATAGGGCCAGCCGTAATTCCCACCGCGCAGGACTTGCAGCAGACGGTCGCCCGGGCCGGTGAGCAGGCCGGTATCGGTGGCGTAAAGCTGGCCGCGCGGATCGAAGGCCAGATCGACCGGGTTGCGGATGCCGCTGGCATAGGTTTCGACCGCGCCGGTGTGCGGCTGAATCCGCAGGATGGCGGCCTCAGTCGGGAGGATGCTGGCGTAAGGCTGGTTCTGCGGGCGCTGGGATTCGCCGTGGTCGGTGAGCGCGCCGATGCCGAGGTAGAGATAGCCATCCGGGCCGAAGACGATGCCGTTGGGCTGGTTGTCGATCAGCGAGAAGCAGCAGGGGAGATCGTCCAGCACGGGGATGGTCTCGCCACCTGGCAACACTCGCCAGAGACTGCCGCCGCTGCTGATGGTCATCCGCGCCGTCACATAAAGGACATCCGTCCCCGGCTGGAAGGCCAAGCCGAACGGCGAGGTGAGGGTTCCAGTGTAACGGACGGCTGTGCCACTGGTGTCCATCGCATAGACTGCGCCGCTGCGCGTGCCGTTTTCCAGGACAGTGGCGTAGAGGCGGCCATCCGGTCCGTAGGTGATCTGCATGGGCTGGCCGGGGAACTGGCCGACGTGTTCCAGCGTGAATCCATCCGGCACGCGGATGCGCTTCAAGAACCCGGCGATGTCATCTTCACAGGGGAAGTCATCGCAGCTCCAGCCGATGCCGCCCGAAAACGGCGCGGGGGCGACTGTGATCGGCGGCGGCCCGTTCAGGGCGCTGGCAGGGGTGAGAGTCCAGAGGGGGATAGTCGGCGTGGGACTGGGCGTCAAGGTCGGGGTGAGGGTGCGAGTTGGCGTGAGGGTCAGGGTAGCGGTTAGCGTGGGAGTCGGGGTGAGGGTGGGCGTGAAGGACGGAGTCAGGGTTGGCGTGGGCGAGTAGACCGGGGCATTGGCGAGCGTGGGCGGCAGCGTGGCCTGGAAGGCCTGCTGGGTTGCTTCGGGGCCACAGGCCGCCAGCAGCAACAGGACGCAGAGCGCGGCGGGCAGAATAGATTTCATAGCGCGAGAATCAGCACTCCGGTGGTCAATCCGGCACTGGGCAGAAGTCTACCACAGCCGGGGTGGATTCCCGCGCCTTTTTGGGCCGGGCTTCGCTCAGGGATAGACCAGGCGGTGGAGGCGGGGGACATCGACGCGGAGGACAGCGGGATCGCTGCGCCAGGCGAAGGCTTTGCCCGTGCCGCCGTATTCGAGCGCAACGACCCAGGGGCGAGGCCAGTCTCCGCGGTGAATGTGTCCGAGCGCCCATTCGGCCAGTGCCCAATCGTCGTCAGCCATCGGGTAGTGATCGACCAGCCGGCGCTCGGCTTCGACGTAGCGCGTGCCGGCAACATGGAGTTCCTTGAGGGCGTGCAGCGGAAGCTGTTCGATGTATTCGTGGACATCGACGCCGAAGTAGGCGGCGGACATCTTGGCGTGACCGAGATCGAGGAGCAGGCCGCAGCCGCTTTCTTCGACGGCGCGGCGCAGATTCGGCGGGCGGATAACCCAGATGGGAATGTCATAGTTGGGGTCGTAGTTGGCGTTTTCCAGGATGACGCGCTCGGCGCCGACACGGGCGACCATCTCGGCGATATCGCGCTGCATGGCGGCCATCATCTGCTCGCCGATGAGCGGATCGGCGCTTTCTAGGGGGACGCCGAAATCGGCAGCGCGGGGGGCGAGATGGGTGTTGACATAGGGAGTCACGGTATCGGCCAGGCGGGCTTCGATGACGTCCCAGCCCGTATCGGCGATGTCACGGCGGCCGGCCAGCATCTTGAAATGGACATAGGCGGGACGCTGGCGGGTGGCCTCGGCGATCATGGAGGGCCACTCGGTGGTCTTGTAGAGGTCGAAGTCGATCTGCCCTTCATCGAGCAGCGCGGCGGCCTGAGGCGAGTAGTTGACGGCAAGCTGCATGAATGGGTGTTCCTGTCCTACGGATTGTAGACTTGGATGCGTTTGGCGGGTATGCGCTGGGAGAGGCGGCTCATGTTCTCGGAGACGCGGGCGACGATCTCGGCCTCGTCGAGGGTGAGCAGTTTGCGGTCGCGCATGAGGATTTGGCCGCTGCAGATGGTCGTGCGCGCATCGGCGGCCTGGGTGTTGTAGACCAGGCTGGCGGTGATGCTGTGGAGCGGCTGGTGGTGCAGCCCGTTGAGATCGACGAGGATGACATCGGCCAGCGCGCCGGGTTCGATCACGCCCAGGTCATCCGGCAGGCCGAAGACGCGGGCGCTTTCCCGCGTGGCGATGTAGAGGGCTTCGGGGATGGGGAGCACCTCCGGCGAGGCGCTGGCGTGCTTCTGAGTCATCGCCATGAGGCGGAGCGATTCCCAGATGTCGAGCGTGTTGTTGCTAACTGCGCCGTCGGTCGCCAAGCCGACAGGGATGCCGTGCTGGCGCATGGCGGTCACGGGGGCGAAGCCCATTGCCAGCTTGAGGTAGGTCTTGGGGGCGTGGGCGACGCCGGCGGGATGCCGCGCGAGGATGGGCATGTCCTCTGGCAGCAGGCCGCAGCCGTGGGCGATGATGGTGGGGACATCGAGAATGCCGACCTGCTCCAAGACCTGGATGGGGGTCTGGCCGCGTTTGGCGAGGCTGGCGCGGGTTTGGCCCATTTCCTCGGAAGCGTGGATGTGAATGCCGACGCCGAGCGCCTGGGCCTGGGCCAGGCAGGCACGGAGGTAGTCGTCATCGCAGGTATAGGGGGCGTGGGGAGCCATCCAAGCGCGGATGCGGCCGTCCGCCCTGCCGTGCCACTCGCGCACGAAGGCGGCGGTGCGCTCGACCATTTCCGGGCCACTGCTGCTGAAGATGGCCCAGCCGAGCAGCGCCCGCGTCCCGGCCTTCTCGACGGCTTGAGCGGCTTCGTCCATATAGAAGTAGTGGTCGGCCACTGAGGTAACGCCAGCGCGGATCATCTCGGCGAGGCCCAACTGCATCCCCCAGTAGACATCATCGGGCTGGAGGTTGCTCTCCAGGGGCCACATGTAATCGTTGAACCACTTGTCGATGGAGACATCCTCGGCCAGTCCGCGAAAGATGACCATAGGGACGTGGGCGTGGGTGTTGATCAGACCGGGGAGGGCGACCAGACCTTCGGCGTCGATCACGTCGGCAAAGTGGCTGGGATCGGCCATGCCGGTTGGCTGCACGCTTTCGATGCGGCTGTCGTTGATGAGGATGTCATGGTCGCGCAGGACGATGGCGCGGGCGTCGATGGTGACGCTCAACACGGTGCAGCTACGGATCAACAGGGTGGACATTCAGGGACTCCTTGAGGGATTAGCGCACGCTTACGCGGCTGCCGCTGGCAGTTTTTTCGACGACGACGTGCACCGGGAACGAATCGCGCAGTTCGTCGATGTGGGTAATCACCAGAATGAGGTCGAAGCTGTCCTGCACGGCGATGATGGCCTCGACGAGTTTACTGCGGCCGTCTTCATCCTGCGTGCCGAAGCCTTCGTCGATGAAGAGAGTCCGCAGATGTGCCCCGGCACGGCGGGCGAGGAGCTGGGACAAGGCGACGCGGACGGCGAAATCGATGCGGAAGGCTTCACCGCCGCTGTAGAGTTCGTAGCTGCGCGTGCCGAGTTCATCAGCAATGTCGATGTCGAGCGTCTCGATGGCGCCTTCGCCGCTGAGTTTATCGCGCTGGGTCATAAAGCGCAGGCTCATGCGGCCGCCGGTCATCCGATGGAGCAGGTCGTTGGCGGTTTGTTCCAGTTCAGGGACGACAGCCTCGATAATCATGGCCGGGACACCCTTCTTGCTGAAGGCGAGCACCAGTTCTTTGTAGAGGCCTTCTTCGTGACGGCGAGCTTCGCGGCGGGCTTCGAATTCAGCTTTGCGCTGGCGCTGCTGGTCGAGGGTGTTCAATTCCTGCTGGGCATTGATGAGGCGCTGGTACTGCTGGCGTTCGAGGGTGCGCTGGCGGTTGGCCTCCTGCTGGCGCAGGTGGTACTCCTTGACCTGTACTTCGAGCTGGGCGATTTCGGCGCGGAGGGCAGCGGCGGCCTGGGTTTCCTGCGTGATGGCCTGCTGGGTGCGTTCTAAGCGGAGTCGGGAGGAATCCAGCGCGGCCTGGGCCACGGGCAGCGCTTCCCGCGCGAGGTTGAGTTCGGCCTGGCGGCGTTCAAATTCGCGGAGCTGCTTCAACTGCTGGCGGGCGGTATCGTGCTGTGCTTGATCGTAGCCGAGGGCAGCACGTTCTTCATGCAGGGCTGCCAATTGGGCGCGGACTTCCGGGGCGAAGCTGTCGCTGTTCAGGAGCGCTTGGGCGGCATCCAGCCGCGCCTGTTCCTGTTCAAGGCGGATGGCGGCGTCATTGGCAGCGTCGATCTGCGCCTGGAGCGTCCCGCCGCGTTCCATCAGAGTGGGGAGGCGCTTGAGCAGGCCATCGAGTTCGGCGAGGCGTGCCCGCGCCGCGGCGATGTCGTTTTCAAGCGTTTGGGCGCGGCGGCTGTTGGCGCGGTAAGTATCGCCGCGGGCTGTGCCTTCGGCAGTGAGTTCCGCGATGATCTGGGCACGATGCGGATCGGTGAGCGGCTGGCCGCAGAGCGGGCAGGCCGGTTCGGTCGAGGCTTCCAGGCGAGTGATGCGGTCTTTGAGTTCATTCATCTCGCCACGCAGGACGCGGTTGGTGGCATCCAGTTCAGCGCGGAGTTCGCCCCACTGGGCGGTCTGCTCCTGGAGCGCGGCGCGTTCAACTTCGAGCGCCTGGAGTTCGGCCAGCTCCGCCTGCACCTCGGCCAGCTCGCCGGCCACATCCTGCCCTGCGGCGCGTTCCAGCTCGGCGATGGTCGCCGCGCAGCCGCTGATTTCGGCTTGGAGTGCTGCTCGCTGCTGGTCGAGTTCTTGGGTTAGCTCGAACTCGCGCTTTTCCAAGCGGCGGAGGGCTTGCAGCTTGTCGCCGAGCGCCGAGTCAATCTCTTGGGCGGACTGTAGGGCGGTGTAGCCGGCTTCGATATCGGACTGCTGGATGAGGATGGCCTCATAGCTGGCGACGCGGGCTTCTTGGGCAGCAATGTCGGCATGAAGCGCATCCAGGTCACTCTGGCGCTCGCGCAGGCGGCGCTCACTCTCGGCCAGCCGCTCGGCGGCTGCTTTAAGCGCGCCGGGGACATGCGCCAATTCGTTCTGGCGGAATTCGGCTTCACGCAGGGCCGCTTCGGCCTGCTGCTGAGCGGCTTCGGCTTCGGCAAGAACCTGCCGGAGCTGCGGTTCCTTGAGCAGTTCGTCATCAATTTCGCGGAGGCGAACCTCGATGACGGCCAGCTCGCTGGTGATGGATTTGAGGCGTTCTTTGGCAGCCGCTTCGTATGTCTCCCAGACTTCCAAGCCTAGGATATCGGAAAGAATTTGTTTGCGCTGGTTGGGCGGGCGGGTGGTGAAGGCGTCGGCTTTGCCCTGCTGTAAGAAGGCCGAATGCACGAAAGTTTGGTAATCCAGCCGGAGGAGCCGGTTGATCCACTCCTGGGTTTCACGCATGGAGGAGCGCGTTAGGGTGGTCAGGGTTCCATCGACGATGGAGAAGACTTCGAGCTTGCCGGTGCGGCCTTTGCGCGTTCGCTGGCGCAGCACGCGGTAGTGCGTGCCTTCCTGCTCGAAGTCCAACTGTACGGACATGTCATTCTGGCCGAGGTGAATGAGGGCTTCGTCGGTTTTGGCACGGGCTTCCCCCCACAGCGCCCAGGTGATGGCGTCCAGGAGGGAAGATTTGCCGGCGCCGTTCGGCCCGGTCAGGCAGGCGAGGTGAATGCCATCGAAGCGCAGGGGATCAGGCGAGCGGTAGGCCAGGAAGTTTTTGATTTCAAGCCGAACAGGGATCATGCCGCAGACTCGTCAGTAGCCTAGAACCGGGGTGAGTCTATCGGTTTGCCGGGCGTGTGTCCAGTGTGCT
>DAOUCY010000162.1:0-2517 GCA_034431625.1 Anaerolineae bacterium | reverse complement strand
ATCCGGGAGATAGGGTTCTGCTTCGCGTAAGCGAACGAAGACCGCCACAACTTCATAGGGTATTCCGGCATCGTTGACAATGGCCTGCATTCCCATGCGGGTGACATCATTCCGGTCAACGATCACGATTTTCAGACTCCGCATTCTCACTGGTTCTCCTTTTCCTGAATATACCTTCCTGTGGTGTGATTCATGCCCGACCCACTCGTGAAATTCAGAACTTATGTTCTATTCACAACACATCAGCATATCACAACTTTCAAACGCTGAGGCGAACATAAGTTTAGAGTTTCATACGAAATTAGTATGAGTATGGTTTGTTTTACAGTTGGTGAGCATTTTAGACAGTGGTATGAGAATTTTCTCACTCCTGTGAGAATTTTTCTCACAACATTGTCCTATTTTCCCACGCCGATTGTCCACTTTTCTCGCACACAAGTTCTACGTTTTCATTTATCCTGAGATCATCAGGCTGACGAAAGGAAACCAGAGTGATGGATCAGGATACTTTTTCGGAACGGGTCGCGTTTCGGCTGACAGCGGCGACGCGGCGCAAACTGGAACAGTGGGCAAAGGAGCAGCACCGCCCACTTGCCAACCTCATTTTTATCCTGGTGGTGCAGGCGCTTGAGGCAGAAGAACAGCGGCGCGGACAGCCTTTTGATGTGCAGGAGCGTGAAGCGCTATGACCATGAACTTCATGCTTTCACCCCAGGATGCCTATGGATTAGCGCGGGCGCTGGTGGGCATGTCCTGGGACAGCCTGCAACTCAGCCCTGCTGTCGGACTGCTGCTGGCGCATCTCGATCCGAACGTGCCGGACGACCTGCGCTTTCTCCGCAAAGTGTTGGGACAGGAACTGCTGCGGGCAGTGCTGGCGGTAGACCCCAATGCCCCGCCCCCACCGCTGCCGCAGCGGACAGCCGACCTCAACATCGTGCCGGAACTCCCGGCAGTGGCAAAACTAACTGACGCACAGATGCAGCAGGCAGCCGGTGTCGGACAATGGCTGAACGACTACGTGCTATGGGCGGGCAGCGCCGCCAATGAAACGCCGCTGGCTTTTCATCTCGGTGCAGGCTTATATCTGGCGGCTATTGCCGTTGGACGCAGACTGTATATCCATACCCCCTGGCGGCAGCAGGTTTTTCCCAACCTGTATCTGATGGTGGTTGCGGTCTCGACGTACTACCGCAAGTCAGCAGGCTTGAGCCTCGCCGCTGAGGTAGCCCGGCTGGCAACCCCGCACATGCTCATGCCGCAGCCCGGATCGCCGGAGAACTTCATGTCCATGCTTGGCGGCATTCTCCCGCCGAACTTCGCCGACATTCCGCAGTTGGATCGGGCGCGGCTGGAGAAAGGCAACCGCTATGCCGCGCAGCGTGGTTTGCTCCGCGATGAACTGTCCGGGTTGTTCAAGTCGATGGGCAGGGATTATATGGCAGGCTTAAAAGAACTCATCATGACGCTCTACGACTGCCCGCCCTATCTCGACTCGAACACGAATAACAAAGGACTGGTGGTGATCCGCGATGCGGCGCTGTCCATTCTGGGCGCGGCGACCCCGGCGGAACTGTCGTCGGCGCTGTCCTCCTCCGACTGGTTCAACGGCAATCTCGCTCGCTTCGGACTGCTGACACCCGAACCGGACTATAAGGAACGGTCTGCTCCGCAAGACAGTCAAACACCCACCGATCTGGCGAGCCGTCTGCGCCGCTTGCACGAACGCCTGCCAGAACCACCGCTGCCCGATGCGCTGGGCGAGAAAAAGACGGCAGAAGCCTGGTCGCTGTCGGCAGACATCTGGACGGCCTGCCATGCCTATGAACAGGCGCTGCGGGCGATGACTGCCCCCAGTTCCTCATTGGATGATCGTCTGCGTGCCGTCTATGGACGCTTGCATGTGCAGGCGATTAAAGTGGCGATCCTGTTGGCAGCGATGGACTGGGCGGATGGTGACGATACATCGCCGCGTCCCAAAGTGACCGCCGCGCACTGGTATCGGGCGCAGCAGATTGTCGAAGATTGGCGGGCTTCAGCTCACCGCCTGCTGGCGGATTTAGGCGAGAACGAAGAGGGACGGCTGGAAAATCGCGTATTGAGCCTGCTCAAAGCCTGCGGCGGCAGCGCAACAGTACGTGATCTGTACCGCACCCTGCGTGCGCCGCGTAAGACCGTACTGGAGACACTCAAGGCGCTGGAAGAGGATGGGCGGGTGATTCGGGTTCAGAATTCCTACAGCGGGCGGGGTCGTCCCCCGGAGAAGTATGAGCTGCTGGATGCCGATTCTGTCACGGCTGCGACATAAATCGAATTTTGTCATTTTGGCTTTTGTCACGCCCGTGACAAAAATAGCGGAGACAACCGATGGTCGATACTCAACAGCTAAAGGAACACTGTGATCTGCGCCGCCTGGTCGAGCAGGACTTGGGACCTGCACCGTTGCGCGGTGGACGCGCTTATTTATGGAAGTGTCCCTTCCATCAGGAACATAAGGGCTTCAGTCTGGCAGTCTGG
>DAOUCY010000161.1:0-18337 GCA_034431625.1 Anaerolineae bacterium | reverse complement strand
CTACGCTCTTGACGAAGCTCAGCGGCGTCAGGTTGGTCGTCACGCTCGCCGGATCGCTGTCTGTGTACGTCCGTTCGTTGGCATCACTGCTTGTGGGCGTGCCGTCGTCCAGCGACGAGTACCCCAGGTTGGCCGTGTTCGTCAGCGTCACGTTGTGCGTGATCGTGTTGTCTACCCGCGCTTGGTACGTCACCGTGCTGGTCTGCCCCAGCCCCAGCGCGTCCCACGTCAACGTCAGCGTTGGCGCGGCGCTCGCATCCAGCACTGCCGCTACCCCCGCCGCGTTCGTCAGCGAACCTGCTACATACGTCAGTCCCGCTGGAATCACATCCACGATCCGCAGATCGAAGGCATCCGCCGTCGATGCCCCTGTGTGGTTCACCACTATCGTGAACGTGACCACGTCTCCCGCGTTCAGATTCGTGCTCGGCGCCGCTGTCTTCTGTACGTCCAACTGCGGCTCGACCAGATCGACCGAGGCTGCGGCATTGACCGTGCTGCCGCCGTCATAGGTCAGCGCGGCACGATTGGTCAACAGATCGCCGGCTGCATTGGCAGCGAGGTTCTCGGCGCGGGCGACAACTTCGACCAGGATGATGTCATTGGCATTGGAGACCCCGTCAGGCGTATTGGTGATGGGACCGCCAGAGGTGAAATTGAAGGTGATGGTCTGGCCAGCAACGGCGCCAGGCGCACCTACAGCCAGCGACGAGCCGCTGATGCTGCTGCCGATGCTGACCACACGACTGCTGATGTAGACCAGTGTGCCAGGATCACCACCAGCGACGCTGGGCAGCGTATCGACCAGCCGCAGGGTGTTACTGGTGCCTTCCGGCACGATGATCGGCATCTGGAAGGTGACGGTCTCGCCGATGGTCAGGTCTGGCACAGCCGTATAGCGATTGGTTGTGCCCAAACCAGGGAAAGTATAGCTCTCCGAGGTGTCCGTGATGTTTTTGGCGAGACTGGGAGTCAGCACGGTAACGGTGGCCGGATCGCTGCCACTGCCGGGACGACCGGTGTTATCCGGCATGCTGTTGAAGGTTTCTGAGGCCGTATTGATGATCTGCTGGCCGGGGAAGGCACTAGGCTGGATGAGCGCCTGGTAGGTGATGGTAACAGAGCCGCTGACGGCCAGCGGGGAAATCTCCACGCGGATGGTGGTGTCGCCGGCGGTGTTGCCGGTGACGATGGTACCGGCAGTGGTGGTGACTGTGCCCGCAACGAGCGGCGCCGTGGCCGTCATCGGGTCGGTGATGACCACATTGAAGGCCGGAGCCGTCCCCGTGTTGGTGACGACGATGGTATAGGTGACAGTATCGCCTGCGTCAGCGCTGGTCGGCGAGACAGTCTTGTTGATGGTCAGGCGCGGCTCGACTAGATCGACGGTGGCCGTGCCGTTCTGCGTGCGGAGGGTTCCGCCAAAATCGTTATAACGAATCTGGGCTGTGTTGGTGACGTTCAAATCCTGAGTCGGGGCCAGCCCGCTGTTGGCGGCTACATCCAGGACGCGGGCGACGACTTCGACCACGATGGTATCAGCAGCATTGCTGACGTTATCCGCCGTATTGGTGACATCGCTCAGCGCCCATTCGACCCGATCTAGAACGCCATCGCTGTTGGTATCGGAGGCTGTGCCCGCCTGGCCGACGGTGGGCGTGGCAGTGCTGAAGGACAGGTTGGCACCGATGCTGATGATGCGGCTGCTGACCAACCCCAGCACGGCCGTGCCTGTCGGTAGGTTATCCCGAATGACCGCGGCACGGGTCAGCCCTTCGCGAAAGGTGACGGTGATCTGGTAGGTGACGGTTTCGCCGATAGTCAGGTCGGGATCGCTGTCGGAACCGTTGCCCGTTTCGGGAACCGAGGTGGCGGTGATAGTCTTCGCCGCCGACGGGTTGGCGACAGTCACACTGGCCGGGTCGGTACTCCGGTAGTTATTGGCTGTGCCGCCAGGATCGGCGGTGCTGCCGGTCCGCTCGACGCCGAGCGGATTGTAGGCTGTAAACGCCGGTGTGCCGCTCACGCTCGTCCAGACCACCTGAGCGGTGTTGGTGATGACCTGCCCCGGCTGGACGTTGGCGGCCAGCCGCGCCTGGTATCGCAGCGTGCTGGTTTGGGCCGTGGTGAGGCTGGCATAGGTGGCGGTAATCGTGCCGCTGCTTTCGGTGAGGGTGGTCGGAACCACACCGGCTGTATTGGTGAGCGAACCGGCCACGTAGGTCAGGCCTGTTGGGATCACATCCGTGAGCTGGACATCATAGGCGGTGGCATCGCTGCCGGAGGCATGGCGGATCACCAGGGTGAAGGTCACAAGGTCGTCCGCATCCACATTGGTAGTGGGCGAGGCGGTCTTATCGACCTCCAGCGTTGGCTCGATGATGCGGGTATCGGGCGCGGAAGCGGAGTCGGTCAGCCGCCCACCGGCGGGGTTATCCCAACCCAGCACAGCGCTGTTGTTGCGAAGCGCACCGCGCACATTGCCCGTTTGGTTGAGGACGACGGCAGTATAGGTGATGATGATGCTGTTGACATCGCTGGCGGTGGTCCCGGTCGAAGTGAGACTGCCGAAGTTCCAGGTGATGACTCCGCCGCTGCCGCTGATGACCGGGTTGTTTGCGCCCGTGCCATCGTTGCAGAAGTTAGCGGTGTTGATTGCGCCCAGACTGCTGGTTAGGGTTGGCGCGGTGGCGACCACGCTGGTGCAGTCCACAAAAGCCAGGCCTGCGTCCAGCGTATCGACGATGGAGACGTTGTTCATCGTGCCGCCGGGAACATCGACCTGAAGGGTGTAGGTGATGAGATTACCGATGGTTGCCGTGGCCGGGACGCGCGTCTTGGTGAGATCAGGCAGACGCGGCGTGAACTGGGCGACATCCGAGCGCGGCGGGAAAGGAACGGTCGGCGGGTTGACATGCACGCCACCGGGCAGGGTATCGCTAAAGGTGGAAGCGACCACCGTGGCCCGATTGACAATGGGGGTTGGAGACGGAGCAAGGTTGGAAGCGACGGTGCAGGTATACGTGACGACAGCCGTAGACTGGGCGGCCGTCACCCCGAAGCTACGCGCGCCGGGCAGCGGATCGGTCAAGGTGAGGTTCGGGAATGTGCCGCTAAAAGCGAGCGGCACGCCCGCCCCATTCGCCACGCTGACCAGCGTACAGCCCGTTAGCTGGGGCACGGTTGTGACGTTGTCACTGATCTGAAGGCCATAGGCGCGCGCGCCACCGATGTTCTGAGCCGTGATTTGGTAGGTCAGCACGTCGGAAGCATCGACATCGGTCAGGTTGTTGTTGGGAGCGCCAGGAACGCCGCAGGCGGTTCCGGCGACGGGTACGCTGGCGGGGTTGGTGGTGTTGATGATGCCCTTGCAGATCTGGACATCGGGAGCAGCTACCTGGACGTAATCGTCGGCGTTGAGCGTCACGGCGACGCCGGCGGTGTTGGTATATCGCGCCAGGGAGCGGTTAGCGAGGAAGAGACCATCGGCAAAAGGCCGGTCGATGATGCCAGCGGTGAGTTCAACGACGATGCGCCGCTCGCTGGTATCGTTGGTTTCGACGGGCGCGTTGAAGTTCAGGCGCACGGTGTTGCCGACACGGGTGACAGTCACACCAGTTCCGGCGGGCACATTTGTGCCGTTCGTGCCGACGGCGTCATAAATGAAGCGAATGCCGCAGGGGCGCGTATAGGCCGGGAAGCTGACGTTGGGGTAGCTGGCGCAGTAGCCGGTTGTGTTCGTGACATCGAAGGGAGCCGAGCGTCCAACCGGATCAGGCAGGGTGAAGGTGCTGGCTTCAATGCCGAAGTCACCATCCTGCACGTTGAAGACGGGAAGCGGGAAGTTATCTTCAATGATCAGATTGCGTGTGTCGCCGGAGGGAATCCGCAGCACCAACCGGAAAGTTACCGGTTCACCGGGAACGAAACCGGTGGTCGAATCGACTGGGGTGCTGACGAGGGTCTTGGTCAAGGTGTTGGGGACGACCTGGACTGAAGCACCAGTTTCATCGGTAAAGGACTGGCCGGCAGTGGTAGTGAAGCTGGCAGTCGCCGTGTTGGACAGCGTGTCGTTGGCACTGACGTAGCCGGTCAGGGTTCCGCCGGGCCGGTACGTCTGCCGCACGGTTCCGGTGTAGGTGATGGTGATTGTACCCTGGCTGGGATATGGGCCGGGTAGCGCTCCGGTCACATTGAAGACCAGCGTACCCGTGTCTACGCCGTAGGTGATGCTCTCATTGGCTCCGGTGATGGGGGCGCTGCCCACTCCGGGCACATTGACGACGGCCGAGCCGACATTGTAGTCGATGCCATCCGGGATGATGTCGGTGACAGTGAGGGTCTGGATGCCGATATATTCGCTCAACTGGAAGGAGAGCGTGTAGTTGACCAGCGTGTCCGGCGTGACAGCGCCGGGTGACGCGCCCTTCTGGATTTGCAGGTTGCGGACATCAACAGTGTTGGTAGCGTTCAGGACGGGCTGCGGCCCGCTGACATGGCTGTAGACAAAGCTGGCGTTGTTGACCGCTGCATAGGATTCTGGGGCAGCGCTCTCACTGAGGATGTCGTTGATGAAACCACGATAGCGCATCGTGAGCGTACAGGTTGAGGTTGAGGACGGATTGGCGATGCTGGCAAAGGAAATAGCGAGCGTCCCACCGCCGGGCGGCGCAAGCGGGGGCAGTGCGGTAATCGGACTGCCGTTGAAGGTGGCACTTGCTCCGCTGGGCGTGCAGGTTCCGCCAATAATGACGGCATTCGCCAGCGTCGTCACCGGGAAGGTATACGGGTAGAACTCGAAGGCCGGATCGAGGGTATCGGTGAAGGTGTTGGCGGTGAGGGTCTGGCCCGCCGCCAGTTCAATCGACAGGGTGTACTCATACGGCCACTGGACACCAGGCGGAGCAGCGCAGGCTGGGCCGGGCTGCCCTACTGCGCCGACAGGTGGGGCAGGATAGCAACTCGGCGGGACTTCGCTTTCCGGCAAGGTGTTGGATTTGGCAAAGGTAACGAGGATCGGCGTGAACGACCCGGTGTTATCCATTGGCCCTTGATCGTTCAGGTTGGAGATGGGGCCGTTTGCACCAGTGGGCGTATCACCGAACTCGTAACCAGGATAGATATTGATCGGCAATGGGACGCCCAAGGCCGCCAACGGCAGACTCTGCATACAGATGTCAATTGGAATCGGCGGGCTGATGGTCTCCAAGGAGCCAACAGGCAACCGCACGGTGATCCAAGCC
Organism: Anaerolineae bacterium; assembly: GCA_034431625.1. Taxonomy (GTDB): domain Bacteria; phylum Chloroflexota; class Anaerolineae; order Aggregatilineales; family Phototrophicaceae; genus CFX2. The sequence goes on along the minus strand of DAOUCY010000161.1, from coordinate 13,094 downwards.
TGCCCAGGTGTGCCGGGGATAGCACGGCCTTCGATAGGGTCGTTGGCGGGCAGCACGCCGGAGCCTACTAGGAAGGGAGACGCCGTCAAGTCGAAGCCAAGATAGTTGATCGAATTGAGGGCGAGGTTGGCATCACGCACGAGGGTGATATAGGGGCCATAGCCTTCGCGGGTTCCGGCATTGGTGAAGTTAGGGGTAAAGCAGAACTGCCTGCCCGCGAAGTCCACCAACTCCGGCACGCCGTTGACCAGCGGAATGGGGCCGTCCGGGAGGGGCGGCGGCGCAAGGTTCGGAACAATCACGCCACCTCCTGCCGGCACGTTCACCGCAGCAGTGGCACTGGCACCCATGTTATCGGTGACGGTGTTATCCAAAATGCCGTTGAGCGGGCTGGTCAGCACCGTAGTGATGATGGTGAAATCTTGGCTCTGGCCGGGCAGCAGGGACGGAATGAAGACCTCAACGCGCTGGCCGTTGACGGTATAGCTGCTACCGCTGGCGACAATGACCGAATCGATGCGCAGTTCTGGGCGCACCTGATCGACAATAACCAGATTATTTTCGGGGACGCTGCTGACATTGGTCACGGTTGTGACCCAGTGCAAGGCTTCCCCAGGCAGGCCGATGCTGCCTGCGGGCAGGAAGCCAATCTTGCTCAATGCCGGATCGTAGATCTCGCTGTGCGGGCTGGGCGCGGCAGTTTCTTCGACCGGGGCGGCGCTGCCTTGACTGACAGACACACTGCTCCGCAGGGCGCGTTCTACTCCGCCGAGGTCAGTCACAACCAGGGTGACGGCATAGACGCCCGGCGTGGGATAGGGATGGCAGGGGGCAGACTCGGTGCTGGTGCTGCCATCGCCGAATTCCCAGCGAGTCAGCGACAATCCATCCTGGAGGGTGCTGGCGAAGCAGACCGTCAGGTCATTCACTGAAACAATACGGAACGAGGCCGAGCTGGAGGCCGGGCTGTAAATCCGCACCGTACTGGTGGCGCTGGCGCTGAGGCCATCCGCGTTAGAAACAGTCAGACTGACGGGGTATTCCCCGGCGCGAGTAAAGGTGTGGCAGGGATTCGGATCGGCGCTGGCCACGCCATCGCCGAAGTCCCAGGCCCAGAACGTGATCGGACCGCCGGCACTGCGGTCGGTGAAGCAGATTTCCAGCGGGGCGATGCCATTCCAAGCAGAAGCACCAAAGGCGGCACGGAGGTCGCTGGGGGCGCGAACGCTGATCTGCAGGCTGGAGGTCAGTGACCCCACCGGGCCGCTGCCGGTCACGGTGACGGTGTACTCGCCAGGCTGGTCGAAGACGAACTGAGCAGTAGAGGAGAAGGCACGGGAGCCATCCGGGAAGCTCCACTCGTAGCTGGTCAAGCTCGTGCCTGCAGCAGCAAAGCTCACTGCGAGCGGCGCGACTCCGTTCATTGGGCTGGCCGAGGCAGTCAGGGCCGGTGGGTCATAGACGGTGACGGAGCGGGTGCGGCTGTCCGACGCACCACTGGCGCCGGTGACCGTCAGGCGGATGTCATAGCGACCGGCTTGGTTAAAGGCATGGCAAGGGTTGGTCTCTGTGCTGAGGCCGCCATCACCAAAGTCCCATGCCCAGGCGGTGATCGTACCACGTGACTGGTCACGCAAGCACAGCTCCTCGCCCACGATGACGCTGCGAATGCCGCTGAAGTTGGCAATTACGCTGTCGGCAGGCAGAACGGTGAGGCTGCGCTGAGTTTCACAGGAACGGCCGTCCTCCGTCAGACCGACTAACTGGACAACGACTGTACCGGCTTGGCTGAAGCTGGTCACCAGATCGGTTGTGGTGGCAACCTGCTGCCCATTGATGTACCAGGTGAAGCCACTGAAGCTGCCCGGCGAAACCTGCGAAGTATTCCGCAGCGTAACCGTCTCGCCAGCGAACAAGCGTGATGGAGCACTGAACGAGCAGGTCAGGATGTCTGCTGGAACGATGGTGACGGCTGCTGTCTCCTGATCGGAGCCTCCAGGGCCGGTTACCGTGAGGGTGACTGTATAGATTCCCTCGGCGCTGTACTGCTTGGAAGGCTGGCGCTCGCTGCTGGTCGTACCATCACCGAAGTCCCAGAACCAAGTTTGAATCAGCCCCGTGCTTTGGTCGGTAAAGTTCACAGTTTGGCCGACTGATGCTGTTGAGCGGCTCATGCTAAAGGCTGAGACGGGGGGCTGCGTTTGGGTTAACAGGCTGATCCGTTGAGCAGCCGACGACGCGGCTCCGCCCTCCCCTGTGACGGTCAGCGTCACGGTGTATTGGCCGGCGCTGGGATAGGTGTGGCAGGGATCGGTCTCGGCGCTGGTGGCTCCGTCGCCGAAATTCCAGGCAGAGGCCATCACCGGACCCGTGCTGGACTGGGTAAAGCAGGCGGTGGTCTCGCCAGTCTGCTGGTAGCTGAAGCGGGCTTCTACCGGGGTGACGGGCGGAAAGACTACGATCTGCTGACTGGCAGTGCCGCTGCCCCCGCTTCCAGAGGCGGTCAGGCTGGCAGTGTAGGTTCCCGGATTGGCATAAGTATGGCTGTGCGGCCCTGGGCCAGTCGCGCTGCTGCCATCGCCGAAATCCCAGGCCCAACTGGTTAAGCCGGGGCTGCTGGCATCGCTGAAGGTGACGGTCAACGGGGCGGCTCCGCTGGTGGGAGAGGCGCTCATAGCGACCGTGATCGAGATCGGATTGGCTGGCGGCGCGGGTGGAGGTGTGGGCGTTTCGACCGGCGCAGAAGTCGGCGAAGGCAGCAGAGTCGCTTCTGGCGTCTCTGCCGGCGGCAGTTCAGTTGGGTTTTCCTGGGCAACAGCGATCTGATAATGGATCACGATCGTGCTGAACAACACCAGGAGCGCGACAACGCTCATGAACGATGGCAGGGACTTTTTGTGAGCCATAGATATGATCTCGCCTTATAAAATGATGCGAATAACGTGGGGGACGCCCGTTCCGGCGGAATTCAATGAGGGGCAACGCCGACAAAAGCGTAACAAAACCCTAAATTGTATAGATTGTCGAAACAAAAACATCCCCAACTAATGTTAGTTTAGGGTTTGTTTGGCGAATCAAGCCTTAAGAATTCGAAATTGACATGATTTTGGTAAAAGCGCCCAGCCTCACAAGCTCACCGCCATCTGTGGAGATATCGAACGCTGCTGGTGCGGATTACCAGCGCCCCTGCTTCGAAGACATGATCGTGTTGACGAGGTACACTATCCCACGATAGAATAGGGGTCTATGAGTTCACTGACGCCCGATGAGACCATTCTTGGACTGCTTGCTATTCAAGCGCGGCACGGCTACGAGCTACTGGAATGCTTCGACAATCCGCACCAGCTTGGGCGGGTGTGGAATTTGAGCACCAGCCAGATTTACGCCGTCTTGAAGCGCCTGGAACGTGAAGGCTGGATTGTTGGGCACGGAGTGGTCTCGGAGAATGCGCCGCCGCGAACGGAATATACGCTGACGGACGCCGGAAAACAGCGCCTTTATGCCTGGCTGCACGAAACCCGACCTTCTGCCAGCATTCGGCGTATTCGGGTGGAATTTCTCAGCCGCTTGTACATTGCGCGGCAGTTGAATATTCCGACGGACCCTGTTGTGCGCTGTCAGCGTGAAGCCTGTATGGCTAAATACCAAGAGCTGGCTGCCGAGCGCGACCATGCTGAGCCAGGCATCGATTTTCTGGCGCTGGAACTCCATATCCGCCAGTTGGAAGCGGTACTGCACTGGATTGAGCGCTGCGAACTTGTCTTATCTGAACCTAATAAAGCTCACAACTGATCCTTACCTTAGGCAGGAGATCTGATTGATCAAGCCCAGCCTCATCATCGTTCTCATGCTCGCTGTGCTGACTGCCTGTTCCAGCGACACGCTAAACACAACACCAACCACTGAAACACCTGCATCCACTGGTGTGACGCTCACGGTCGCAGGAGCGGCTGATTTGACACCCGCGTTCCAGGAGTTGGGCAGGCTGTTCACAGCACAGACCGGCATTGAAGTGGTGTTCAACTTTGGCTCAACTGGACAGCTTGCCCAGCAGATTGCGCAAGGCGCGCCGGTGGATGTGTTTGCGGCTGCTAACCAATCCTACATTGATGATCTGGAACAGGCCGGATTGGTGATCCCGGATACGATTGCCTTATATGCACAGGGGCGTATCACGCTTTGGACACGTGCGGACAGCCCGCTGACATTTGCTACACTTGACGACCTCACACAAGAAGGAGTGAGCCGGATCGCAATTGCCAATCCTGAACACGCCCCTTACGGGGTCGCGGCACGCGAAGCGCTAGAGACGGCTGGATTATGGGAATCGGTGCAGCCCAAGCTGATTCTAGGCGAGAATGCAGCCCAGACCCTGCAATACGCTGAAACGGGGAATGTCGATGCTGCTATCGCAGCGCTGTCACTGAGCATCGCGGCAGGCGATGCCGGACGATATGTCCTCATTCCTGGGGAATTACACAACCCCATCAATCAAGCATTGGCGGTGGTCAGCAGCACCGAACATGAAGCGGAAGCGCGGCAGTTCGCGACATTTGTGAACAGCGAAGCTGGACGCGAAGTGATGCGCCGCTACGGGTTCATCCTGCCGGGAGAAGAGCCGATTGAATGAACTGGCAACCTTTCTGGCTCTCGCTGCAAGTCACCGGTACGGCAATGGTTGGTATTCTTATCATCGGATTGGCACTGGCACTGCTGCTGGCGCGGGTCTCCTTTCGCGGCAAGCTGATCCTCGAGACGATCATTTATCTACCCCTGATTCTGCCGCCAACTGTCGTCGGTTATTATCTGCTGTTCGTACTGGGACGCGGCAGCTTTCTGGTCGAACAGCTTAAAATCAACCTGCTGTTCACATGGCAAGGAGCAGCAGTCGCATCTATGGTCGTTGGTTTGCCTTTGATGGCACAGACGGCAAAGGCCGCATTTGAAGAAGTCGAGCCAGAGGTGGAAGAGGCTGCACGGGTGGATGGTGCTGCGGAATGGCAGGTATGGTGGCATGTCACGCTGCCCATCGCCCGGCACGGGATCATCGCAGGGATGATTCTGAGCGCAGCACGAGCACTGGGGGAGTTCGGCGCGACGCTAATGGTTGCGGGTAATATTCCAGGGCGCACACAAACGCTGCCGCTGGCGATTTACAATGCAGTTCAAGCGCGGCGTTATGATGATGCCCAATTGATGGTACTCGTGCTGACTTTGCTGGCATTCACCGGACTCTGGCTTGTTTCTCATTTGAGCGCCACATCACAGAGAAGAGAGAAGCGTTATGGCAGCACCGGAAAGCAGCGTTCCTCTTAACCGGTCTCGCCTGGCATTTGTTTTTGCCATTCCTATCGCCGTTCTCGGCGGTTTGATCGGGCTGGGCGGCGCAGAATTTCGCCTGCCGGTACTGGCAGGACTGCTGCGTTACACAGCCAAACAGGCGGTGCCGCTCAACCTTGCGGTTAGTCTAATTACTGTCATCAGCTCGCTGATCATCCGAGCCAACACTCTGCCGCTAAATGCAATCAGTACACTGACCTTCCCGATGGTGGGGTTGGTTTCTGGCGCAGTCTTTGCGGCGTTTTTTGGCGCATCGCTGGTTAGTCACCTCTCTGAGCGGCGCTTGGAGCAAACCATTTTAGTGCTGCTGCTGAGTATTGGTGCAGCACTGATTATCGAAGCGTTTCTCCCACAAGAAAGCGCGGGACTTGTTCCTAATGAGATGGTGTGGCGCATTGCCGTTGGCATCCTTTTCGGTCTGGCGATTGGGCTGGTCAGCAGTCTGTTAGGGGTAGCAGGCGGGGAACTCATTATCCCGACACTGATTTTTGTCTTCGGCGCAGATGTCAAAGCAGCGGGAACGGCCAGTCTATTCATCAGTCTACCGACTATTCTTGTAGGATTGGCACGGTACGCATCGCGGGGTGCTTTTGCAGATCGCACCCCTTTGCGAGAGACGGTTGGCCCAATGGGCATTGGGTCGGTCATCGGCGCACTGATTGGTGGATTGCTGGTGGGGTTCGTGCCTGCATCTGTCCTCAAGTTTGGGTTGGGCATCATACTGATTGTCTCGGCGCTGCGAATTTTTCGCAGCACACGTTTCGACATCCAACGCTGAAATCATACGGATTCAAATTCATATCCGGGCAAAATCTGCTGCAGGAGAAGTGGTATGTATTTCCCATGTTTCCGACAGCGCTTATCCTGAAAGTGCTTGCAAAAAACGATGTGAAAATTTACTAATTCCACAGCCGCTTTTCGACCAGCTACGTATTTGATGCTCGCCGACAGCCGATTTGCAGCACAGCAGAAACTTGACAGAGGCTTCAGATCGTGCTAATGTAATTGCAAGCGTTTGCAGAAAATGCGCTTACTGCAAGCTGCCTAAAAACTATTGGCTGTCGTCGTTCATATGCTGATTTCTTCGGGTAGATTTTTGATGGCGAACGGCATCCGCAGGAAAAATACTAAAGTTACCATCCTTGACGTTGCTCGTGAGTCTGGGGTTTCGTATTCGACCGTTTCGCGCGTGCTTAATGACTTCGATTTTGTCAAAGAAACGACACGGCAAAAAGTACTTGAAGCGGCTGAGCGCCTCGGCTACGTCGCCAACATCCAGGCGCGCAGTTTAGCGGGTGGCAAGACACAGATCATCGGCCTACTCGTCCCCGGTCTTGACAACGGCTATATCACTGAAATCGTCAGCGGAATTGACCAGGAACTGGTCGATTCGGGCTACGACATGATGCTGTACACCACACACCGGTTTCGAGGGCGAGAGTCGCTGTACGTGAAGACAATTGCCAACGGCCTTGCGGATGGTCTCATTCTGATTGTCCCGCAGGACTCGCGCAGCTACCTTGAGGGACTGCCCACACGTGATTTTCCCTACGTACTGGTTGACCAGATTGACAACACTTTCAACAGCACGACCGTTGATGCGACCAACTGGCAGGGTGCTTACGATGCGACGAGCTATCTGATTGAACTCGGTCACCGCCGCATTGGCTTTATCACGGGTCTTCCACAGCTCAACAGCGCTCGCGAACGTTTAGACGGCTACCGGGCCGCGCTCCGCCATCATGGGATCGAAACCGACGATGACCTGATCATCGAAGGGGATTACATGACGAAGGGCGGCTATGCCGGTGCGAAGCGCCTGCTGAGCTTGCCAACCCAACCGACAGCTATTTTTGCATCCAATGACCTATCGGCTTTTGGTGTCCTGGATGCGATCTATGCTGCGGGACTGCGCATTCCTGAAGACATCTCCGTCGTCGGTTTTGATGACATCCCACTGGCATCACTCGCCCATCCTAAGCTGACGACTGTACGCCAACCGCTCGTCCAGATCGGCAGGGTCGCGGTGCGCCTGCTGCTGGAACGGTTGGCTAATCCTGACATCGAAGCACGACGAGTGACGTTAGCGACCGAACTCGTCGTGCGCGATTCCTGTGCACCGCCAAATCGATGAGTCAGAAAAGGAGCTACCAAGAGTCACATCACACCGTTTTTTTTCATGCCGTTTGCAAACGTTTGCAATTCAGGTTACCTATTGATTGGAAGGAGAAACAATGAACATGCGAAAAGGTCTCTTGGTTACGGTCATTATTGGCACCCTGGCACTCCTCTCGCTGGGAGCGGTCGCTGCTCAAGAGAATGTCACGGTGAGGTGGTGGACAATCTACACTACACCACCCGAACTGCCGGCGCTGGCTGAAACCCTTGCGCAAGAATTTATGGATGCCAATCCCGGCGTCACGATTGAAGTGACCCACCTGGAGAATGAAGCCTTCAAAGAACGCCTTGCCACGGTTATGCAGTCAGGTGATCCGCCAGACCTGTTCCAGAGTTGGGGAGGCGGCGTACTGTGGAGCTATGCTGAAGCGGGTTTGCTGCGTGACATTAGCCCAGAGATGTCGATGAATGATAATGAATGGCGCAACTCGTTCGCGACACAGGCGGCTCTCAATCTTTATGGTTACAAAGGCGGCCAGTACGGCGTACCGATGACATTTGGGGCAGTTGGTTTCTGGTACAACACCCGTTTGTTCGCTGAAGCTGGAATCGAAAGTGTTCCCGAAACCTGGGATGAACTGCTGGCGGCTGTGCAGAAGCTGCGCGACGCCGGGATCACCCCGATCGCTTTGGCTGGTCGCGACAAGTGGCCGGGCCACTTCTGGTGGGTGTATCTGGCAATTCGCGAGGGCGGGCAGGCTGCATTTGAAGCAGCTTATAACCGGACTGGCTCATTTGCGGATGCCCCGTTCGTGGCTGCCGGTGAACGGCTGAAAGAACTGATTGACCTGAACCCGTTCCAGACTGATTTCATGGCAATGGGCTACGGCCAGCAAGCAGGTCTGATGGGCAACGGCCAAGCCGCCATGGAACTTATGGGCCAGTGGGCGCCCGGCGTGCAAAAGGGCAACAGCGAAAGTGGTGAAGGCCTTCCCGCCGGCGAACTTGGCTGGTTCCCCTTCCCCGCCGTTGCAGGTGGCGCGGGCGACCCGACTGACGTGCTTGGCGGCGGAGACGGCTTCGCAGTTGGCGCTAATGCGCCGGATGCCGCTGTTGACTTCCTGCGCTATTTGACATCACCGGAAGTGCAGATTCGTTACACCGAGCTGAACATCGGCTTCATCCCGACTGTGGTGGGCACCGAAGAAGCAGTGACCGACCCACTGCTCCAGCGGGTCATGGAAGCCCGGAATAAAGCTGGTTACTACCAGTTGTACTACGACCAGTTCCTGCCACCAGCCATTGCTCAGACTGTTCTGGACAGCGTGGAGGGCTTGTTCGTCGGTACTCTATCACCAGAGGAAGCGGCGCAAGCGATTGAAGACACCGCCGCGTTTGAGTTAAAGTAAGTCCCCCTTGATCGGGGACGGGGAATGCCTGCCTGCACTTCCCGTCCCCCACCCTACTAAAAAAACACCTGGTTGATGAGAGGATTATTCGATGAGAAGCACGCCAATTCCTCGTTTTCGGTTCATCCCACGTGAGCAGATGGGTGGAACCGAACGTCCACGCACAGCCAGCAATCAGCTTCTCGCAGTAGGAATGTTCATTGTTCCCGGCGCGTTGGTCTACACCCTTTTTCTGATTATCCCGATTGTCCAAGCGGCTTACTACAGCCTGTATGACTGGAACGGCTTGGGACCTTTGAGCAATTATTACGGATTGGGGAATTACGAGCGAGCTCTCGGCCATCAAGTTTTTCAGAATGCTGTTGGCAACAGCCTGCTGATCGTTGCGCTGTCCCTAATCATCCAACTTCCGCTTGCACTGGGTCTTGCGCTGATGGTGGGACGCAACCTGCCGGGCCGTTCCCTTTTTCGCAGCATTTTATTTATGCCGTATGTTTTTTCGGAGATCATTACCGCGCTGATCTGGCTGTTTGTTTATAACCCTGGCGGCGGCGCGCTCAACACTGTTCTGGGCACGATCTTCCCCAACTATGTACCCCAGGGATGGCTATCCAATCGCGATATTGCTCTGCTGGCCGTCTTCGTCGTCATCACCTGGAAGTATTTTGGACTGCACATGATCCTGTATATGGCAGGACTGCAATCCATCAATTCCGATGTTGAGGAAGCGGCACGCATCGATGGCGCAAGTGAACTTCAGGTGCTGCGGTATATCACTATCCCCCTGCTCGCGCCGACGATCCGGCTGACGATTTATCTGTCCGTCCTCGGATCGCTCAATCAGTTCGTCCTGATCTGGATTTTGACGTCTGGCGGGCCAGCTAATGCAACCCAGGTGATGGCGACGTATATGTACCGCTTCGGCATCAAGAGCTTCAACCTGGGATATGGCAGCGCGGTTGCAGTGATGATCTTCCTGATTTCCCTAATCTTTTCTATTGGCTACCAGCGCGCCGTGATGCGGCGTGATTACGCCGGTACAGTATAGAAGGAGCACGCGCCATGACTACTCCAATGACAGCGGCTCTACATCACCGCCCACTCCGGTTCTGGATATACAGAGCAGCACAGTACGCCATTCTGATCGTCCTATCGCTGATCATCCTCGCGCCGATCATGACTGCTGTACTGGGTGGTTTGAAGACGACCGGAGAGCTGTTCGCCGAACCCTTTGGACTTCCCAAGATACCGCGCTGGGAAAACTACGCTGGCATTCTCACCAGCAATGTTTTTTGGCGGCAGCTATCGAACAGCGCCATCATCGTCTTCGGGACGGTCAGTCTAGTGGTACTCACTTCATCGCTGCTTGCGTTCGTGTTCAGCCGCCTCGAATTCCGAGGTCGAGATGTGATCTTCAATTATTTCACACTTGGCCTGCTCTTCCCCGTCACCATCGCCTTTCTGCCGGTTTTCATCCAGGTACGCCAACTTGGGCTAATCGGCAGCTATTTCGGCGTCATCCTGCCGCTTGTTGCATTCGGCATTCCCGGCAGCACGCTCATTCTACGTGGTTTTTTCCGCGCTATCCCTGCAGAACTCGAAGATGCGGCGTATATCGATGGCTGCGGCACACTTGGTTTTTTCTGGTATGTGCTGCTACCGCTGGCTCGTCCTGCGCTGGGCGCGATCATCGTCCTGCAAACCATTGTGTCATGGAATGAATACTTTCTACCGCTGCTGGTTCTAACTGATGATTCGAAATGGCCGCTCCCCTTGGGGATTATGCAGTTCCAAGGGCAATATGGAACGGACTGGGGGCGTGTCATGGCGTTCGTCTCCCTGCTGATTGTACCGGCAGTCCTGTTCTACATCTTTACGCAGCGTTACATCGTCACCGGCCTGACTGGCGGCGAACTGAAGGGATAACAGTTTCATGATGACCTACAAGGATGCGAAGCTGGGAACAGCAGATCGCGTCGAAGCATTGATGTCCGAGATGACGGTGCAAGAAAAAGCAGCACAGCTTTGGGGAATCTGGGCCATTGCCCTGCTGGACGAGCAGCGGCACTTTGTGCCGGAACGCCAGCATGGACTTCTTCAGCACGGCGTCGGCCAGATTTCGCGGCTGGGCGCTAACGCGCTGGTGCCGCCTCAGCAAGTAGCCGCACTTGCCAACCAGGTCCAGCGCTATCTTATCGATCACACTCGTCTGGGGATTCCAGCAATGATCCATGAGGAAAGCTGTGCCGGTATTCTGATGCGCGGCGCGACCACTTTCCCACAATCCATTGGGCAGGCGGCTACCTGGCGTCCTGATCTGATCGAGCGCATGACGCAGGTGATTCGCGAACAGCTCCGCGCCATCGGCGCACATCATGCGCTGGCTCCTGTGCTCGATGTCGTTCGCGATGCCCGCTGGGGACGTGTTGAAGAAACTTACGGAGAGGATCCCTTCCTGATCAGCGCGCTGGGTACAGCCTACGTGCGCGGCCTACAAGGTGAGGATCTGCGCACCGGGATTGCTGCAACAGCCAAGCACTTCGCCGGTTATGGCGCGGCTGAAGGCGGTATGAATTGGGCGCCATCCCTGATTCCTTCACGCGAACTGCGCGAAATCTACCTAACTCCGTTTAAGGCTGCCATCCAAGCAGGCAAGATTGCAACCGTTATGAACGGATACCAAGAGATCGACGGCATTCCATGCGCCAGTTCGAAAGAGCTGCTGGTTGACATCCTACGGGGCGAATATGGCTTCAAAGGCCTGATTGTTTCCGACTACTTCGCAATTGCGCAGCTCATGGAGTATCACCACGTGGCCGCCGATCGCAGCGCAGCCGCGCGGATGGCGCTGGAAGTAGGGATGGATATCGAACTGCCGACGCCAGACGGGTATGCCGAACCTCTGCTCCAGGGGCTGGCAGATGGCACAATCGATATCGCCCTTGTGGATGCCTGCGTCCAGCGCGTCTTGACTGCGAAATTTGAATGGGGCTTATTCGAAAACCCGTTTGTGGATGAGGGGCGCGTCCCGGAAATCTTCAGCAAACCATCGAGCGTTGAACTTTCGCGCACGATTGCTCAGCAGTCGATTGTCCTGCTCAAGAATGAGGGCAATCTTCTGCCCCTGGCGCGCACCATCGGAACCATCGCTGTGATCGGACCCAGCGCACACAGTGCCCGACTGCTGCAAGGTGATTACCACTACCCATCCCACTTTGAGCACATGTTCAACCCGAACGTCAGCCCGGATGCCCCGACCGCGGCCCACGACGATGTGGTCAATTGGGAAGGACACTTCCCACCAACCGTGACTATCCTTGACGGGATTCGCCAGCTTGTATCGCCAGATACGCAGGTTCTATATGCACACGGCTGCGACATCCTTAGTACAGATACGAGTGGATTTTCCGAAGCAGTGGAGGCAGCCCAGCGCGCCGATGTCGCGGTGGTAGTCGTGGGTGACAAAAGCGGCTTGGCTCCAGGGTGTACAAGTGGAGAGTCGGTTGATCGTGCCATCCTCGATCTACCGGGCATTCAGCAGCAGCTCGTTGAGGCGATTCATGCAACCGGTACACCGACCGTCGTGGTCCTGACCAACGGCAGGCCCCTGACGCTGAACTGGATCGCCGAACATGTTCCTGCCGTGCTGGTCGCTTGGCTGCCCGCCGAGCAAGGCGGCGCTGCTATAGCCGATGTTCTATTCGGTGAGGTCAACCCCGGGGGGAAGCTGCCGATGTCGTTTCCCAGGCATGTGGGGCAACTTCCGCTATATTACAACCACAAACCATCCGGCGGACGCTCCCACTGGCAGGGACGCTATGTTGAGATGGATACGGATCCGCTGTATCCGTTCGGTTTTGGTCTGAGCTACACCCAGTTTGAGTACAGCGATCTGCATATCTCACACCGGGAGGCCGCGGCCACGGATATTGTCCAGATCAGTCTGCGCGTGACCAACTGTGGTGCGCGCGCTGGAGATGAAGTCGTCCAACTGTACCTCTGCGACCCGGTCGCCAGCGTCACCCGTCCAGTTCAAGCCTTGAAGGGTTTCGTCCGCATCACGCTGCGGCCTGGTGAACACAAAACGGTGACTTTCGATCTGGATGTACGCCATCTCGCTTTCTACGACCGCGACATGCGCTATCAGGTTGAGCCGGGGATTGTCCAGATCGAGATTGGCAGTTCATCAAAAGATATTCGACTGCGCGGTGAGTTCACGATTGCCGG
>DAOUCY010000160.1:0-3692 GCA_034431625.1 Anaerolineae bacterium | reverse complement strand
ACCGGCGGAGTTTGAGGCAGCGGCGCTTGCAACGCGCTACACTCTCTTAAACCCGGCTTGATTCTGTCCAATTTTTCCACCGCACTACAATTCCCGAACAGTGTCCCGCACTTTCGGTAACATGCCTTTCAACCGTTTTGATACTCTCGGTTTTCGGCTGGTTTGTGCGCGTCCCTCAATGCAATAGCGCGTTTTGACTTCGGAGTCGCTGAAGATCAGTGCGAATTAGTGAGCGCCTAAAGGGGTAGGGAAAGACTGGGCGCAGCAGGTTGTGACTCCAAGCTGCGCCCACGTTTTTATCCTATACGACAGCGCTGCTTGAACTTCTCGTATAAGCGGATTCGGGTTCGTAGTCGCATCTTCACCTTGCGACGGACATGTTGACCGCCTGGCGTGATAGAAGTTACATAACCTTTCCCCTCCTCGCGGACAACCTGCACTTTGCCAATTCCGGGTATGTCTACCCATTCCCCGCTGGCAATTTCCTCTGCCAGCGCCTTCAGATACCGTTCCACCGCCTCACGGACAAGTGCTTTGGTCAGGCTGCGCCGCTGGCGAGCGACATGGGCAATTCTTTGGGTGTGGTTCACCTGCTGTTCTCCTTCAATGTTAAGAACCTGTCGCTACTACCGACTCACCGACACCGCCGACTCTTTGTCGGTATTGTCGGTTGTCGGTGATGTCAGTTTTGTCGGTAACTTCATGACTGACTGGTGACGAACTCAGTTGCCACAAACCATTCAGCCCGATCCATACGCCGTTCCTCAATCAACCCGGCACGCATCAAGTCCTGTGCTAACTGCCGTGCCTGTTTCGCGGAGAAGTTCAGGTTACGGTACAGTTCACGCAGAGCAATACCCCCTGCACCCGCCTGACGGATAGTATTCAATAGACGATCCTGCTGACGACGCTCAACAACGGCTTCGCCGCTGCGGTCAAGCTGCTCCAGCAGGCGATGAGCGCTCCCGCGCCAGCCTTCAGCCAATGCCTGGGCCGCGTGCCAGTGGTCAACCGTGACTGTTGGTGATTCGTCAGAGGTTTTGAGCCAGTCCAGCGCCGCGAACAGCTCTGCCAGCTTGAACGCCTGAACATGCATCCGCCCATACACCCCTTTGAGCCTGTCGTCCAGTTCGGTGTCCTGTCCCGGATCGCATTTGCGCCGCAGCCAGTCGCCGTACCCCTGGCACTGCTCCCAGCATTCCACCTTCAGTCGCAAAGCGCCGGGTGCTGCCAGCCCCATTTCGCTGGTCTGCGGGGCGGGCAGACGCTCATGCAGGCTGCGAAGATCATCCACCAGCGTCTGTGGCACTGAGCGATAGGTCTGCGCGGCGGGTCGCTCGGTATAGTTTGGTTCAGGGGTGAGGAGCGCGAAGCGGATCAGCAAGCCGTTATCCCAATCACCCATGCTCACGGCGCAGGACAGGCTGGCAGGTGTGGTGACACCGAGAATAGAGAGTGCAGCATTCTCAACGATGTTCAGTCCGGTCTGCGTATCTTTGTCGAAGTAATCCGGGCAATCGTAAAGCTCCATCAGCAGGTCTTTCATGCCTGCCATGTAATCCCGTTTGTTGATTGCCCCGAACAATCCAGCTACTTCATCTTTCAGCAAACCGCGCTGTGAGGCGAAGGGCTGCGCCTTCGTCAGCCGTTCCCGCTGTTCCTGAATGAGTTTGTCGAAGTTGCCCGGTAATCGTCCTGCCAGCGCCTCCTGAAACCGCTCCGGCGAACCGGGTGTGGGCATGAGCATGTGTGGGATAGCGGCGCGTGCCACCTGCTCCGCCAGCTTATAAGCAGTGGACTTGCGGTAGAACGTTGTCCCTGCCACGAGCATCAGATACAGATTGGGGTAAATCTTCACACCCCAGGGCGCTTCCCCGTACAACCGTCGCCCAACTGCTGTCGCCAGCAGCCACAACCCGGCTGCCTGATGAAAGATCATCGGGGTCTGATTGCCCGTCGTGCCTGACCAGTCCATGTACTGTTGTAACCAATCCGGCAAGTTGTAGTCTGTCGGGACGGATGGCGGTGGGTCTTTAGGTTTATCGGGTGCAGGTTTACGCTTCACCGTTGGCTGCGTCTGTATCATCGGTAGTTGCGGACGTTCGACCAGTCCGCCAAGCTGATCTGGGTTGATGTTGAGCGCCTCGCAGACCTCTTTCGCCAGCATCGTGCCGCACACGTAACAGTGACCGTAGCCCGTCTGCGTATTGAACCCAAATGACGGATTTCTGTCGCCGTTCTTGTGGCGCTCCGGGTGAATGCAGCTTCCATGCAGCCAGTCGCCATGCTGTTTGAAGCCCTGCCCTGCCAATATCCGCGCAATCGCGTCGATGACACGCGGGTTCAGCGGTGCATCCCCGGTTGGAAAGTTCATCCGCGTGGGCGGCTGCCACTCCCGCACTGCCTGGCGCGGTTTGAACGACTCAATCCACGCAGCCAACTCCACAAGATCAGGCACATGCAGAATATCAAGTTCGCGCTCAACTCGATATGGCTGTCCGGTGGTCGGATGGATGCTAGGCGGCGCGACCACCTGCCGCCCCTCCCCGCACAGTTCCAGATTGCCAATCGGTGTTCCCATCGCTTTGACGCTTGGTGGCAGGCTGTCGGCATAGAAGTAGACATGCCGCCCTACCCCTCCTCCGCTGGCGACGGTATAGGTATTTGCCATCGCTGGAAAAGTCGCGGCAAAGGCGGGATACCCGGCTGCGCCATCCAGATCGAGGACGACCAGATTACCGGATACCCTGCCGCAAACGATGCCGATGTTCTTCAGCAGTCCGGCACTGTTCCATGCCCGAATTGTCTCCGGTGAAGCGGCTGTCTGCTGATATTCCGTCCACGACGTTAAAGCTGGACGCTTTCCGTCTAATGGGATGATGCTTAAACCGAGCGCGGCATACGCCAGCGCTGCGGCGGCTGTTGTTTGTTCCTGTGCCGCCTGTACGGGCTGTTGTGAGGCTTTCATCGGGCTGTTTTCCTTTATATAGATGTCGCATTCATGTTTTACAAAACGTTGGACAGCACGCCCGGATTGATGTATCCTCAGATTGCTGAAGTCATTTGGATACATCGTTCCAGCCGCGCCGCCAGTGGGTTTACTCTGCTGGCGGTTTGGTTTTCTGCTGCAAGACACGCTCCACCAGCGTGTGAATAGCGTTCTCGGTGGCGATCCCGGCACCGATGGAATCTTCCAGCAGTTCCGCCATGTCGTAGGGTTCCTTCTTCACGCGCTCAAAGAGAATTTGCAATATCTGCACATTGAGCCACAGGCAGATGACCACCAGCCGTTCCAGGTAATCCACCCGGCGCTGGAACATCTTCGTGAAATGCTTGCGGCTGCCGATCAGGTCTTCCTGCTCGTCGAGATAGGCTCGGAGCGCGGCGCGTACTACCTCGGCTTTTGGCTCGTCGCGCTGGCTGGCGATCTGCTCCAGCCGGTTCTCCATTGCCCCGGTGATATGTACCGTCAGGCGGTTCGTGAATTGTGATTTGGTGTTGTCAGACATATTTCCTCGGTTTTGTGTTTTCATTTGGACGAAATCGCGGATTTTGGACGGGCGGGGCACGGTGAGCCGTGACGCGCCATGCTTTACAGCGAGGGTGGGCTGCGCCCACACCGTCGCTGACGCATCATGCGGACGCATGGTGCGTGAAGCCCCTCCGGCGCATGAGGAGCAAGTTTATTAAAC
>DAOUCY010000159.1:0-8022 GCA_034431625.1 Anaerolineae bacterium | reverse complement strand
GGATGGGACTTCCTGGAGCGCCGATTAGCCCTTTCCGATCCCATCCCACTCGTCTCGATTCCGAACTTTTGTTTGATGTCCGGTGGCTAGTAATGGAAACAGCTATTCCCCAAACCTTAACTGCCTTAGCACCTACCGAGACCCAAGTAGCAACTGTTCTTCCAGGTACTACGTTAACACCTGCTGTAAGAGCCACAAATACAGCCATCGGTATTCCTAATTTTTGTGCTTTTCTAACCACCTCACAAATTGCGAGTTTGCAAACTGTTCAAGATGCACGTTTAGCGATTCAGCAAGCTGAGCACTTTGCAGGTTACAGACAAAATGACTACGAAGCCAATAGCCAAATACCTGCAAACGTAGTTGTAGCCACGAACTTATACACCACTGACTTTGAGGCTGTCGGAGTAACCCCGATCAACAACAGCGGAGGTTATGGGCTGTATTTAACCACACGAGAGATTATGGCTGAATACCCAGGAACCTATTGGTGCGTTAGAGATGATTTTGTGGGTACACCTACCTCGGTCCAACAAGCCATTTCTCTCCCATCAAGTCAAAATATCGCATCTGGTTCGATATTTTCACCTGAACTATCATCGAATTGGGGTTGGATTTGTTCAGGCGATTTTGATATTACAGCCCCTCAAGAAAACATTGGATCTTTATATGACGTGAACGAGACTACTGGTTCTATAGTGATTCTACAACCCAACAATCAGGTAGTTCTCTATGCACGCGGGAATGGTTATTGCGAGGCATATTTTCCTGAAACTCGTGACATCATTGAAAATGTTTTCATCCGTAATGTACTTTCTTTGTCAAATAACTGTACTGGTGGTTGTAGCTCGGTAACAGTTATTGAGTTAGACGAAGCAGGGAATGAGTTAAACAGACGACAGGTACAATGAAGCGTAATCACAGTTTACATGCCTGTTTTGATAGGCATGTAAACTGTAAAAGTTACCCCTACAGTTCAAGTTCAATACTTGGCTGCTCTGGTGGTGTAGGATGGTCACCTGAAAGTTCGAGAGAGTGCAAAGGATCATTGTACTCGCCTTCTACCTCAATCCGCGCCTCCCTCTCCGCATTCGGATTGTGCAGATGCCAGTCGCTTTCCTCGCGCACAATCGTCCGGTTGCCGCTCATGTAGTTTACGATGCCGCGATAATCCATGTCCTCCCATTCACCGGACAGCCCTTCCAGCTTCGCCACCTCCGGCGCGAGTTCCGGTCCGTCGATCAGGTCTGGGATCAGATACGAGCGAAATTCCTTCTCAAACTTCTTCGCGTCGTCCTCATTAGCAAAGTGCGCCATCTCCAGCGTCCGCGCTTCGGTAGGATACACGCTGTCATCCATGCCGTACTCCTCAACGTAATTGTCGAAATCGGACGGAAGCTGAGGAAACTCCGTCACGAACAGCGCCGTCCCCAGTGACTCCCCTTCCGGCGTTTCGACGGGACGATAGTGCATTTGCCAGTAGTGGCGCTCCGGTTCCGGCTCCTCGTCCGGCTGCTGTGCGATCAGTTCTTCCCAACTGCCCGGCGTTGGCGCTTCTTCTACCCGGTCATCGCCCACGTTCCAGTACGGGTTCGGTTCATCCGCCAACTGCTGTGCCAGTGTCTCAAAACGATCCGGCGGTCCGTCCCGGAACAGCCGCTTGTCACGCCGCCCGCCATCGAGATGCCCATTTTGCATCGCGTTTAGTTCCGCCTGGTGCATCATCGCTTCCAGACCGCGCTCGTCGTAAACTTCCAACAGCCCCTCCCGCGCTGCCTCTGCCTTTTCGCGCTGCACGTCATCATCCGAGTCGAAGGTCTGGATGGTTTGCGAGTCGATACCCAGATACCCATTCGGTTCTTTCCAATATTTCTCGACAGCGAGTTCGGTTGTCCAGGGATCAACCTCCTGCACCACCACACCGTAATTCACCGTATCGTTGACAGGCTGCAAGAGTTCGCGTTCGGCGTTATCGAAGGTCGCCTCAAACCATGTTGCCCCTTCCAGAGAGGCGTTTGCCTCACGCTCCCGGCGAGCTTCTTCTGCCCATTCTGCATACATCGTTGGGTAACTTACGGGTGCAAGCGGTTCAGTGTCCATGTCCGGCACTGCCAGTTCCCGTTCACGGATGGTCGTGAAAGGATCGGGTGGACCGTCGGTGAACAGGCGCGGGTCGGCGCGCTGTGGGTCAATCACGCCCGCCTCCACTCCTGCCACTTCCACCAGCGTCATCGCGCCTTGCAGGTCATCGTTCAGCATCAGATCATACGCTGTCTGCGCGTTCGCGGCGGCAGTGTCCCAATCGGGCTGCGGGATGATGAGGTGCGCGTGTTCCCCTTCCCCCCATTCCTTCGTCACATCGAGGTGTGAATTGCCATTCGCGCTGATCGCATCCACTGCGTAAGTCGGCACGTCCTCCACAGCGCGTTCCTGTTCGAGTTCCCGCTCACGCACCGTCGTAAATGGATCAGGCGGCGCGTCATCCTCGAAGAATACCCACCCATCCTCGCGCTGCGGGTCGAGGTGTCCACCTGCTACCGCCATACGCTCTGCCACATTCATGGCCGCTTCCAGTCCTTTATCGTGCATCAGATCATCAAGTTCCTTCTCGTCCACTCGTGCTTCCTCGTACATTCCATATTCGGCAATCGTGAAGGTATCGAAACGGCGTTCTGCGCCGTCCATCCATGTTTTGACCGCTTCAAGCGACGGTTGATTGTTGGGACTAACTCCGTACCCGAAGTAATAATCCGGCTCAGGATCGAGCGCGGGCAGCGCCAGCGGCGGTGGAAAATCCATACCGTTGTCGTCAGCGACATCATGCGCGAACTGCTGCGCCATGTAGACATCACCGCGCTCCAGATACATCTCCAAGCCCGGCAGCGGCCAAGCTGACTCCCGTTTGTCATCGGGCAGCGGCATGACGGGATAGGAGTCATGCTTAAACTCGCCTTCTTCGCCTTCAAGCGCCCGGAAATAGCGCAACTCGAACGGCTGCGCCGCAGAATCAGCCGGATTGGTTTCACTTTCGACGATGGCGAACCAGTGCGACGTATCGCCCGCATCAAGGTGCGAAGCCCATTCCCTGCCAGCCGCGTCATGAATAGTCATCGAGTAATCGCGGGTGAAGCCACTGTCCCCTAGTGGATACCGTTTGGGATCGGGCAGCGTGTTGGGTAACTTATCTTCTGCGCAATCGCGCTCTCCGGCTTCTGCAATGGATAGCATCGCATCCGCCGTTCCCACTGCCAGTCGTTCAGACTGCATTCCTACCCCATCGACATGCATCAGGTGTGCCGCCGTCCGGTCTGTGCCTTCCGCATCCGGCGGATAGGTGACGAACAGGTATTCCCCGTCATACAAGACCGGCTCTTTGAGAATGCGTTCTTTCGCATCCCCTACCCCGTCCAAGCCCCGTTCGTGCATTGTGCGTTCCACGTCGTTGCGGTGGACATCGGCATCGCCTCGTTCCTCATACTCACCGAGCGTCAGCCGCTGTTCAATCGACTCTCCGAAACGCCCGGTCATCAAACGCACCAGATCAACATCGTAGTGTGGGTTTGCATCGTCGCGCCGATCACGAATCACATCAACCGTGTAGAGCGCTCCATCCTCACCGTAGTGATGAAAAGGTGTCTCATTCATCGGCAGCCTTTCGCCTCAGTTGGACAGGAAAGGTCATGCTGCTGTCGCTGGACAGCGGCACGAATGAACCCGACAGAGTGATCGCCTGACGCACTTCCGCTTTGCCTTGAGCATTTGCCAGCGCCTCGCGGATCGCCCTGCGTACCGCATCCGGGCGCTTCAAGGCATAAGCCGCGCACAACGCTTCCAGCATCTGTTCGTCCTCGTCGGTCAGCCGGATCGTCCAGCGAGTGGTGTTGTCGGTCATAGCTCCACCTCCCACGACTCGCGGGTATACTGCGCGATCTCGTCTGCTGCCTCACGTTCGAGCGCAATACCGCGTGCCTCATCCCAGAATTCACGCTGATCCGTCGCCAGTGCCATACCCTCTGCTGCGTCGAAGCAGCGGTCAATCCCACCCTTCTGTGCCACACCGATGAGATATTCGGCTGCGCTGTACGCCTTGTCCCATTCGCCGGGAACACAGGGCGCAAGCTGGGCTTCGATCTCGCCTGTTTCGGGGTTGCGTCCCAGTGACAGGATGGAGGTGACGCAGTTCTCGCGGTCATCCTTATCGGGCTGAAATACGCCAATCCAGTACGCGGTTCCAGTCACCTCGTCATAGAAAGGCGGCGGGTCTTTCGACGGATCGAAGCCCTCTGCCTCAATCCCAATGGCGTTCAATGCCTGGAATGCCGCCCGCTCCTCGACTTCAAGATGTGGCATATCGACTTCATGCTCAACCGCAACACCGCCTAACCGCGCCGCCGTTTCGATCAGCGGGTCGAGCGCTTCGAGCGGCGGCTCATCTATATCGTAGGTATCCACGCCCCGCATCGCTTCATATGCCGCATATTCTTCCAGCTCCGCCCCGCGCCAACCTTCGCTATCCGGGTTCATCTGTCGGGCAACGCCTTCCGCAAATGCTGGAATACCCGTCACCGGAATATCGCCATTGTGAATCTGCCCTTCGAGGTTGTGGTAAAACGCAGTCGCTACGTCCACATCATCAAATGAGGCAATCGGCAGATAGTTCGCGCCTAAATCACCTGTGTTGATGTTAGCGTACACATCCATGCAGCCAATTTCGTACTGCACCCCGTCATCCGCCTCGCGTTCAACCCCTATGAGCCGCCCCTCGTGCCACGACCAACCTTCGTCGGTGGTTTCCGGCGGTTCAAACCCCTGTAACCCATCCTGACTCGTAGGTGGCAGGTCAATCACTGGCTGCTGGTCGTCGGGTACAAAGTGGTCATCCTCCGGTAACCAGCCATCCGGTTCAGGCGGAAACGGATCGAACGCAAAACCGGGGTCATAGCCGTAATCGTCCGGCTCCAGCGGCATCCCCATGAATAGATCATCGGGAAACGGAGCGTCGGGCGGCTCCATCATGTCGTAATCAATAGGGGGCGGTTCGGGCATGATATTGCTCATGCGCTTACTCCTCCGCCTGCGTGTCTCGCGCCCGCAGGGTCAGTGGACGGGCAGTATGACGCGCCTTCACCTGTCCAAGTGCGTATTCTGTCGCCGTCCGCAGCTGTGGCTGAAACCCATGCCAGAAGGTTTGGAGAACCTCCAGCCGTGTGCGTTCCCCCGCCGCAATCTCGTCCAAACCGCTTTCCAGACGTGCGGTGTAGTCGTATGCCAGCACATCCCCGAAGTACGCGGTCAGGAAGTCGCACAACGCCATTCCATGGGCAGTGGGGACAAGCCGCCGCTTCTCAACCTTCACATAGCCTTTTTCCTTGATGACCTTCACCATACTGGCATACGTGGAAGGTCTGCCCACCCCATGGCGTTCCAGCGCCTGCACCAGAGCAGCTTCCGTATAGCGCGCAGGAGCGCGTGTCGCCCCTTCGGTAACTTCGGGCGTACAACGGGTGAAGGTCTGCCCTGCTTGCAAGGGCGGCAGAACCGCGCTCGTTTCACGTTCATCGCCTTCATCGAGCGGTTCCTCGTATACCTTCAGGAAGCCCTCGAATAGAAGCGTTTCGCCTTGCGCTCGAAACTCCATCGGGAACGGCTGCCCCTGCTTTTTTCCCGCGTAAACCACTGCGCCGGTGGTCTGATAACGGGCAGGCTGCATCTGCGAAGCGACGAAACGCCGCCAGATCAGGGCATACAGCGCCGCGCCATCGCCGTCTACGCCTTGCGGCAAACGGTTGACATCCGTTGGGCGGATCGACTCATGCGCTTCTTGAGCATTCGCGGCTTTGACCGCGTAAGACGGGGGTGTCGGGGGGAGGTAGTCCTTCCCGTAATCCCGCTGGATGAATTCACGCGCGGCTACCTGTGCCTCCGGCGCGACGGCTACGCCATCCGTTCGCATGTACGTAATCAACCCCGCTTCGTACAGGGTTTGCGCCAGTGCCATCGTCTGTTCTGGCGATAGCCCTAACCCTTTTGCCGCTGCCTGCTGGAGCGAAGAGGTCGTAAACGGTGGAAGCGGCGCGCGGAAGCGCTCTTTCGCCCCTGCCTTCTCGATCCACACCACTGCATCATGCAGGAGCGCAATCAGCTTATCGGGTAAATCGCGGCTCTTGAACGGCAGTTCCGTCCCCTTCAACCGCACAAGTTTTGCAGTGAAAGGAGTGCCATCCGCTTCGAGCTTGAGTGCAAGCGCCCAGAAGGGTTCGGACGTGAACGCTTCGATTTCACGTTCGCGTTCGACCACCAGACGCAGGGACACGCTCTGTACCCGCCCGGCGGAATACTTGCCATCCAGTGCCTTCGCTGCCAGCGGTGAGGCGAGATAGCCGACGAGTCGATCCACAATGCGGCGGGCGTGCTGCGCTTCCACAAGGTTCACATCCAACGAACGCGGCTTCTCCACCGCTTCCCGCACCGCTTCCGCCGTGATCGCGCTGAAGGTGGTGCGATAGATTGGCTTCAACTTCGGCAGCCGCACCAGTTCGAGCAGATGCCATGCAATCGCCTCCCCCTCACGGTCTGGGTCGGTCGCCAGATACACCGCTTCCGCGTCCTTCATCGCCTTCAGCAGCCGTCGGACAATATTGCCCTTGCCGGGCAGAACTTCATACGTCGGCTGAAAATCCTTCTCGACCTCGACACCCAATTCGGTTTCGGGCAGGTCACGGATATGTCCAAGACACGCCTCTACCCGCCAGCCTTCACCGAGAAAATGGGCTATCTTCTTCGCCTTCGCCGGCGATTCCACAATCAAGAGTTTCATCGCGTTCTCCGTCCTCAATCCACACGCGCAGCGCGTGTTCGTTTCGTAACCGACGCAGGAGCATCGCCAGCAGCACCCGAATTTGCGGGCGTGGCAGCCGCGTCCAATCGTCGTCCCAGTTCACGTTCCCGCAAGACCAGCCAGATCGGCCACTCCCGGAAAGCGTGATAGGCTTCTTCCTCAAGTGCCTGCCACGGATGGGCGGCTCCTTCTCCTCGTTTTGCCATACCATCTCATCCTCAATCACGTCGTCTGGAAACGTAGCAGCTCGTGCTCAGTCGGACGGGACAGGAGATAGAAAATGCCTTCGTCCTGAATATCGAGCAGGAAATGGAAACGCGGCAGCCCGGCAATGATGTCGCGGTGCTGCTTATTGAGGTGCGCGAATGCCGCGTCCTCGTGAAACACGTTCATCCCCTGCCGCTGCGAGAAAATCACACGGATCGGACAGTTCTCGAAGACCAGTCGCGCCTTACCTTCCAAAAAGACCGACATTTGTTGATCCACCATCAAGACCTTTTTGCGGCGGGTACGGAAGGTCTTTGCCGCTTCGATCAGGAAGTCTAGCAGCGACGGATGCCGCATCAGACGGTAGACTTCATCTACCGCGATGATGCGTGGCTGCTCATCGATCAGGCTATCGCGGCGAATGGCTGAAAGCACCTGCGTGTACGCCAGCGCCTGGAGGATCGGGTCACTTTCGAGTTCATGGAACGAGAAAACGCGCGGACTAATCCAGTCGCGCCCACCGCGTGTCAGGTCAACATTCGTCGCCCCATTCAGAAACGATGACCACGGACCGGAACCGGTACACAGCCCGGCGATCTCGTCCGCGAGGTCACGAGCAATGTGGCGAGTCGCGTCTTTATCACCCAAGCCTGACAGCACATCGCAGACCACTTCACACGTTGGCGCAAGTTCGGGTGTGACCCGCCCAAGCTCAGGGAAGCCGCGATACAGCGTTTCCAACGCCTCGCCCAGCAAGCCGCGCTCAAGGTTCTGCCGCTGCCCGCCGGAGAGCGGACGACCCAACACCGTCTCGTAGATGCGTGTGGTGTGCGAGACCTGCTCAATCAGCGTTGGGAACATCACATCCTGTGGATTGAGCCGTGTTGCTTTCGCGCTCATCACATACCACGGCAGCCCGAAGGCTTCCGCGATATGCCGCCCATGACCCATCGGCTCCAGTAGATCGAACGGGATGC
>DAOUCY010000158.1:0-2477 GCA_034431625.1 Anaerolineae bacterium | reverse complement strand
GCCACAAAGTCCGCAAAGTCGTCGGACAGGTCAACCGAAACCTGCACGAAGCTGTCCAGATCGAGCAGATACGCCTGCTGAATGGCTTCGTCCATTGCTTCATCCGGTTCAAGCACTTCTCGACCCGACACGTCCAGCGGCTCTGCCAGTTCGTCAGGCGCGCGACCCGCCAGGTCGTTCACGTCGTAAAACAGAATCAGACACCAGTTGTGAACGCCAGCACGGTCATAGGCAGTGGCGCGGACACGGCTGCCCAACTGCTCCGCCAGTTGATTGACAGCGCGGATGTAAACGGCGCGGTAGACTTCCGCCCCGTCCGGCACGGCTCCGCCATCATTGAAGCCGTATTTGGTTCGCATCTCGTCCCAGTAACGCATGTTCTTATTCCTTTCTGTGGGTAAAAAGCAAAAGCTCCGCTGTACGCGGAGCCTGCTGTCGAGCAATGAGTTGGTTGAATCAGTCGGCGGCAGGCTGCGGCAGATACGCCAGCAGTTCGTCGCGGCAGATCGGCACGCTGCGGACGCTCATGCCGTCGGCGCTGACGTAAGACACGAAGGAGGTGATGGGCTGGCGATGAAGCAGTTTGTAGATGTACTGCGAAGCAATGGTCGCCATCCAGTCGTTGATGAGCAAATCCTGCTCCCGGGCTGCCACCAGTTCGGCGCACGAACGTTCCGGTTCGGGCTGCGGTCTAGCTTCCGGTTCGGGTTCAAGCAGCGTGGGGAACAGCAGCCCGGCATG
Organism: Anaerolineae bacterium; assembly: GCA_034431625.1. Taxonomy (GTDB): domain Bacteria; phylum Chloroflexota; class Anaerolineae; order Aggregatilineales; family Phototrophicaceae; genus CFX2. The sequence continues at coordinate 1,736 of DAOUCY010000158.1, read as the reverse complement.
GGGAAGATAGGCGTATCTACCGTTCTGCCCGTCGATGTAGCGCAGCGCGGTTTCGTGGTCGCCCGTATTGCCGATAATGACCTGACCGGCATTGAAGTGATTGCCCGTATCTATCCAGATTGCGCCGTTGGCTTTTGCCAGTTCGCGCCGTGCCAGGTGATTGTCCACTGCACCGACGATGAGGTTGCCCCAACGTTCAAAGTGCTGCTCGGCGTTCACGGGCTGGTCGATGGCAACGATGTCCAAGCCGAGCGCCATGTTGAAGCGGCGCATCAGGACATGCGCTTTCGGCTGGCCGACATCGGCTTCGACGTACAACTGCCGCCCCACGTTCTTCGTTTCCACTTTGTCGGGATCAATCAGGACAATCTGGGGCGTGTGCAGCCGCGCCTGCTGCATGTCATACACCATCCGGGCGACGGAGCGGGCGATTTGCGCCCCTGTGCCACCTAAGCCGACGATGGAGAGGGTCTGGATGTGCGTGTTCGGGTCGAAGGTGTTCAGAGTGGTCATTGTTCATCCCCCAGCACCTGCGCCAGCGTCTTCTTGACGGGCAGCAGGTCAGACTTCGGGTAGGCGCGGGCTTTGCGCCCTTCCAGCGCGATGAGCATCTGACGGATGTCCATCGGGTGTGACTTGCTCTTGCCGCCCACGCCATGATCGTTAAAACGCGAACCGAGCAAGACCGCCCAATCTTCTGCCAGGGTCGTACTTTGCAGCGCGGTATCCGTCACGCGCTGCACGGTTCCCCAGCAGATGTTCCCGCTGGCAAAGACATTCGGCAGCGGGGCATGGAACAATGGCTCATTCAGGGTCGTCGGACGCTTTTTCACCGCATACACGCCGTACTGCGGGTTCTTATCTTCCGCCGTGACCCGGATCAGCAGCAGTCCGGGCAGCGGCACGCGCAGCGCCGTTTCCGACTCATCGAGATACAGCCCGGTCTTTTGCGGCGGGCGGTACTCCACCACGATTTTCTTTACGCCCTCCTGCCGTACCAGCAGGGTGCTGTCGGACAGCAGCCCGGTATCGAAACGCACTTTAGCAGAGAGCGCCAGCGCCACCTGCGCCGGGTCAACCGGAAACTCACTCACTCTGTCGCCGTCGCGCTTATGCAGCATCACACCGAAGCTGTAGAAGCTCAGGATCAGCGACGGCTGCTCCATCACCGCCTGAGAGAGTAGGCGGCCACTCCAATCGGATGCGGGGTTCATTTTTCTTTCCTTTCATTTTGGCTATCGCTTTATAGGTGCGTTGGATGTTGTCAGACAGTGCCGATAAGACAACGACGTTTTCTTCGAGCAGTTTCAGCCCGGCGGTCACATCGCCCATGATGCCATCGGCTTCTTCAATCAGTTCAATGGCGAACGCGAGATCGTTTTCATCCCACGACAGCGGTGGAATTTCCGCCAGCGATTCATCGTCAAAATCGATCAGGCTGTTGCCGGAGCAGGAGAACAACCACGCAATTGCCCAGCCGACCTGCGGCAAGCGTTCATCATCCTGTTTGACCAAGCTGTCGGCGATGATGCGCCCGGCAGTGTAAGCCGCATCGGGGACTTCCACGCTGTAGTAACCAGGCTCAGGACGAATGCCGAACAACTCCACCAGTGGCAGCAGATCGGTGCGTGCGGCATACAGATCGGGGTCGGACAGTTCGATGCCGCAGGCGGTCAGCGGGATGCCGTAGCCCAGAAATTCGAGGTTGTCGAGCGGGATACCGCGCTGGCTGATTT
>DAOUCY010000157.1:0-93197 GCA_034431625.1 Anaerolineae bacterium | reverse complement strand
GTGAATGTGCGTCGTTTTGCCATGATTTCTGGTCTCCCTTGCGTTATGATACTCCACTATTGGGTTGTCCAGAATTTCCGCCGCACTACATCGTTTTCCCCCGTGTGTGCTAAATACCTTTCAGCTTCATCAAGCAGTTGACGTAGTGACTGCAACCTTGCGCGAGCAAGATGAACGTCTTTTTCCTCCTCCATAAGTAGCTTTGCAAGCGTATCTGGAGTGGTTGTCTGAGTAGATTTCATGAGTCGGACAAGCTGGCGAGTATGGGTAGGTGTGGAGGCAACTTTGGGGTTTTCTCCTTCCTCTACACCGCTGCACAACGCTTGCACCTGCTTTACAGTCAGTCCGTGCGCGATGATTTGCTGAACAACATCTGTGTGATACTCCGCCTGTAAATTGAGGACGTATCGCAGCACACCTTCATCCAGATTGTGTCGATCTGCCAGCTCCAATGCTTCGTCCGATAAATGAAGCAGCAGCTTGTAGCGGCTGAACTGTTGGCGGCTTATTCCTCCCATTGCTGATAGAATATCCGCTGTAAATTCCCGCTTGCTCCGCAAATCAAGTTCGAGTGCCTGACGATAAAAATCACTTGTGACGGGACCCTCTGGTATTGTATAGCCATGCACAGACAATAAAAGCAAAGCAGCTTGACGTGCCAGCGCAATCGCAGGCAACCCTGATCGAGCAGTGTTTTCTTTTGCCTGACGGAAGGCTGATGCGGATGCAGCCGAGATAACGATGCAGGGGATTGTGCCATCATGTTCATAACCCGGTACGAAGTCACGCAGCAGCCATGTTGCCCAATAGCGGCGCTCACCTGTCTCAATTCGATACTGCCGCACGACACCTTGAGAAACGTCCACGACAGTTAAAGGATTAACCTGACCATCATCTCGAATGGTTACAGCGAGATTGACCAACTCACGTAATAGCGTCTCATCTGGAGAGAGTAGAGGTTGTTCAACACTATCCTCCCTTTCAAAATCACCGAGTAGCTCTAACACGTTGCTGAATGGTCTACTATGCTGCTGCGCGATGACCTGTGCCGACTGCACCAATTCCCGGAGTGCCTGTGATGGTGTGAGGCGGTTGCTGTAGAAAGCGGAATACAGTCCTTCTGGCAGTACCCGTCTTGGCTGTACAGGATCAGGACGCACAAGGTCGAGAAGAAGACGCTCAACACGCACATCTTCCTCTCGTAATCCCTCATCCTCGTTTCCTAACATTTCCAGGGCTACTGTATCAAGCAGACTGTTATTGATACTGCGTTTGCCGTTCCCCATCACCCACCTCGCTTGCCAAAGAACTGACGGACTAACATGCCAACCAGTTGAGCATAGGCTTTGCTTGCAGCAGCACGAGCGTCATAGGTGAACAGGCTGACATTGCGGTGATGAGAATAGGACACAGCCTCATTTGCAGGGATAACACCACAAATCAATTTGCCTAAAACGTTGTGCGCCTTGAGTTCGTCCAGCAATTGATTGTGTCCTTTTATGCGTGTGTCCATTTTCGTGACGAGAATGCCACTGACCCGTAAATTCGGATGCCGCCAGCCTTCACGAATGTCATTGATCTTTTGCAATGCGGACATCAGACCGACGGTTTCCAGATAGCGTGGTTCAACAGGGATAATCGCATCTGTTGCTGCCAGCAGCGCCATCTCCGTCATCAATGAGAATGAGGGGCGTGTATCAATGACAACAGCGGCATAGGAATTTGCGATTTTGCTCAATGGGTCGGCGAGCCGATAAGGTGCGCCTGCTACACCGATTAACTCGCGCTCCGCATTCTCTAGCAAAGGCGAGGCAGGGAGAACATGCAAATCTGTATCCCAGGTGCTTGGTTTCACGCACTCGCTTAAGATGCGAGGTGCTTCTTTTCGATCAGCATTCAGGACAGCGTAGAGGCTGTCATGCGTGCCATAGTCTTTCCGACCAGTTGTGACCAGAGTTGCATGTCCTTGACTATCGGTATCAACGAGCAGTACCCGCGAATTCGATGCGCCAGCAGCGCGGAGGACGTTCACGAGTCCGAAGGCGATATTGGTGGCAGATGTGGATTTACCCACACCCCCTTTGTGGTTGGTTAACACCAGTGTGCGAGTCATTTCTCTTCCTCCTCAATTGATTAATCCAAATTGGACACCCTCTGTAGCAGAGGGGTATCACCATGATTGAGAAGGGAAGCCGGGTAAGGGATACCCAATGTGGAGGTAGAATGAATCAGGAGGGCTACCACGTTGAACCGAGGATTTGCGTAGCCGCCGCTACGATGGCTCTCTCGATAACAACGGATTTGTCGTTCTCAACTCCCTCCGGCTCGGAAGACTATCGTCTCTGCAACTGATGAATCGCGAGTCAGGTATGTCTCACACGTCTCGCTATCTTCAAGCTGAACTGTCTTCGGGACTGCAAAGTGCCGACCGTGCAGCAAAATAACCCGGCGGCGAAGCCCTGCCCGTTCACGTAGGGCAATGCAGCAGCAATCTCAAGCGGGGCTGCCCCTGCTGTTAACAGCTCGTCCAGTTTGGTCATTTGTGCTTCCAGCCAGCGTGAGCTATCTGTGTGCCGCTGGCTCTTCTCTTTCCAGCCGTTCGAGATAGGCTGGATATGCCAGTGCTGTCGCCGCACCGCTGAGTTTAGACATCTTCTGCAACCCGATGCTTGTCTTCCGGCATGAGCATATCTTCGATCTGCCGAATCTCTGTTCAGTGGGGCGGCTGAGCAGTCGATCCATGTCCCTCCACGGAAGTAGCCGATTTATCTCCTATGCGGTTCACACTTCGCAGTCGCCAACGCTGCCATGTGCCAAGAATGCCAAAGGGAAAGACGATCACTACCGAGATAAAAATGATCCCCAACAGCAGCGCCCAGATATTGGCGATATCGATGGTAACTCCCGCAATGACCAATTTGGCATCCCGCAGAAACACATCCAGGAAGTGCAGGCCGCTCGCTCCAATAACTGGGCCGCTAAAGGTACCGATGCCACCGATGATGGTCATCAGCAGCGGATCGACGGTGTAAGCCACGCCAAGCAGCTCCGGCCCGACTTTCTTGTTGAGGATGACCTGGAGGATGCCCGCTATCCCTGCCAACATCCCAGCCAGAATGATCGACAACAGCTTGAAATTGAGCGTGTTGTAGCCCATTGACTGCGCCCGGTCTTCGTTTTCGCGGATAGCCTTGAAAACAGCGCCAGTCGGCGAATTGACCAGGCGACGAATGAAAAAGAATGTCAGCACGGCGATCAGCAAGGTAATATAGTAGAAATTCAGGCGGCTCTGTGAAGGATCAAGCCAGGTCGGGAGATCAGTGATGGCGAATCCATCTTCAGCGCGAGTGAGCTGCCAGCGTCCAAAGAAGATAAAAAACATCTCTGCCACCGCTAGTGTGAAGATGGCAAAGTACACCCCTTTTAGCCGCAACGTCACCAAACCGATGAGCAACCCCAGCATACCGCAAATCGTAATCGCAAGCAGGATGCCCAGCAGCAGCGCGAGGCCGGTATCCAAGTTCGTGTATTCGAGCAGCAACCCCAACACATAACCCGCCGTACCGAAGAACAGCGCGTGCCCAAAGGAGATGACGCCGGTGAAGCCAAACAACAAATTGTAACTCATAGCGAGGATCGCCAGGATATAAACTTCGATCAACACAGACTGCCAGCGCACTGACTCGCCACGCATGATCATGCGGTCGCCACGGGCAACCCCAAAGGGACTGGAGTCAGTCAGTAAGCCAACGATGAACGGAAACAATAGCAGGAAAATGAGCAGCAACCCCAGCAGCCAGTTTGTCCGCAACCAGCTACTAGATGGGAGTGTGGTGGTTGAGTGCATCGTATGAATTCCTCACGACTTCCCGAACAGCCCGCTAGGGCGTAACAGCAAAACCAGCACCAGCAGAAGCATCGGCGTAATGCTGGGCAACGCGGAAAAATCGGTGCCGATGGCGACATCCTGGGCGACGGCAATTGCCAGCCCAACGAGTACACTGCCCAATGCCGTGCCGCTATAACTGCCCATGCCGCCAAGCACCACTACCGCGATGGCTTGCAGCAGAAAGATGCTGCCCAGTGTAGTGGATGCACCCAGGAAAGGCGCAGCCACTGCCCCGCCCAGTGCGGCAATCGCGCAGCCGAGCGTGAAGACCAGTGTGAACACTGCCCGCACATTGATACCCAACGCCTGCACCATCTCCCGGTCTTCTACACCAGCACGGATGATGATGCCGATACGCGAACGCTGCAACAGCAACCCTATCGTCACGATCAGCACAATGCCCATGCCGACGACGAACAACCGATAGGTGCTGAAGCGCTGCCCGAACAACTCGAAGAAACTCTCCCGCACGCCAAAGAGTTCCGTCCAGCTATACGGTGTCGTTGTCCAGATGAACTTGATCAGCTCTAGTGCCACCAGCGAAACCCCAAAGGTCAGCACTAGTTGGAAGATGGGGCGGCTGTAGAGCGGGCGCAGCAAACCCCGTTCGAGCATATAACCCAACAGCGAACCGACCGCGACTGCAGCGATGATGGCGACGATGAAGCGCAGGTTGGGGTCAGGGACAGCGGCGGTCAGATCGAGGACCCCGCCCGCATGCTGGGCGTCATAGGCCACATAGGCTCCAACCATGAAGTAGCTACCCTGGGCCAGGTTGAGCACGTCCATCAGTCCGAAGACAATGGATAAGCCGGAGGCAACCAAAAAAAGCAGCATCCCCTGGAACAAGCCGGAAAGCAGCGTGATACCAAAATCGCCAGGGCTGTTAGAGTTAGCCAAGGCGACACCCAGCAGCACCACCAAGATGAGGACAATAGCAATGAGTGAGGTACGTCCTGCCATGATTTTAGGCCACACCTAGATAACGCTGGATAAGTGCGCTGTCCTGCACCAAATCAGTCATCACGCCGCTGGCCGCACTGTGCCCCTCCTCGATGATGACGTAGGACTGCGCCAACTTGCTGGCGACGCGGAAATTCTGCTCGACCAGCAGGACTGAAACCTGATCTGCCAACCGCTGGATGGCAGCGATCAACTGCTCGATGATGATTGGGGCCAAGCCTTCGCTCGGTTCGTCAATCAGCAGCAGGCGGTTCTCGGGCACCAGTGCACGTGCCACCGCCAACATCTGCTGCTGCCCGCCGCTGAGGTTACCACCCGGCAGATCAATCAGGCGCTTGAGATCTGGAAACAGATCGAAGATGAAGTCAGCTTTGCGAGCAAAATCCCCCTGTTTGCGCTCTGCAAGCTTGAGATTTTCCCGCACAGAAAGCCCTTTGAAGATAGCACGGTGTTCCGGCACATAGCCGATGCCCATCTGCGCGATAGTGTGGGCATTCTTGCCCTGGATCGATTTACCGTCGAACAGAATGCTGCCGCGCGCTGGTGGTGTCAACCCGATGATGCTCCGGAGTGTCGTGGTCTTGCCCGCACCGTTGCGCCCCAGCAGCACCGTGATACCACCAGTGACCACGCTGACGCTGACGCCTTCCAAGATGTGGAACTGCCCGATGAAAGTATGAATATCCTGGACTTCGAGGATGGCGCTCATGTGCTTTTCCCTGTCGGCAGGTCGTAGAGTTCTCCCAGGTAGACTGCTTGTACAGTCTTATCCTGTGCGATCTGACGGGGATCGCCTTCCGCTAGCACCCGCCCCTGGTGCATCACAGTGATACGGTTAGAGATGTTCATGACGACATTCATGTTATGCTCAACCATGACGATGGTTTTGCGTCCTTCAGCCCGAATGCGCTCGATGATGGCGATGAGTTCCGGCACCTGCTCGCTCGCCATGCCTGCCGTCGGCTCATCCAACAGCAGCAGTTCTGGGTCAGCGGCCAGGATCATCGCCAGTTCGAGTTTACGCTTGCCTCCATGCGGCAGCACATTGGCGGGCAGCGAAGCGACCTGGCGCAGCCCAGTCAGTTCCAGCACTTCGTAGGCGCGGCGGGTGTAAGCGTTCAAGCTTGTCGCCAGCCGAAAGATGCGAAAGTTGTCCCTGCCAAGTGCCTGTGCCGCCAACCGTGCATTTTCCAAGACAGTCAGGTTAGGAAAGACATTCGTGATTTGAAACGACCGTCCGATACCCAGGTGTGCCCGCGCATGGACGGGCAGATCGGTGATCTCTCGACCCTTGTAGACCACACTACCCTGCGTCGGCCGGTAGCGCCCGGTCAATAAATTGAAAAAGGTGGTTTTGCCCGCCCCATTTGGCCCGATGATCGAATGGGTGGTCTCTGGGGCTACATCGACCGAGACATCATCAACAGCGACCAGGCCACCAAATATTTTCCGTAAGCTGCGTGCACTCAAAAAAACATCGGCCATCAAATAAACCCTCACCGCTTCCCCTCTCGCACATAGAGAGAGGTTGAGACTTTTCTGACGCCCCTTCTCCCTGAGGGAGAAGGGGCTGTGAAACGAGAGGGTCTACTCACCCATCTCTGCAATCATGGCATTGAAGGCCTCGTCCAATGGCAGCCGCTCCGCCGCCAACGCTTCTGGCAGCAGCACTGGTGGGATGATCTGATTGGCGGGGATGGTCGCCAGCAGTTCATAGAACTGCTGATCGGCATTATCCAGATTCACCAGTCGGGCGATGTACATCGGCACCAGCGCCTGATGATCTGACGGGCGGATAGCGTAGGTGCCTTTCGGCCCCTCAAAGACCATACCTTCCAGCACCGGAATCATAGCCGAAGGTAGTGTATCGCCGTTGGTCGCAGCCACGGCCTGAGCCAGTGCCTGAGCAGTAGCAAAGCTGCATTCGCTGAACAGGTCAGGGTTATCGTTATACACACCACGGTAGCCTTCGACCAGGAAATCGTTGATGGCATTCTTTGGGAAGGAGTAGTGGTAGACGATCCAGGAGATATTGCCGATGGTGCTGGGATCGCTGACCGCCACAATGTCATTCGAATTGAAAGCCGCCACCACTGCCATCTGATCCTGCACGCCCAGCTCGGCGATTTGTTGGAACAACGTCACTGAGCCATCACCCGCCCAGATTGGCAGAACGGCATCTGCACCGCTATCCAGCACCTGCTGAAGATACGGCGTGAAGTTAGTCGTATCCAGCGGGGCGAAGATCGGTTCTCTGACGAAGGTGATTCCCGCGCTTGCCAGAACACCGGCTGCGGCTGCCGACGCCCGCCCGAAGTCGTTATCGACCGCCAGGATAACGAAGTTGGAGCCGAGTTCCGCCGTGGCATAGGGTGCAAACGCCAGGAAGTCCTGGAATGTATTCCGGCAGATGCGGAAGGTATTGATGTTGAAATTGGCGCCGGTGATCGCCGGGGAAGCCGCTGGAGCTGCGAACAGAATCACATCCGAATCAAGGGCAACCTGTTGAACACCAGTCATAACACCGCTGCTAGGCGCACCAACCAAGATTTCCGCACCGTTCTGTTCGATCAGTTCACGCGCCTGGCTGGCGGCAGTATCCGCATTGCTGGCATTATCTCGTACCACCACTTTGACCGGTCGCCCCCCTATGGTAGCTGCCGCCAAGGCCGCATCCATATCGTTACCATGATCTGCAGGGTTGACTCCCGCCGCATACAACAAACCAAGTTTGAAGCCGTATTCCAGCTCATAGCCATAGATCGTCAGCGGCCCTGATTGATCCACCAGCAGTCCAATGACCAGTGGTTCCCCCTCCTGAGCAGATGTGGCAGCCACGCCGAAAATCAGCAGGGCAAGCGTGAACAACAAAACCAATTTCTGTATCATCTCTGCGCTCCTCTGAATAATCTAATGTGCATTCAAGCAAAACAGTCATATCACCGCCGGGGCGATAACGACCGCCTCACCCTCCAAAACTAGAACGCCATCGCCATTGACGACAGTCGTGCGAAAAGTGGCAATACGCTTGTCCTCACGATATGCAGTCAATTCGACGGTCGCGGTGATAGTGTCATCGATGAAGACTGGCGCTTTGAACTTCAGATCTTGTCCCAGGTAGATGGAACCGGGACCAGGCAGGTCGTTACCAAGGATGGCGGAGATAACGCTGGCTGTTAGCATCCCATGTGCAATACGCCGCCCAAAGCGGCTGGCCGCCGCATAGGACTCATCCAGATGGATCGAATTGGTGTCACCGGAGGCCTGGGCAAAAGCACGGATGTCGGCATCTGTGATTGTCTTGGTACGGCTGGCACACATGCCAATCGTCAGCTTCATGGGTGTTCCTCTTCCTTTTCCCCGATGAGCGTCCGCTTGAGAATTTTGCCTGCTGCTGAAACTGGCAAGCTGGTACGGAATTCGATATATCGCGGCACCTTGTACCCCGCCAGATGGAACTGGATGTGCTGGCGTAAAGTATCTTCGGTTAGGACTTGACCGCTCTTGACCACGACAAAGGCTTTGCCCACCTCCCCCCATTTGGGGTCGGGAACACCGACGACAGCGCACAGCTCCACCGCCGGGTGGCGATAGATGACCTGCTCGATCTCAGCAGGGTAGATATTCTCTCCACCGCTGATATACATATCCTTCTTGCGATCCACGATGAAGAAGTATTGGCCTTCGTCCATCTGCGCCAAGTCGCCCGTATGGAAATACCCTTCGTCGTCAATGGCGGCAGCGCTGGCATCGGGGTCATTGAAGTAGCCTGATGCCCGCGAGGGGCCGCGCAGCACCAGCTCCCCCACCCGACCTGGCGGCAACGGCTGATTGTGTTCATCCACAATGCGGGCATCGACGAAGAAGTTCGGCCGTCCGATGCTGCCTGCTTTGGCGATGGCATCCTCCGGGGCCAATGCGAAGACACCAGGCCCGAACTCTGACATGCCAAATCCCTGCTTGAACACCACCCCCTTCTCGCGCCTAAACTGCTCGATCAAATTGACGGGTAATGGTGCGCCGCCGCTAGTGCAAAAGCGCAGATTGCTGAGATCCGCGCTCTCCCAGTTGGATGCTTGGGTCATCATCTGGTAAGTTGTCGGCACGCCCGCGTAAACAGTCGCCGCGTATTCTTCCAGCAGCGTGAGCACCTGTTCAGCATCGAACTTGCGCGTCAGGACCACGGTCCCACCTAGGATGAGAAGCGGTGTGGTATAGACCAACAGCCCGCCAGCATGAAAGAGGGGGAACGTGTTGACAGTGATGTCCCCATGTTGAAGGTCATGGATGATGGTGTTGAGCGTGTTCCAGCCAATCATACGGTGACTGATCTGTGCAGCTTTGGGTAAGCCGGTCGTTCCGCCTGTAAAGATCAGACAAGCGATATCTTCCTCAGTCAGGTCTTCCGTCGTAACCGGGCGCAAAACGGAGTCGATCATGACCTTCTCGAAGGAGCGACTGTTCGCGATTCCTGCGCCCTCGATATGCAGCCAGTGATCGATCACCTGGGTATTTTCGGCAATTTGTGCGACAGCTTCCCTGAACTCATCAGAATAGATCAGGACTTTAGGGGAAGTCTTTTCTAAGAGCTGGACCAGCTCACGCCAGTTCAAGCGCCAGTTCAGCCCTACCAGGATGGCACCCAACTTGCCGCAGGCGAAGAAGACATCCAGATATTCGACACCATTGTGCGCCAGCATTGCCACCCGGTCGCCTTTGCTGACACCCGCGCCATCCCGCAGCCAGTTGGCGAGGCGATTGGCGCGCTGATTCAGTTCGCGATATGTAAAAGAGCGGTGCGGCACCTTGCCCGCATCTACGACCGCTAACTGGTCAGGCGTGTATAGCGCTCTACGTCCTAGATAATCGCCAATATACATGACGTATCCCCTACTTCAATGTGACCGCAGTCGTCTTCTTGATTTCGCTGAGGACGACGCTGGTTTCAATCTTCTCGATCCCGTTGAGCGTCATCAGATGCTCCCTGATGAAACGCTCTAAGGCGCGGTTATCTGCCGCGACGACTTTCAGCAGCATGTCGAACGCCCCCGCCATGTGGTAGCACTCCAGCACCTGCGGCAGCCCGTTGACCACCTCGCGCACCACTTCCATCTGCTCGCGGTTGTGCCCTTGGAAGTTCAGCCGGATGAAGCACAGCACATCTAACCCCGCCATTTCGCGGTCGATCAGCGCGACATACTGCCGAATCATGCCTGCGCGTTCCAACCGTTTCATACGTTGGTAGACGGCAGGTGATGACAGAAAGACCTTACGCGCGAGGTCAGCAATGCTGATGCGCCCGTTGACCTGCAGCTCCTCCAGGATGGCACGGTCGAGGCGATCAAACGTGCCTTCAAACACCGATTTCGCCATAGGCAGTTCCAAAAGAATGAGTAACGAGTGATGAATATTCCATGCGAACTATATCACCACTCATTCTTCATTACTTCTCCGCCAGGTGCGCGTGGAATGCTGTGTTGAATTCTTCTGGGCGCTCGATGTAAGGTGTGTGCCCGGTATCGGGAAAAACGATTTCCTGGTAGCTACCGCCATGTGCCGCATAGGCCTCCAGCACCGCCCGCGTCTGCCCGACCATCGGCTGTGACGGGTAGACCTCTGCACCGGGCCAACCGGGGATGACTCCCATTGCGCCAAGCGTGCCCATATCGAACAGCGACTTATCGCTCACGATCTGGTCATCTGCGCCACGTATCCACAGCACCGGCGGCTTGGGGTCGATGTGATTGAGACGCGAGACATCGCCCGCGTAGAGCGGGGAGAGTGCGTTGGCGGGGCCAAACTTGCCAGGCGCGACCATTGGCCAGTTTGCCGAAGGCACCGAATCACCAGGATATTCCTGGGGGCCAACATGCTGGGAAAGCAGGGATGAGAGAAGTTCCTCCTCACGAGCAGGCTTGAAGGGCGGTTTCCAGTAGAAGCTGTTCATGACAATGCGCGGGGACGCCTGCGGATTGTCGCTGCTCCGGTCGCCCGCCGCCATAAGCTGTGTAAAGGTTGGGTTGACGATGCCACCGCCGCTGCCTGCGCCATCTGGACTGCACAACTGCCCATCCAACCCTTTGCTGCCACCGAAGCCATAAGGCGAGCCGGGTGCAGCCAGAGTCACGCTGCGGATACGGGCGGGGGAGTCCATCATCATGCGCCAGATGACCGAACCACCCATCGAATGCCCGACCAGGTGTGCTCGCTCGATACCCAATGCATCTAGCAATGCAAACGCATCATCGGCGAGATCGCCCATACCGCGTGTAGCGTCGATCTTGGCACTGCGGTCAGCCTCGCCATAGCCACGCTGATCCGGCGCGATACCGCGATACCCAGCGGGTAACGCAACCATCGTCTCTTCCCAATAGGTAGCAGACGACGCATTGCCGTGAATGAACAATACTGGAATTCCATCTTCCGGGCCACAGAACAGCACGCGGGTGGTCAGCCGGGCGCTGGTAATCGTCCTCGCGCTGATACCTGGGATAGTCGGAATAGACATGTTCATTCTCCTGAATAGAACGCCTTAAAATGAGTGCGCAGCTCGCGCTTGAGAACTTTACCGGCAGCGTTACGCGGCAGCGCGTCGATAAACGCGACATGACGCGGCACTTTGAACTTCGCTAGGTTCGCACGGCAGTGGGCAATGACGGTATCTGCTTCGAGCGTGCAGCCTGCTTTGACGACCAGAATTGCCAAGCCGCATTCGCCCCAGCGCTCATCTGGCACGCCGATGACAGCAGCTTCAGCAACGCCCTCGATTCCATAAAGCACCTGCTCGACTTCGGCAGGATAGACGTTTTCGCCACCGCTGATATACATATCCTTATAGCGGTCAACAATGTATATGCAGCCCTCATCGTCGGTCATGCCAGCATCACCGGAATGAAGCCAGCGCTGCCCATGAGCGTCAATGGTGAAGCTGTCCCGGTTGGCATCCGGTCGCTGCCAGTAGCCCGGAGTCACATTAGGCCCACTGATCACGACTTCGCCAATCTCGCCGGGGGCACAGTCACTGAAGTCGTCGCGAACGACCCGCACACGCGTATGCTGAAGCGGCTTACCCACCGAGGTTGGCTTTTCCAGTGCACGGCGTTTGTCGATTAGGAAGACAGTTGGGCTGGTTTCAGTCATGCCGAAGCCCAGTTGTATGATGATGCCGCGCCGGGCATACTGCTCCAGTAAGGCAACGGGCATCGGCGCGCCACCGCAGCCCCAGGAATGCACTGACGACAGATCGGTCGTATCAAAGTCAGGGTGCTGGCTCATGAAGAGATAGATCGACGGCACACCAAACATATGCGTCACTCGGAGAGCAGGATCGGAGAGTGTCCTGAGAGTCAGACCGGCATCGAACTGGCGCGCGATGATGCTGGCTCCACCCAGGTGCAGCAAGGGATTGACATACAGGTTCAGCCCGCCAATGTGAAATGTCGGCAGCACACAATAGAACAGACTATCGTGGTTGAGACCGGTTGGCGTGGTGATATTGACCGCGTTCCACAGCATCATGCCATGTGTGATGAGGACGCCTTTGGGATGCCCGGTTGTTCCTGCTGTGTACATGATAATCACCGGGTCGTCATGGGTAGTTTGCGGCGACATCACTACACGGTTTTCTGCGGCTGCGATGGCAGCTTCGTAAGCAAGCGCGTCGTCGGCGATAGCAGGTTGAGAGTCAGTGTCAATCCGCAACCGATGCACCAAGGGCGCGCCCATTAGCGGCGGGATGCGCCCAGCAAAATCGGCATCGTAAAGTATGCCGACAGCGCCGGAATCCTGCAGAATGAATCTCAATTCCTGTTCCGCTAACCGCCAGTTGAGCGGCAGCATCAGCGCGCCGAGCTTGACACAGGCATACTGAAACTCGAAATACTCTGTTGAGTTCTTCGCCAGGATAGCAACCCGGTCACCGCGTGCTACGCCCCACGCATCGCCCAGGTAAGAGGCCAACCGCGCGGCCCGGTCGTTCATTTCAGCATAGGTGTAGCGCCGTCCACTAGCCTGGTCGATCAATGCCAGCTTATCCGGCGTACGGTCGGCGTGGAAAGCAATCCAGTCCGAGGCAGGAATGCTCATGCAGCCCCCCAGCGAACAGCGACAGCGCTCCAGGTATAACCCGTCCCTGCCCCCACCAGGACAATTAAATCACCGTCGTGGATCTTACCCTGCGCCAGCCCCAGTTCTAGCGCTAACACCTGATCGACACTCTGCACATGCCCGTAATGGTCGAGATAGACCGACTGCTCGGTTGTCAGCCCGATGGCCGCCAGAATCTCGTGATAGAAGGATCTCTTCATGTGGGTGATGCCCAGAAATCGTATATCGTGCATGCTGGCACCGCTCTGCGCCACCGCCTCCTCGATCACCCGGATGAAGTTTGGCAGAGAGACTGCGGCCAACCGCGCTGCCATGAAATGGGCATCAGTCACATCCAACCGACCAGCGACTTCGCCCACAACCGAAGCTTCCTCTTGTGGAACCGCTGCCTGAGTTAGCACCACTGTCTCTGAAAGGCTGCCATCGGTGATGGCGGCAGCGCCAAGGATGCGGTTACGAGTCGCACCCCGTTCGAGCAGCAATGCGCCACCACCAGAACCAAAGTTGAACATAAAGCGCGAGCGCTCGTTGCGGAAATTGAGCAAATCATTTTCGCGGCTGCCCGCCGCCAGCAGCACATAGCGCATGCGAGCATCGGCTTGCATAAGTGCGCGAGCAGTATGCAGCGCAATCGGTGCCCCCGCGCACAGAGCATACATCTCAAAAGCGTAGGCATTGATCGCACCGATGTTGTACATGATTTTGGAAGCGGCATTCCAGACGAGATGGTCTTTATGTTCGCTGCCATGTGAAATGACTAGGCCGATGTCGTTCGGAGAAATACCCGCCTGAGCAATGGCGCGGCGCGCTGCCTCTGATGCCATCATCGTGACGGTCTCGTCACTATCAGCGATGTGGCGCTGGACAATACCCATCTTCTCTCGCAGCACCACCTCTGGAATACCAGTGAGCGGGGCCAGCTCAGCGGCGGTCTGGATGCGGCGCGGGAAATAAGTTCCGCAGCCTGCAATGCCAACAAAGGTCATACTTCAGCTCAAAAGAAATCAAAACTGTACTTCGCAGCTCAGGTATCCAGGTTATAAAGAACAACAACAAGGATGATACATGAGCATGGCGCTGAAGTATGCGCACCCAGATGACGCCTGCCGACTCCTACAAAAGAAACGATTGCAAGAACGGCGGAAGAAAAACGATCCTTTGCCCACACGCTTATATAACTTCTTCAGCAGTTTGTGCTGGGACTTGCTTCCGCAAATGCCCTGTTCAAGCAGGCTTACGCAGTTAGACAGTTATAACCAGCGAGGCCAATTGAGGGAATGTTTTCCGTCGCTCAGATAACGGAAGATATGAGCTGGCTGGGAAGCGTTCTGGCGGAACGTTTCCCCACTGATAAGCCTGCGCTTCCCTGACGAGTAGCGTGTTGGACTTGCGCAAGATACATGATACGCTATAATCACCTGCATAGATATTCTCATCCCTGAGGGTAAGCGCATGAACGCCCGCCCGCTGCTCCCCTTCGTTGGTTTGATCCTGCTCCTGTGCAGCCCTACACTGGCACAAGACGCCACCACTGAGCCGTTACCCCCCCTATTACTGAAACCTACACCCTGACCACTGCTCCTCTCCTCACCGACACCGAAACGCCTACGCCATTCCCCACCGACACCCCTACCCCCGAACCCAGCCTCCCTGCTGCTGAGACCCCTACCCTGACCACTGCTCCCACCCTGATGCCCACTCCCTCTCTCACCTCCACCGCCTCTGCCAGCACTCAGCCGCCTTCGACTCTTCCTTTCTCGACTGACCACGGCTTCATCCCCGGCTGGACACTCCCCGCCCTTGCTACCTTCCTCCCCACCCCTTATGGCCTCGCCCTCAGCCTGCCTCCTAACACCCCTCTCACCAGCCCCTTTCCCTACGGCCCTGGCACCATCACTGCCCAACTCTACCTCACTACCGGCACCGCCCTGCTCTACACCCAGCAGAGCACCACCGGCGGCTACTTGGTCACACTCGATGTCAGCGGCACCCTGACCCTCTACCGCACCGGCCTCCTGCTCGCCACTGCCACCGCCACCCCGCCGACTGACGGCTGGTGGCTACTGAGCTTCTCCGCCACCAGCACCCTGACCCTCAGCCTGAACGGTGATCTCCTCATCAGCCTCCCGGAACCAGCCCCCCTCCCCGCCGGAACACTCACCCTCCTAGGTACCGATGGCCTCCTCGTCCACAGCCTGACTTTGCCACAAACCCTTCCTCCCACCCCCGATCTTGCCCTTTCCCTGCCCCAACCGCTAACAATTGAACTTCTTCAACCAAACCCATCCCCTGTTCCCATCACACCGACGCCGCTGCCACCAACACATTTCAAAAATAACATCAGCAACTTGAGTATTGTTGATCCCGCTAATTCTTATGCTGTTGTTGAAAGCGCCGCCGAACTTATCACCGCGATCCAAACGGCCAATATGAACCCACCGTCAGTTTTTCACATTTTTGTGAAAGCTGGAACTTATGACATTAACACACCGCTCTTTATTCAAAAGACACTCAAGATTTATGGGTTGGGAAGTGAAATTACCATCCTGCGCTCTATAGTTACTCAAAACACTTTGTTCTATGTATCGGGATCACTGCACCTGCAAGATTTGACCTTAACGGGAGGCACTTACGGCTATGGAGGATACGGGGGTATTATCCTGAATGCCTCCACCCTGAGCATGCATAATGTCGTCCTCCGAAACAACAGCGCTGCCTATGGCGGCGGTGGTATCACCAACCTAGGCTCTCTAGCTGTTGACAACAGCATTTTCCTCAGTAACCAATTTCCATCAAACCTGGGAGGCGGGGGCGCAATCCAGAACAGCGGTCCCCCCACTCCTGGCACGCTCGCTGTAACCTGTTCCCTCTTTCAACAGAACTTCGCTTTCTATGGGGGCGCTATCCTCAACGCCAACGGAAATGTCCAGATTCAGAACAGTGTCTTTCAGATCAACCGTGTTAGCGGCGATGCCACAGTCAACGGCAGCGCCATCTACAATACATCTAATGCCATTATGACTGCCCATGATAATTATTATTGGCCCCGCTGGAATGGCACTCCTATCCCCGGCACCAATAACCCCACCAATCCCGGTGAAGATACCATCGCTGGGTTTACCATTACCAGCGTCCTCCCTGCTGATCCGACCGGTACGGCTGTCTGCCCTAATCCACGCCCGCATGTGACACTCCCCTCCGCTGCTGATGAGCTGCTGAAGTACGGTGTGACACTCGATCCAACCGTGGACTGGACGACCCCTTTTAACGCCGCGCAACTGAATGCCTTTTTACTCGGTGTGCGCGATACAGCCATTGCACTGGGGGTGCAAAGCATTTTCAACGCTGCTACCCCCGATGACTCACCCCGTCAAACCTTCAAGCGTGTGGTATCTGATCTGCGCGGCGCTGTGTCCGGCATTCAATTCAGCCTGGGTACTCAGCCGTACTGTATCACCAACAAAAACGCCGATCCGCTCGAAGCGCGCATCACATGCAGCAACAGCGTTGCCTTGACGCCTTACACCATCACCCATGAACTGGGGCATGTCTTCGTTGACCGCACCGGAGGCGCTGTTAGCGGAACATCTAGCTTGTTCGGCTTGATTCAGGATGCCAATATACGAGATGCCAATCCTTCCGACATTGGGGTACAAGCTGTTTTTGGAAATGGCTTTTTTGATAAAACTAGAAGTCCAGACTGGCGCCGCGGGCCTCGTGGTTGGGGCAGTGCGCCAGTTCTGCCGGGTCGCTGCGATGGTTCAATTACTCCTACACCCTCTGCTCCGCCGACCGATTTTCAACAGAATCCTTGCGATGTCGTTGATGCACTATACCTGCCCGGCAGCGCGATTCTGACCACTGAGCGAGAAGAAGCCGCCGCTGACATGTTTCTTAATTGGGTGTACCGCGTACAGGGCAATGGCGGTTTTCTCAACGTCGATTGGGCAGGTTGTCTACCAGACGGATGCCTTGATATCGCTAATGCACCAGGCGATGTCCGAATGAATTGGATGAATACAACGTTAACATCACTTTTTGCCATCCACCAATGGTAAAAATATAACAAAGGATATTTATCTTTATGAACATGCTATTTGAAAATCTTACAACTATTTCACGTATCTTGTTTACAATCTTATTGTCATTTTTTTTGAAATCAACTATTTTAGGGCAATCCAGTTTAACAAATAACGTATATGTAGTCGCCTGGAGTCCTGATGGAAGTAAAATCGCCGGGGCAGGGCAAAATGGCATTCTTAAAATATGGAATCCTTCAGGTCAGGTGCTTATAAGTATTACTAGCACTGCTGCAGATATTAACGCTGTTTCGTGGAGTCCTGACAGCTCTAAAGTTATTACAGGTAGTGATGATAAGTTGGTCAGAGTGTGGAATGCATCTAGTGGTCAATTAATAGCAACCCTCACTGGTCATGAAGGTGCGCTGCAGGCTGCAGCTTGGAGCCCAGACGGCACCAAAATTGCAACCGCTAGTTTTGAAGAAGAGTTTTCACTGCGGACATGGAGTGCTATTACTTACCAACCCCTTGCTACCACACGGATTTCCGGCATGTATGCGATTCAATGGAGTCCTGACAGCACGCAACTTGCTGTATCTGCAGGTTACGAAAATCTTCTACGATATAACTCTGATTTAAGCAACTTTACAATATTAGGCAGAATCTCTGGTGCAGCATTAGGCTCACTTACATGGAGTCCAGATGGATCAAAAATTGTAACAGGTGATACGAATGGCAAGCTCACCATATGGAATTCTGCAACAGGGCAAGTTCTGCAAACCCTATCAGGTCATACGCAATCTGTTGATGCAGTAAGCTGGAACGTGACCCAGCAACTTGCCAGTTCAAGCAGGGACGGAACCGTACGAATTTGGGATACAATTTCAGGTCAACAAATTCGGCAGTTTTCAAGACCACAAACACTCAACTGGAGCATTGCCTGGAATCCAGAGGGGACACGACTGGCCTTTGGCAGCACAGATGGCAGCATTCGCATTGAAAATGTCTTTCAGAACGGCACGGGGCTGCGCGGGGAATTCTACGACAACGCCGACTTCACTGCCTTCCGCTACACCTTCCTCAGTCCCGGCATCAACCTCGACATGGCTGCCGGTGCCCCCCAGACACTCTCCCCCGATACCTTCTCCATCCGCTGGACCGGCCGCATCGAGCCTCGCTTCAACGAAGCCTATACCTTCTACGTCACCCACAACGACGGCGCTCGCCTCTGGGTCAACGGCCAACTCCTCATCAATGCCTGGAACAACACCCCCTCCACCCTCACTTCCACTGGTACCCTCTCCCTCGCCGCAGGCGTCAAGTACGACATCCGCCTCGACTTCTACGAGAACACCGGCAGCGCCGTCATCAAGCTGGAGTGGCAAAGCCCCAGCCAGCCCCGCCAGTTCATCCCCAAATCCCAGTTATATCCTCCAGAGGGACAGATCGCTTTCACTGCCAATACCGCCAGCAATCTCGATGTCTTCGCTCGCCATCCTGACGGCTCCGCTGAAATCCCCCTCGCCGTCAGCTCTGCCCTCGACCAGTGGCCCGTCTGGTCCCCTGATGGCTCCAAACTAGCCTTCGTCAGCACCCGCGACGGCAACGAGGAACTCTACCTCGTCAACGCTGATGGCTCCGGCCTCCGCCGCCTCACCAACCATCCCGCCTACGACCGCGAGCCTGCCTGGTCCCCCGATGGTTCCTTCATCCTCTTCACCAGCGGCCGCAGCGGCAGCGGTGACATTTACCGCATCCCCGTCACCGGCACCGGTATCCCCTCCCCGACCCGCCTCACCAGCACCTCTTACAACGAGTATCGTCCTGTCTATTCCCCCTTCGCCGTCTGGATCACCTATGTCACCGACCTACCTCCCGCTTCCGGCGGCCCCGAAATCTACGTCATGGACCCCAACGGCACCGTCCACACCCGCCTCACCTCCCGGAGTGGTAATGATGTTGCCCCCTTCTGGTCCCCTGATGGCACCAAGCTCGTCTTCCGCGCCGACCTCAACGGCCGCGGTCAAATCTTTCTCGTCACTGTCTGGCCGACTATCAGTATCTCCCAACTCACCAACACCCCCACCGGCTCCAACTTCTTCCAGTCCTGGGCCCCTGACAGCAGCAAAATCCTCTTCACTTCCACCCGTGATGGTAATAGTGAACTCTACTCCATGAACCCCGACGGCTCTGCCCAAACCCGCCTCACCTATACTCCCACCAGTGAGTCCTATGCTGTCTGGTCGTCCGATGCCCGTTCCATCGCCTATGCCCGCGACGGTGACGTGTGGCTGATGAACCCCGACGGCTCAAACGCCCGCAATCTCACCAATACCCCCAACCGCCTTGAGTTCGAGATCGTCTGGTGGCAGTCCATGCAGACCCAGTAGCGCCACCCCCTACTGTTCATCTCTCTGGCTGTGTTAACATCTTATTCCGCAGCGGGCCATCAGAGCCGGCCAGACCGCGACCTTCTTTGATAACCCATGAGGACAGTTATGGCATCCACAGCCCAGATTTACATTGACACGAACCGGGTAATCAGCCCGATTTCACCCCTGCTCTTCAGCGGATTTGCGGAACACATGGGACGGTGCATCTACGGCGGTATCTACGACCCAGCCTCGCCACATGCAGATGTGCACGGCTTTCGTACCGATGTCCTGGCTGCGCTGCGTGACCTCCAGTTCCGCGCCATCCGCTACCCCGGCGGCAACTTCCTGAGCGGCTATCGATGGGAGGATGGAGTCGGCCCGCTCGACCAGCGCCCGCGCCGCCGTGAACTGGCCTGGCAGTCGCTGGAAAGCAATCAATTCGGCACGAATGAGTTCATCACCTTCTGCCGTGCGATCAAGACGGAGCCAATGCTGGGTGTCAACATGGGAACCGGCACGATCCAGGACGCGGCAAACTTGGTGGAATACTGCAACGCTCCAGTGGGGACGCTCTATGCTGATCTGCGCTCCGCGCACGGCAGCTCTGCGCCGCATAACGTTCGTTACTGGTGCCTGGGCAATGAAATGGATGGCTCCTGGCAGATCGGCCATCTGGAAGCAGGTGAGTACGGTCGCAAGGCGCGCGAAGCCGCCAAAATGATGCGCTGGCATGACCCGACGATCCAGCTTGTCTCCTGTGGCTCATCGGGGACAGGAATGGCAACCTACCCGGAATGGGATCGGATTGTCCTGGAAGAATGCTGGGATCAGGTGGATTACCACTCGATGCACTTTTACGCCCACAACCGGGAGAATGATACGGGAAGCTTCTTGGCATCGAGCGCAGAATTTGAAGCCCATGTGGACACGATGGCTGCGGTGCTGCGGTATGTTAAGGCCAAAACACGCTCAATCCACGATGTCTATCTTTCGTGGGACGAGTGGAACGTCTGGTACAAGAATATGGAGACGCAGGGAGGCTGGACGGAAGCGCCGCACTTGATTGAAGAAATCTACAACCTTGAAGATGCGCTGGTCGTTGCGCAGTGGATGAATGTGTTCCTGCGCAAAGCCGATGTACTGAAGATCACCTGCTTGGCGCAAATTGTCAATGTGATCGCGCCGATCCTCACCACGCAGGATGGGCTGCTCAAACAGTCCATTTACTACCCGATCAGGCTGTTCAGCCATCTGGCGCACGGCGCGGCGCTGGATGTGGCTGTGTCTGCGCCGCACTACGATACCGCCCGATACGGCCCGATGCCGCTGCTGGATGTCGCTGCTGCTCACGATGCAGAAACAAGCACCCAGGCAGTATTCATCGTCAACCGCAGCCAGACGGAAGCACTACCTACCGAGATCATCTGGCAAGCCGGGCGACCGAGAACAATCCGAGCCATACACCAGGTGACCGGCAGTGATGCCAAAACAGCCAACACCTTTGAAAATCCCTATCAGATCGCGGTGCAGACGGCCAGCATCCCACGGCTCGATGAGAACCGCAGCACACTGCTGCTGCCACCGCTTTCATTCACGGCAGTCGAGATTGAGGTATAGTTGTTAGCCGTCAGTGTTTCAATCTTTAGGGGTGCCAACCCTTAAAGGGGCAGGAATCAGTCAGGCCGAATGAGGTAAGAGATGCGAAACCTGAATCAACTCCATCTATGGATGGCCGGACTGCTGCTGTTCATGCTCACAGTCAGCGCTGCTTCCGCCCAGACAGACTCGGCCATTTGGGAGCCGTGGGCAGCGCTGGATGTAAGCCAGCTTGGAGATGACCGCACTGGCTCAACTTTTGTGATGAGCGAAGCGGATGGTAGGCCGGCGGTCATGATCACGCCGAGCGGACGCAGTGACGAAACCAAACTGGCCTACCCCATCAGCGGCAGCGATTTGCAGGTGTGGCTGAACTACAGGCAGATACAGATCGATGTATACCTGCCGGAGGAGAATACGGTTAACCCCAATACCTTCTTTCTAGGATTAGGTGATGTCACCCAAGGCTGGCGTTGGGTCAGCGGGCTGTTCGGCAAGGCGAGCGGTTCGAGTGGGTGGATCACCGTGCTGTTCACGCTTGATCCGGTCATTCAGGAAGTTGACGCAGAACGTGCATATGTGCTGTATTTGTCCTTCTTCAAGGATGGAGGCAGCGCAGGCAAGGTGCCGCTGAAGGAGCCGTTCTACGTGGGTGATATTCATCTGGTCGGCAGCGAGCCGGCCAGCGCAGCGGAGAGGGGATCGTCTGATGAACGCTACCGCGAAGAAGTTGACCACCTGCTCCAAATGGAAGATGCGGCCCTAGCGGCAGCGGTCGCCCGCGAGACCTTCGATTACTTCTGGTTGGAAGCCAATCCCCAGAATGGCTTGATTAAAGACCGCAGCGCACCGAATTCAGTGGCGAGCATCGCGGCAGTGGGATTTGGGCTGGCGGCGATTCCAGTTGGGATCGACCGTGGTTGGATTACAGCGGATGAGGGTTATGAGCGGGTCAGGAGAACGCTGCTTTCATTCTTAGAGGGCAGTGTTGAAGGGGCACACGGGTTCTTCTTCCATTTCGTCGATATGGAAACTGGCACGCGCGTGTGGAGCAGTGAACTTTCATCCATCGACACAACACTACTGGTCGCTGGAGCACTGGTCGCCGGGCAGTACTTTGAAGGCACGGAGGTTCAAGCACTAGCTAGCCGGCTGTACGAGAACGTCGAGTGGGACTGGATGCTCAACGGCGGCAGATTCCCGCGAATGGGCTGGAAGCCGGAGAGCGGATTCCTGGATACGTCTTGGGATCATTTCGATGAGAGTTTGATCCTGTATGTGCTGGCGATTGGCTCGCCGACGCACCCGATTTCAGCCAAAGCCTGGGACAACTGGCGGCGGCCAATCAACCGTGCGGACGGCTCAGTTTATCTACCGGGTGAACCCCTGTTCGTCTACCAGTACCCACAGGCCTTCTTGAAGCTGCGCGGGCTGGAGGATGCCTATGCCAATTACTGGAACAACACAGCCCGTGCCTGCGAGCGCAACCGGCAGTTCAGCGTCCGGCACAGCAATCGGTACCTGAGCTACCAACACGGCGTGTGGGGGCTGAGCGCATCCGACGGGCCATCAGGCTACCGAGCCTATGGCGCCGCAGATGGAAACCATGACGGAACGATAGCCCCATACGCTTCAGCCGCCTGCCTGCCCTTCACGCCGGAGATTGCGTTCGAAGGAATGCGAGCACTGCTGCGTGAATATAGTTCGCGCGTGTGGCGCGAATACGGCTTTGTCAGCGCCATCAATGCAGATAAAGACTGGTATTCGCGGGAACACATCGGAATCGACCAGGGGGATGTTCTCCTGATGATCGCCAACTGGCAGGATGGATTCGTCTGGGATTTGTTCATGGCGAACCCGCATGTTCAGGAAGCGCTGGATTTGATGGGCTTCGTGGAAAGCAGCGGTGACTATGCGGCGACTCCCGCCTACTTAGCAGGCACAGTCGGACCGCAGAGCAGATAAAAATACAGGCTCTTCAGGATGCTGCGCCCCAAAAGATGCAGCCCGACCAACTGTGCCCAGGGTTACACGTAGCGCTCGCGGATGGCAGCACTGGCATAATCCAAGATAGAGACGACGATGGCAATAGCCAGCACAGCAACGCCAGCATCCCGGTAGCGCAGCAAATTGATCTGCTGCTGGAGCAGGAAACCAATTCCACCACCGCCGACAAAGCCAATGATCGTAGACATGCGGACGTTAATGTCCCAGCGATACATGGTGAAAGCGATGTAGGAGGGGATGATCTGCGGGACAACAGCATAGATGATGGTTTGCAAGCGGTTGGCGCCCGTGCTCTGCAGCGCCTCGATGGGTCCGCTGTCGATGGTTTCGATCTGTTCGGAGTAGAGCTTGCCCAAGGAGGCAATCGAATGCAGGGTCAGCGCCAGCACACCAGCGAACGGACCGATGCCGACCCAGATGACGAAGACCAGCCCCATAATGAGCGGCTCGATGGAGCGGAGCGCATTCAGGATCGTCCGAGTGGTGTTGTAGAGAACCGTGCCAATGGCAAAATTGGCGCGGGTGCCGCGCAGCCCACCAATAATTCCAGCGACGGCTGCACCAATCAGCATTGCTCTGGCAACATACTCATAGACTTCAACTCCGGCCAGTGACGCCAGCACGTGACGAGGCGGCAGCACTCCCTCAACGAGTGGCCGTGTAATATCCATCACCGAAAAAGCTGCAACAAAGCCGATCAAAGCCCCTAACCAGGACAAAGTAGTTAGGAGGACAGTCTGCGTTCTGACGGGGCGGGGGCCGATCTTAGCATAGCGGCGAAACAACTCTGGCAAGATCGGCGATGTGAGAGCTGCGACCGTCACAGGGATGAGGAGGCCTAACCAGGCCGCTGACAGACTGATGGAAGCTACCATGCCGAGCAGAATTGCGCCGGCCAAAGCCCCCAGCGCCGCGCCGAGGATATGGCTGGCAATCCCGGCGACTTGCCGCAGGGCGGTCTGAGTGAGCGTCCCGCCAATCGAAGCCATCACAAACGCACCGACAATCCCCGAGAGCGGAGTCAAGATCAATTGGATGATTTCGCTGAGTGAGCCGATGAAACGGGTGACATAGCCCAGAATGTCATTAGCAGCAATCCGGCCGATGACGAACGCTATACCGCCAATTAAGCCGATGACAATAATGACCACAACACCTAGCAGCAGAGTCGTGAAGATCGATCGGAGTGGGGATTTAGTAGGCGGCAGAGTATTTCCTCGGAGGCGCGAAGTCGAGGCAACTGCGCCGAAAAGAACGACAATTCCAGCAGCAGGCGCGGCAATTCCGCCATTTCCCAAGCTGAGCGCAACCTCTCCTAACCGGCTGAGGAAAAGCGCACCCAGAAAGTAGCCAACCGGGGCCAAAGTGAAGCCCACCAGCAAATTACCGACCGGAATACGAACCGGACGCATCAGGTTATGAGCAGCAAAGAAACTGAGGATGGCGGAGGGTAGGATCGAAATCGCGGTCGCGATCAACGCAAGGAAGATAGTCTCGATCATCCTTTCGATGACCAAGCCCGTTGTTTCACTCAGGTGCGGGACTCCAACCGGGAAGCGGCTTTGAACCTCGATGGTGTGGCTCTGGCCACCGCTGCCACGAATTCGCGGGACTTCGATCTGGACGCTGAAGCGGCCGCTGCCATCCGCGACGAAATTATCCTCTTCGGTGCCGATCACCTGACGAATACGGCGTTCGCCATCCACCCCAATCCAGTTGATGCGGGTAAGCGAATTAGGAAAGAAGTTATAGCCGCGCACCGTCACCAGATCGCCGCTGCTGCCGCAGGCAGGTTCAATTTCGATATAGGGTTGGTCGGGACTAAGCTGGGGAGGCGGCAGAGTAAAACCGTCGCTGCACGTCATCAAGAAGGCTGCGGTGGTATTCTGGACACTGTATTCTTGCTCGAAGACGTTGGGGGAAAGCAGTTCCTGAAGGGCATTGCCGACATTCTTCTGGCGCTGCGGCTGCTGAGTCACGCTGAAATCAATGTCGGTAACATCCCAGCCATAGGCAAAAACAACCAGAGCAACAGCAGCAATCAAAACGACGATAAGGCGGTTCAAGGCGCTGCGGGAGCGGGAAGATTGGGCAGGTGAGTTCATCGTCCGTTCCTCAGGTCAACTGATTTCAACTTCAACAGCGTCTTCACCATAAATTTGCTTAAACCGCTCGTTATCAATTTCGCTAGGAAGGCCATCGAATTCAAGGACACCGTCTTTGAGGGCGACCACACGGTCAGCATAGGTGCGAGCCAAACTCAAGAAATGCAGGCTGCATAAAATGGTCAGACCATCTTCTTTATTCAGCAATTGCAAATATTTCATAACTGAGTGGGAGGTCGCTGGGTCGAGGCTGGCGACCGGTTCATCAGCTAGGATCAACTCCGGTTCCTGCATCAACACACGCGCGATGCCAACACGCTGCTGCTGACCACCGCTGAGCGAACTGGCGCGGTTGTACGCTTTTTCGGCAATGCCGACGCGATCCAGAGCGGCCAGGGCGCGTTCTTTTTCGCTGCGAGGGAAGTAGTTGACGAGGCTGAAGAGGGGATTGAGATAACCCAGACGACCAGACAGCACATTGGTGATCACACTGGATCGTTTGACCAAGTTGAACTGCTGGAAGACCATGCCAATACGCCGGCGAACCTGCCGCAGTTCATCATCGCTGATAGCGGTGATATCCACCCCATTCCAGATGATTCGCCCTTCGGTTGGGTCGATCAAGCGGTTGATGCAGCGCAAGAGGGTGGATTTACCAGAGCCGCTCAAGCCGATGATCGAGACAAACTGCCCATCAGGAATATCTAGATTGATGTTCCTGAGGGCGACAAACCCATTCTCATAAATTTTGGTGAGGTTCTGAACGCTGAGCATTGGGCCTCTTTATCAGCGGATCGGGCAGAGAGTTGATTCCCTGCCCGCTGCACCAAGTGAATGGAAGGGGCAGACTAGCCGCCGAAAATGTCCTCTTCGGTCAAACCGAGGATCTCGAACTGGAGACGAACCGGATTATAGGCGTCATCAGTGATGGGGGCGAGGCCGCTCCAACCGTAAAAGTCTTCACTACCGATGGACTGTCCCCAAGATTCCGTTTGGGCAAAGGCATACAAAGCTTCCATGATCTGCGCTTTGAGGTCGGCTGGGAAGTCCGGTCCAAAGCTGAGCGTATCGTTCGGGATCGGAGCGCTCAGACGGAGGATACGCACGTTATCGATAACATCAGGCGCAGTTTCACGGATGTTGGCGCGGGCGTCAAGGATGCGAATGTCACCAACATACAGGTTACCATCTTCGCCGATACGAGACTCATCGACTGTCAGATCATACGGTTCCGGCAGATCGCCGATGCGCCAAGGCGCGCCAGGGACAAGCGGCGGGCTGAAAAAGGTGGTTCCAAAGTCGACTTCGCCGCTATAAACTGCTTGGACAACCTGGTTATGTCCACCGGCCTCAACGCGCTCACCGGGTTCGATGCCAGCAGCTTGCATCTCGACTGATGGGACAATGAACCCAGAAGTCGAACCGGCATCCGGATAAGCCCAACTCTTGCCAGCCAGATCGCCGAAGGTATAGATCGGGCTGTCACGACGCACAATATAGGCTGCCCAGTAGACATTCCAACCACGGCGCACCGCAGCCGCTTCAACCTGAACACCACAGCGGTTGTTGGCGATGACATAACCGGCAGCTGGGATGAAGCCCATGGAATTGCTGGGCGAGGCGCACATTGCTTCAACTGTCGCTGCATAGGAGGTCGGCACAAACACTTCAAAGTTCAGACCAGTGGCTGCCTTGAGTGCTTCCGCCATGACTTCGCCACCAGTGGTGATGGTTTGCGCCTCAACGGACGGGACGAAATAGACTTGAATGGGATTGGATTCGCTTCCGATGTCACCGGATTGGGCTGCGGTGATATTGAAGGCCAGCAGCGCTATGATGACACTTAAGAGCAGCGCTATAGAACGTCGACTTTGCATGAGATCCTCCTTTATTTCAAGACAGAGCGTCTGATGATATGCGACCGACCTTGAAGATACCACTTTTTATAAAGAGATGCACAAAAGAGCGGAACGTGCGAATTCATCGAGACAACATGCGATAGGCACAGTAGCCGTCCGTGCTACAGCCAGATATACTGACCTGGGGAGAATCCTGTTCATATGGGAATTCTTGAGCACATGATCAACCGAAGCATTTGACATATGTCATACAAGTGAGTGACCAAAACTTTATATGACCACACTTATCACGGGCGGGGCTGGTTTTATTGGCAGCAGGTTGGCCGCTCATTTGCTGGGGAAAAACGAACCTGTCGTCATCCTCGATAACCTTGACCCGTACTACGATGTATCAATCAAGCGGGCGAACCTGGCAATAGTGGGCAGCGGCGCTGAATTCATTGAAGGAGATATTCGCAACGAAGCGCTCGTGCAGTGGATATTCAGAAGCTACCCAATTAAACGAGTTGCGCATCTGGCCGCAATGGCGGGAGTGCGCTACTCGATTGACAACGGACGGCTGTACAGCGATGTGAACACCTCTGGCAGCGTCACCCTGATGGACGAGTCGCGGCGGCATGACGTTGAGGTATTTATCCAAATATCGACCTCTTCGGTGTATGGACGCACGCAGCGCATTCCCTTCCGGGAAGCGGATCCGCCTGACGAGCCGCTGGCCCCCTACCCGGCCAGTAAACGGGCCGCAGAGCTGTTCGCGCACACCTACCATCACCTGTTCAAGCTCAACGTCACCGTCCTCCGGCTGTTCAACGTGTACGGACCGGGTGGTCGTCCAGACATGATGCCGATCAAGACGATTGAGGCTATCCTGAACGGCAAGCCGATTCAGGCGTATGGGGGTGGATCCCTTCAGCGAGACTGGACCTATGTGGATGACTGCGTAGCTGGGATAGCGGCGGCGCTGGAACGGCCAATGGGGTACCAGATCATCAACCTGGGCTGCGGACGGCCGATCTCGCTGACTGCGTTCATTCAGATTTATGAAGGACTAATCGGCAAAAAAGCGATCATCCAGGACGCGCCGATCCCGGACAGTGAGCCGCTGATCACTTACTGCGATAACAGCCGCGCTCGTGACCTGCTGGGGTTCAATCCCCAAACACCCATCGAGGAAGGTCTGCGCCAGACCTGGGAATGGTACCAGCAGCACTACCGCATCGACCGGTGAAGTGGCATGGCGAGAACTATCGCGTGACTGCCAACTATTCCGGCCAGGTGAGGTGATAAACCTGGAATGTTCCCTGCCAGGAATCAGTGAACTCCAGTACCAGCTCAGCCTGTGATTCCAGCACGGCGTCAAACTCCTGGCGAGAGACGGCATACACATTCATGCCCTGCACTAGACTCTGCCCAGGATCCACCAAAACCGCACGCTGCGCGTCATCAACGATGATGTAGTCCGGGCGAATCTGTGCCAAAGCCTGCTGGACGTTCATTTGATTAAAGAACCGATAGTAGGCGATGTTAAGGCTGGAGATATAGTCGTAGTCGGAAAACCCCAGCCACCAGGTTGGCATCCCCAAGATGCGCTCCCCTTGCGGGATGACCTCGCGGATGCGGTCAGTGATGGCATAGTAATTATAGTCACGCTGACTGTAGATGCGCGCAGCAGTCTGTACCAGACCAAAGCCCACAAAGGCGACGATGGCGATCAAACCGATCCGCGCCACAACGGGGCGTTGAGCCATCTGGATCAGCGCTGCAGCGCCAGCAGCCACAATGAGCATGAAGAACGGGTACAGATCGATGGCATAGAGAGGGGTTTTGCTGCTGCTGAGCAGAATAAAGCTGGCGAACGCAACAGCTGTATAGGTGAGGAGCCACTGGTCACTCTTTGAGCGGCGATAGAGCAAAGCCAGTGTGCCCACCGCGATCATGACGAGATCGATAGGATTTTCGCGGAAGCGGTACCGGGATAATTCGCGGACAGCCGACTCGAGGATAATATCCGGATTCGTCAACGGGATGCGGGCATCGGCTCCGCTGACGAAGTAGAAACTCATCAACTTGGAATAGACTTCATAGTTGGGCAGCATATGGGTGACCGCATAGTATCCTAAGCCCATTGCGCCGCCAATCCCAACGAGCCAGGTGCCCCGGGCGAAGAGCAGCCGTTTCTTGTAATGAAGGAGATACAGCGCCCCCAGCGCGGGGATGAATATGATTGAGGTCTGGTGGACATCAAAGCCAATTCCTAACACCAGACCAGAGAAGAAATGCGCCCAGACTTTCTCCGAATCGAGGGCATACAAGGCCAGCCAGAAACTCACCATAATCATGGCAGCCAGGATGACATCCTGACGCTGGCGGCTGGACTGAAGATAGGGCATGCTCAGAGTCAGCAGCAGCGCGGCCAGCAGGCCAGTGTTCAGATCGAACAAGCGCCGGCCTACCTGGATGGTGGCGACGATGAGGACGATGCTGAACAGCCATGAGACCAACCGGGTCTGGAACAGGCCGAGGCCAATTAATTGGTAGGCAAGCGCATAGGGGGCCTGGCCGATGAAGTTATCGGTCAGCCAGGCGTAACCGAACTGGTCAAGCGCACCGGAATGGATCAGGTCAAAAGGAACACCGGTCTTGAGCCAGCTCCAAGAGGTGTTAGCTAACCAGCCTTCGTCGATGAACACAGTCGGGTAGATCGTGAGCGACAGAAAGTGCCCAACCAGAACGACGACCAGCAAACCGACGAGGATTCCTGTCACGCGGTTGGAGAACGGCGCCAACATGCCCCAGCCTACCACGCGACCGGCCCTCTCTTCATGTGCTTGTAGTACAGCCAACTTTAACTCCAACGATCTAAGTTCAGGCCTGCGCTTCAGAGATGTCACGGGTTTGCCGCAGCGAAGAGTACAACAAGATCAGCCCACCAGCAACGCCGATGACGACATTGTACGAGTAGTACAGGAGCGAAATGGCAACCGCATCGCTGGGGGTGACGCCGACTTGTGAAAAGAAGAAGACGAATGCACCTTCCCGCAGGCCCAGGCCGCTCAACGAAATCGGGATGGTGATGATGATCCAGATGATGGGCATGAAGATGAAGAAGTAGATGGCATCGATGTTAACGCCAATCGACCGGGCAGCCAGCAGCGTGGCAACGATGGTGAACAAGCTGTTCACAACCGATACGCTGCCGGCCCGCGCCATGAGACCGGGACGCCGGTACAACTGGTATAAGGCCGTATACAGTTTGTGAATCAGTTCTGTGAAACGGTTGACCAGAGGGATACGCGCAATCAGCCCAAAGATGAGCGCTTCGGCACGCTTATTGAAAACCAGAACCCATCCCCCAACCAGGCCGACGATGGTCCCGACCACAGTGAGGACTACACCCTGATTGGCCGCAAACTGGCTGCCGACCACCAAGCCGATCATCGCCATCAGGGAAATGGTCATCAGCCCCATCAAGCGATCCAAGAGCACCGTGGAGACGAGATTAGACTTGCGGAAGCGGTCGTCGCGACCCAACTCATAAACGCGCCCCAGATCGGTCCCAACGATGGTCGGCAGGAACATCGAGAAGAACATGCTGATGGTTAGGGTCATCAAAGACTTCCGGTAGCTGATGCCTTCGCCGGAGGCGCGCATCAGCAAATGCCAGCGCAGAGTCCAAGTGAGAATTGTACCCACAAAAGCCAGAAGCCCTAGAAAATAGATGGGGAGACTGACCGAGGCGAATGTCTTGAGCAGTGCATCCCGATCAATGAAATAGAAGAGGGCACCCAACAACACGACGGCTGTTAGGGCACGAAGGAAAATCCCGACGCGAGGCCGTTTCATAGTACACCACATTCCAGGGCGTGGTCATCAGAGAATTGAGGTGAGCAAAACCAGGAAAACCCACCCGAATTCAGCGATTGGTCCACAAGCGGCACATCGTAGGGAAGGACTACGCCGTCCCTAAAGGAAGATTACAGACTAGGCTGGCGTGTTGATGGTCAGCACGACAGTCCCCGGTTCGGACAGCACACTGCAAGTAAAACCAGCATACAGGTTTGCTGACGCCAACAGGCGAACACCACGTGGCGCTTCATTGCTCCCCAAGAAGACAAGCTGCCCCGCACCCTGGAAGCAGATGACCAACCCCGCCTCAAAGGACTTCAGCCCAGTTGGACTGAATACATCGACTGCGTGAATAATGCCGGCATCAATGACGCTCTGATTGCCAATATTGGCTGGGTGGGACTCCTGATGGTATTGGCTGTTCAGCACCAGCAGGCGGCACCGGATTTCAAAATGCTGCGATGACACCTGGGTCTGAATGACGCTGTTTGCGGACGCTGGCAGATCCACGCAGAGGGGAACCAGCGGCACGCTGCTGACACTCGTATCTGTCCCGCTCGATGAAGCCCCCCCACCGGTCGAAGGCGGGATAGGAGTACCGCCTGACGGCGGCGTGGTCGGCAGAGTTGGGGGTGGCAAAGTGGCGAAAGGCGTTTCCGCGGACCATTCTGGCCCTACTGGGCTACCCCCCGGCTGGCGGACTCCGTTCGTACCATTCCCAGAAGAGTCAGCGACCAGATTGCCAGTTCCCTCGTCGAAGTGGTACAGCAGGACTGTGCTGGTATCGGTCACAAACGGCTGCGTTGGCGGTATGAATGCGCCGGTGTAGCGGATAGTGGTCGAAATCCGCAGCTCGTCGAACCAGCCGCTGTAAGAAGGGAACGCGGGACCAAGATCATGCTTTTCAGCTCCGAGGACGAGGAAAGGGTCATTGGGCCAAGTCGTTGCTCGTCCGTCGCGGTAGCTGATGTCGCCGGTTGGCCCGGTGGCTATTCCATCCGGCACGCCATCGACAAATAGAGCGAGCACTCCTGTAGCGGCATTGCGCGTGACGGCGATGTGATGCCAACTGCCGTCGATGACACTGCGTGTGCCGCAAACAGTCTCGCCGCTAACCGCATCGCTCACACCGAAGGCAATCACCCCACTCAGGCCGAACAATGAAATCCCGTAATCCCCAAAATCGCCAGTTCCGAAAACATCCCGATCTACAATCGTATTGCCGCTCGTCCAACCTGCATTCCCCGTCGTGCAGGCTCCACTCCCGTTTTGTCCTGGGATAACGCGAATGAAAAACTCGATGGTAAAGCTACCGCCCACATCGGCTGAATTGGTCGGGTCAACCGGTATCTTCACCCGATCAATGTCACCTGTCCCAGTGCCATAGAAGCGCAGCGAATATCCGGCAGCTTGGGCAGTCACAGAAGTGATGACCAACCCACCAACGAGCACCACCACAGCAGCCAGAAGAAGATACTTACAGCTTCTTCTCGTCAAGATTTATCTCCCCATCGCTCTGCGTTCATCCTCAAAAACCTCAACAACTGCCAACAACACAAGAGATGAACGCACCATCGTTTTACAGATAGCTCAAGATAACATGTTTTCGCCTTAGATTACGATACCAGGCACAAATGGGCAGGAGTACGATAAAAGTCAAAGCGCAGTCGATGAACAAGCGAAGAAGCGCAATATCGCCAAGCCAGGATGACGGGATTATCGCCCCATCCGAGAACAGGGTGACCAGCAGACGATAGAAGAGCATGTGGAAAACAAAGAAGAACAGTGAGGTCTGGCCGAGCACGCTCAATGCCCAGCCCAACCAGGTCTTGCTCAGGCGGGGTGATATCGCATTGATGAGTACCAACAGAACCAGCGACCAGGACATGTTAAAGAGCAGGAATGTGAGGCTCGGTGGGTGCTTGTTGTCGATGAAGAAATCGATCCAGGGCGCGCCAGCTTGGTACGGCAAGAAATCACCATAACCTTGCAGCAGTCCTAGGCGCAGCACAAACCAAGCAGCA
The DNA here is from genome assembly GCA_034431625.1 of Anaerolineae bacterium. Classification (GTDB taxonomy): domain Bacteria; phylum Chloroflexota; class Anaerolineae; order Aggregatilineales; family Phototrophicaceae; genus CFX2. The sequence continues at coordinate 60,408 of DAOUCY010000157.1, read as the reverse complement.
AACCCCACTAGCGCAGCCCACAGCCAGCGCGGAGAAATGCTGATCTTACCTTGAGACAGCAGACGTCCCAGCACGTAGCCAGCCAACATCAGACTCAACCGGCCCAGCAGTGGATCTTCAACTTCGGGGAAGCCCTGGTCACGATGATTCTGGAAAAGGATGGTTGTGATGGCAGACAGCGGTTGATCAGGGTTGGGCGGAAAAGCCTGTACGAACAGCGGGAACAGAATGAACAAAGCCGCCGAGAGAAGCGCGATGATTCGCAGCGGGAGCAGCCGCGCCACCGAAAGAATAATCATGCTGAAGGCTATTGCAGACAAGACCTCAAAGAGAGGTAAATCCGTGACGTGCCAGCCGACGAAATTGACGACCTGATCGAGCACCAACAGAATGCCCGCCCGGATCAAGAGAAAACGGGTGATGTCCCACTCGGTCCAACCGCGCTTGCGACGGCTGCGTTCAAAGAAGGCGATGCTGGTGCCGGCCAGCGTAAAGAAGATGCCTGATGACAGATTGGTGACGAGACCGGTGAAGATTTCCGCCCAATTCCCCAACGGAAAGCGCTTGCCGTTGTAGCCTTCGGCCATCAGATTGATGCGAGCAAACGCCGCCCAATGATCGAGCGCCATCAGCAGCATCGCTACGCCGCGCAGCATATCAATGGCGGCGAGACGCTGTGATCCTGCCCCTTCGGTACTTTCGGAAGCGGCGGGCCGGGTCTGCGATTGGAGAACCGAGTCGGGGTGAGGAATGCTCGTCATAATTAATCCTAAGCCAGAGGCAAGAAGGCAAGCCACATGTTTAGTCGGATTGTATTCAGGGTTACCTTGCTGACACCTTAATCGCTGTTCATCGGGGAGAACCAGTGTGAGATGCTCTCAACTGAGCGCCTTACATCCCACAGTGGAATGAGAGAAGACTAAGTGGAAACCATGCCGGTGATTGGACGCCCTCACAGGGCATCCAGATCAATTTCCACAATGTAGGAGGGTATTCCGCCGAACACACAGGCTGTCAGCTCCGCGCCGAGCGACTGGTAAAACAGCAGCGCGCGCGTATTATCCGCGTCTACGATCATCCGCGTTCGGTTAAAGCCATGCTGCCGGAAGTAGTCGAAGGCATGATCGAGCAGACGCATACCGACCCGCAGACCTGTCTCCTTGACAAATGCTGGGGTGAGATACTCCGGGCGCACACCAAAACAGACTACTTCGGTCTTGATGTCCTGGACCAAACTAGGAAGCTCATCCCGCGAAAAGATGACCTTCAAGGCGCGGGGGATATGCCGGAGACGTGCAGGGTTGGTAATCAAAGCCAGTGCCATCACCCAAACGGCTTTGAGCAGATGGTTGCGGATCAACAGAGAATGAAAGTCGTGCGGTTTGAGCGTATAGGCAATAAAGCCGGCGGGACGGTCATCCACTTCCGCAACCGCGACTTCCAGGAGACCATCTTGCAGCGCACTCACATAGATGGTGTCCCGAATGACACGGTCACCAAACTGCGCCATCGGCCCAAATCCGAGCAGATCCATGTGCAGCTCAGTCGTGCGGTCAATGCCGACTGTATCGGTGATATCGACCTGGCGAATGTGGAAGCGAGTTCCAGTATCCAGCTCATCGGCACCAGTCAAGCGTGGTTTTTCAGCGGTTTGCATGGTTACCTCGTAATTTCTTAAAGCGGTCGCTGTGCAAGTCACGCTCAGACAGCACCACTTTCTGGGGAATCTTGAACCGGGCCAGGCGTCCTTGACAAAAGGCCATCATGCGGCTGCGGAACTCGGCCAAGGACTCGTCAGTCGAGAGCTTGACCTGTACCTCAACGATATTTCCCATAATGGGGTTCGGGGAACCGACCACAATCGCATCCTCGACTCCGTCCATCTGAAGCACAACGCTTTCAACCTCAGCCGGATAAACTTTCTCACCGCCAACATTGATGATCTCAGACTTCCGCCCCAGAATGCGAATGTACTCCCCATCCACCTCCACGGCGTCACCGGTACGGAACCAGCCATCCTCGGTAAAGGGACTCTCATGGTTGAGATAGCCGAGCATTGCGGACTCGGCTTTGATCTCCAGCATGCCATCGACAATGCGCGTCTGGAAGCCTTCCCCCCCCACTTTGATCCAGAGGGAGTCGGATGACTTCGACTTGGAACGGAGGATACCCACCTCCGACAGGCCGTAGGTTTGCAGCAAATTCACCGAGGGCAGAATGCTATGAATGCGCTGGAGCGTACTTTCCGGCATCACTTCGGTGCCGTAGGTAATCATCTTCAGCGATGACAAGTCATAGCGCTCGTAGGCACGGCTCAACAGCAGCAGGTTGAGGAAGGTTGGCGAAGTGGGCAGCAGTTCTGCTCTGAACTTTTCCACTGTCGCGCAAACTGCGTCGGGTGAGCGATCATTCACAGTGATAACACAGCCCGCATTCGACAAGGTGTAGAGCAATGTGTTGACACCGCCAATATGGTCGAACAGCAGGAAGGTGATCGTCCGCATGGAGTGCCGTGGCACTTTGAACTTTTCCAGGAGCGGCACGAAGTCGTGAAGGGCCGCCTTGTTCTTGCCAGTCGAACCCGATGAGAACAGGACCAAACCAGGATGGCCGGCCTGCTTGAGCTTGAGGATGAGTTCGTGCGCCGCCTGGACTCCCGTAGGACGGTGCTCCATCTGGTCGTCGCTGGCGATTTCGATGATCGATTCGACTCCCGCGATAGCACGGAATTCCGGTTTCTTCTGCCCCACTGACGAGGTCAGCGGAACCAGGATACACCCGCGATCAATGAGCGCGAGCATGAGGGCGATGGCATTGGGTGAAAAGTCGGCTTCCAGGCTAACGACCGCCCCGCGAGGCACATTCTGGATTTCCAGGGTATCGACCCACTGCGTCACTGTATCAGCCAGCCAACCGTAGGAGTACCGCCGGTCAGACCAGACAATCGCGTCATTCTCCGGATTCTGGCGGAACCGCTCAAGCAAGAACTCGATGTAAGTGGCACTGCTCAATTCACACCCCCTAGATAGAGGATCTGTCCGGTGATAAAGCTGCTGGACGGGCTGATGAAGAAATCAACCACGTGGGATACATCTTCCGGTGTACCGAGGCGGCGAATGGCCTGACGAGCCACAAGCTGCTGGATTTTGTCGGGAGGAACCCCTCGAATTAAATCCGTCTCAATGGGCACAGGGCCAACTGCGTTGACCGTAATGCCGAAGACAGCAAACTCGCGGGCGAGCACCCTGGTCAAAGCCTCCACAGCCGACTTGGAGGCTACATAGGCGGACTCGCCTTCTAGATTGAGCGGCACGGCGACAGTGGAGAAATTGACGATGCAGCCCTTGCGCCGTCCCTGCATCAGCTTAGCGGCTTCACGGCAGAAGAGAAAGGTGCCGATGACATTGGTTTCCAGCACCTGCCGCACACTGGCTACTGGCGTCAGGAGCGAGTGATTCATGGCGGCAATGCCGGCATTGTTGATGAGGTTATCAATATAGCCGAAGCTGCGCCGGACAGAAGCGAACATCTGGCGCACACCCTCTTCATCGGTCACATCGAGCGTGAAGTGTGTATAGTTTTCAGATTCGAACTCTGCTGGCGCACGGCTGCACCCGATCACATGATGCCCCAATTGCAGGTAATGTTCGGCCAGAAATCGACCGATCCCTTTTCGAGTCCCTGTAATCAGGGTGATGGGTGCGTTCATTTTGCCTCAAGGCCAATGATTGTGGTGGCGTGATTCACCAGCGTGGAGACCGAACGGAACGGGGTTCTGGACTGTGACAGCGCCTTCGCATCAGAGAGACTCACCGTCGTGTTCAGGCGATCTTGAATGCCCTGCTCGACAGCAATGATCAGCTTGACCAAGCTCAGCGAATCCAGCTTGCCGTCCTTGCCGCCATACAGCGGCGTCTCAATGGAAAGTGAATCCTCATAGACGAATTCACCTGTCTTCCGCATTTCTTCGAGGGTATCGAAGATGATCGCGACCAATTCTTCTTGCATTGCAGCGTATCCTTTGACGATGTGGTGATGCTCTGGAGCCGGAAATGGAGGATCCGAGACCAGATCACCACGGCTGTTAGTAAGGGAGTCTATCCTCAGTGCAGATCATTTCCCGCGTGGACCATACCACTTTACGCGCTCTTCTGATACAGCACCCAGAACAAATCAAAACTAGGATAGGGTACAGTCATGTGCTTCGGAAACAGACCGAAGGCCCTCGAGACTATCGTCTTCACTGCTGGGTGAGAAAGCTTGTAACTCAGCAGCGACTCGATATGGTCGAGGTTGATCTGCTTATTTGGGCGGCCCCGGGCAATAGGCACAAGGCCGAACTTTGCCGCAGCCCGGTTCAGATCGGCTGGCCCGAACCAGCGCAGAACGCTGGACGGGCTGTACTCATGCCAGTTCTTGCCAAATAGCTGGGCCACAAGGCTGTCTTTATTCCACGATTCGATCAGCCAGTATCCACCGCGGCGGGTCACTCTGGCCGCCTTCATCAGCGCAGACTCCAAGTCATAGAAGTGGCCGATGACCTGTATCATGGTCACCAGATCAAAAGTCTCGTTGACTTCACACTGCTCCAGGGAACCAGCACGGACATCGAGGCCAAGACACTCGGCTGCATAAGCCGCCATACGAGCATTGGGTTCTATGCCGACACCCTGCCAGCCTGTAGATTGCAGGCCTTTGAGGATGAAACCGGCCGCAGCGCCAATGTCCAGCACGCGGCCTGGTTTCATATACCGCGCGAGGAGTCTACCATAACGCTCACCATGAGCGATCAGCAGATTCTCTTCACCCAGATAATTGGGATAGCCATCCTTCCCCTCAAAAAAGTAGGCATCCGAATAGACTCGGTCTACATGGTCGGGTGACGGCTCAAAATCACAGAAGCGGTGCTTGCACTGCGTACACTCGCAGATCCAATACGCATATTTCTGGAACAGACGTTTCGAGGTTCCGCCGCAAACCTGACAAATCATCAGCGCAGCCCCAGAATAGGAAAGGTACTCGCCTGGGCAAAACGCAGGGCGTGTTCCCGCATGGTCACCAGATCGAACTCGTCCGCCATGATCTGCAGCGCTTCACGGACAACCCCCATCTTGCGATCCGCCTTCAAGCCCATCGCCGGGAAGAAGGACAGTTCATTCTGGTTGTCATCTACACCCAAGAAGTCAAGTGGGTGCAGCAGGATGGACGGTTCCAACCCGCTGAGCTTGCAGAGTTTCAACGCTGTGCGGAAATAAGTCAAGGCCAGCGTCTTGGAGAACATGCTCAGGTAAAGCACATAGCTGATGTGGATCGGAACTTTGAAGACCGGGAACGTCGTCACCGGAATTTCGATCAAGTCAGAACCATTGTAGCGCCAGCGGTAGGTGGCGTTGGTACGCAGCCCATCCCGAAATGTGCCGAACAGCTCGCGGCGCATGGCCTTTTCTTCTGGGGTCAAACGGGTGGTCATGAAATAGTAGGCACGCGCCAGCGGCCCCAGATAGGTTGGGAAAGTCGAGGCGTCGTAAAGGTAACCGCGCTGGGCCAACACCTGCATGATCTGGTAAGAGATGCTGAAGCCAGGACCGCGGAATCCAACTGGCCGCTGCCGGGTTGCCCGCTCAATGGCAATCTCGGCTTTGACCAGATCGTCAATAATCTGATCTTCATGGTACAGATGCATCCACGATTCGTGATTGTAGGAATGATTGCCAATTTCATGCCCAGCAGCGACCAGCGCCTGCAGCAAAGGGTGATTCTGCTCTCGGTCTGCATCCTGGCCGACGATCATGAAGGTGATGTGCAGATTCAGCGATTCGAGAAAACCCAGCACCCGCGGAACGAAGGTCGGCAGATAGGTCGGCAGCGCTTCCCATCCCTTATCGCCATGGATCTTCAGATAACACCACTTGTCATCCATATCGAGAGAAAGACTCGCCATCGTTCGATGTGTGTTCATACGGCTGTTCATCCCATACTCCGGCGGGCTGGTAAATTCGTTTATAGGTTAGATGAAGTGCCCTAACGGATTCCTAACAGACTGCATTGCGAAACGTAAAAGCGGGAAAAATGGGGCAAGGAATACCGTTTCATCACACGGCAGGCAGCGAAGTATAGAACCGGCCAATCCTTAATTCGCTGGGATCGGTGGGGGAGCGACCAGCGGGATCGTACCGCAGTTCCCACCGGCAGCGGTCAGGTTGGCAGCAACCCAGACTCCTTCGACCAGACGCCACCAGATTTCGCCATCAGAACCCACCGCGCGGGCATCCGGTTGGCCGTAGAAGCCGCCCGGCACACCCCGGCGAATCGGATAATTCGTGCCCGGCCCAGCGCGGAGGTTGACATCGACCGTCCAGGCGGCAGTGCATGGGCCATCGGCGCCAATGCCCTGCAGGAAACCTGTGCCGGGGGTGAAAGGGAAGATCACACCGCCGAGAGAGAACGGCAGTTCAAACTCGCGCGGCAGCAGCGGCAGGGGTTGGTAGCGAGCGCGGGCGAAGTTATATTCCCCATCGGGCTGGATGAAGAGTTTCGCTCCCCGAAAGCCATAGGTGAACTGCGTTCCGGCATCGAAAACCCCAGCAGGCGGAACAGCCTGGATCGTGCCTTCGAGAACCTGGGTGATAGTCGCGCCTTCAGGGGTCGTCTGGAACCAGATTGTGCCTGCGATGATCCAGGAAACGTTATTGACGACCAGCTCGACTGCCTGCCCCTCTGGCATCTGCACGAGCAGGCCGCTGTCCGGCAGACCAGGGCAGCCTGCATCTGCCTGAGCACTGCGGAAGCGGATTGTCTGCATTGGACCGTAGCGTGGTAGGGATTGGTCTAGGCTGGGCAGCGCCGTTGACAGAAGCATCACATCGGCTGTGGGATTAACCAGCGCAGTCGATACCCAACCGCTGGTCTCGCCGCTGATGACGCGCACCCAAGCAGCATCCTCAGTGCGCTGGACAGCCTGGAAAGCCGCGCCAAAGCTCAAACTCCCAACCAGTGCCGCCGAGTCGGCAGGTTCAGCGCGGAGGTTTGCGCCACGGGTTTCTTTAACAGTGACGGTCACGGAGATGAAGTCATTGGCAGCTTGGCTCTGATTTTCCAGGCGGGCATCACCGACAAGCAGCATCGTCAGGCCGCCTTTGGGCAGACTGGCGCGGACGTTCAAGATCGCCAGCCCCAGCGCCTCCGCTTGGGGATCATAGGCAGATCCACTCAACCCTTTGAGGGCGCTCAGGCTGACCTGATCGCCGGGATCGGCAAAGCGCAGCCGAATGTTCTCGCGCGGTTCCAGAGCCAACGTGCCGCCTGCGTAGCAAGCTTGGTTGGCCTCAACAGTGGGACAGACCTCACGCGCAGTTTCGAGGATGCGCTGAGCGATGGCCGGGCAGTCCAGCGATTGAGCAGCAGTTGTCCCGACGACGAGCAGCAGGAGCGCCAGCGACGTGAGGAGTCGTTTCATCCCGATGACCTTGTGGCTTCATTTCTTGACTTCGTACAGTTCCACCATGACACCGCCGGTGCTCTTCGGATGCACGAAGGCATAGCGGGTCCCATCTTCGCGGGTACGGGGCGCCGGCTGGATGATCTCGATGCCGCGCGCGGCCAGTTGGTCGAGCGCAGGTTCAATGGCCTCGACAGCCAGACACAAGTGGTGCATCCCCGGCCCGCGCTTGGCGAGATACTTGGCGATACCGCTGTCTTCGGTGGTCGGCTTGAGCAGTTCGATCCGGGACTGCCCAACGGGCAGGAAAGCGATATCAACAGCCTCATGCTCATTCTGCTCGGTTCCACCCAGCGGCAGGCCGAGCGCATTCTGCCAGAAGTTCAGGGCAGCGTCTAGGTCATCTACAACAACAGCCACATGGTCAATCTTGATCGGCGTCATAGCGCATTCCTTGTCCAGCTTGCCTGCGATATCAACGGGCAGCGGCAGTCCACAAGCCTGCCGAAGCGATCCAATCACGGTATTATAGCCTTGCCCGGTGTTATAATCTCAGTGAGTAAAGTCATTTATTGGAGGTATCAAACCTGATGGTTGCCGCCGTTGAACCGACCGCTTTGACCGTCAGCCTGACGGCAGAGCATGTTGCTTTGCAGGACGCGGTTCGTAAATTTGCCCAAAAAGAAATTGCTGCTGTTGCAGCCGAATTTGATGAGTCCGGCGACTTTCCGCTGGAGACAATCCGCAAGATGGGTGAGATGGGGTTGATGGGCATCGAAGTGCCGGAAGACTACGGCGGCGCGGGTATGGATACACTGGCCTACGTCCTCACAATGATCGAGGTAGCAAAAGCTGATGCCAGCCACAGCACCATCGTCAGCGTCAACAACTCGCTGTACTGCCACGCGATCATGCAGTTCGGGACTGAAGAACAGAAGCGCAAATATGTGACTCCCGTTGCCAGCGGCCAGAAGATCGGCGCCTACAGCCTGACCGAGCCGATGAGCGGAAGTGATGCCGGTACAATGGAAAGCCGGGCTGTGCTGAACGATGCCGGGACACACTACGTCATCAACGGGCGCAAAAGCTGGGTTACGAGTGGGCCAGTGGCCGACTATGTCGTGCTGTTCACTATGACCGAGCCGGAGAAAAAGCACCGCGGCGTGACTGCCTTTCTGGTCGAGGCTGACCAACCGGGATTCATCCGGGGCAAGAAAGAACCGAAGCTGGGAATCCGCGCCAGCGCCACCAGTGAGATCGTCTACGAGGATTATCAATGCCCGGTGGAGAACGTCCTGGGCAAGCCGGGCGACGGCTTCAAGATCGCCATGGCTGTGCTGGATGCCGGACGCATCGGCATCGCGGCGCAGGCGCTCGGCATCGCCGAAGCCGCTTATGAAGCCAGTGTGCAGTATGCCCGCGAGCGGCAGGCGTTCGGCGGCCCCATCGGACAGTTCCAGATGATCCAGCAGAAGATTGCCGATATGAAGACTCGCATCGAAGCGGCGCGCCTGCTGATCTACAACGCGGTGACGGCCAAAGAACGCGCCAAGCGCACCGGGGAGCGTTACACGCTGGAAGCGAGTATGGCGAAGCTCTTCGCCAGCGAGACGGCTATGTATGTCACTGATGAGGCCGTGCAGATTCATGGTGGGATGGGCTACAGCAAAGAACTGCCCATTGAACGCTACTACCGTGATGCCCGCATCACCCGCATTTACGAAGGGACGAGCGAGGTGCAGCGCATGGTCATCGCGCGGCAGGAACTCGGCCTGCGGTAGGCCGCACGTGGGTTGGAACCCGGCTCCTGCTGGCAACCGATACAGGAGGACTCGCCAATGGCACTCCCCCGGCAGCGCATGACCCCGGATGTGTACGCTGTCACTCAAAGCAGTCTACCAGAAGGTACCCTTTGACGCAGAAACCGGTGCAAGCTTGCGCGAGCGCGAACAAAGTGGATGAAAAGCACCCCCTCCATATGGATGCACTTTATGATGCTCAGCGACATCGACGAGCAGGCGTCGTTTGATAACCCCGAGGAAGGATCGGAATAAATGAAAGCAGCCGTCATCACCGGTCACGGCGACATGGATGTCGTCCAGGTCATCCACGATCTCCCCATCCCGGAACCCGGTCCCGGCGAAGTTCGCATCGCTATTAAGGCCGCCGCACTCAACCGCCTGGATTTATGGGTGCGGCTGGGCTGGCCGGGATTGAACCTCAAGATGCCGCACATCACCTGTGCTGACGGCGCAGGTATCGTCGATGCCGTCGGCACAGGCGTAGTCAACTTCAAAGAGGGCGACCGGGTGTGCATCGATCCGACTGTCGTCGACCCCAACAGTCCAGCGCTGATGACCGGGCTGGAGAATCAGTCGCGCATTCACCTGCTGGGTGAAAGTGTGCCCGGTGTCGGGGCAGAATATGTGGTGCTGCCGCAGCGCAACCTGATGAAAGTACCCGATCATGTCAGCTTTGTGGAAGCCGCTGCCGCCGGATTGGTATATGTTACGGCTTGGCACTCGCTGATGACGCGCGGTGGACTGCGCGCTGGGGAAACAGTGCTGGTCGTCGGCGCAGGCGGCGGAGTCAACAGCGCCAGCATTCAGATCGCCAAGCTGGCCGGCGCAAAGGTCTATGTAGTCGGCAGCACCGCCGAGAAATGCGCCAAAGCCGCTGAATTGGGTGCAGATGTGACCATCAACCGCCAAGAAACACCCGAATGGTCGAAGGCCGTTTACCAGTTGACCAACCGCCAGGGCGTCGATGTGGTCGTGGATAACGTTGGCGCAGCCACCTTTACCAGCAGCATCCGCACGGCGCGGATCGGTGGGCGCATCCTGGTTGTCGGCAATACCAGCGGGCCGTTCGTCGAACTCGACCTGCGTCAGGTCTTTGCCCGCCAAGTCAGCATCATCGGCAGCACGATGGGGCCGCATCAGGACTTCGTCAAAGTCATGAGTCTCGTTTTTGAGGGCCGCCTCAAGCCAGTCATTAGTGCTGTGCTGCCGCTGGATGAGATACGTCGAGGGATGGAGATGCTGGCGAACTTCGAGATGTTCGGCAAGATTGTGCTGGAGTTATAGCACGGGATGGGTTCCGTGGGGCTGAACTTCAGGGGAGCGCATGGTTGAATTCCTGGCGTCCATGCTGCGGAGCATCGCCGAGCAGATGGGAATCATCCCCACAGAACAGACGGCGCTGCGTCCTGGCGTGCGTGCAGTCTACCGCCTGACCATCCGCTACCATGACCGCCGCTCCCGCGACTCGGTGGCGACCGTCACCCGGCGCGGCGGGGATGGCGCGGAATTGGGCGTCGTCTTCTACGGTCTGTTCAACCACAAGCCGCTGATTTTCCCGGTGACTCCGCAGGACTATACCGCCTTCAGCGATGGGCTGAGCCAGCTTCGCTTTGACCGTCTGGATGACCAAAGCGGCATTCCATTTTACGGCGTCGATCTTTGGATGTTCGAGCGCGCGGCAGGATCGTTCTACCACAGCGTCATCGTCGCGCCGGAACTGGCTGAGGGAACCTACTGGCAGCTTGTTCGCTTAGCCTATACCCATTTACCCGAAGCCGTACGCGAAATCACCTCAGAGTAAGGAACGCACATGATCCCGACCGATCCCTCCGCGCCTTCGCTTGCGGCTTTCAAAGATGTCTATCAGAACTCGGAGCGCGTGGCGATCATCGATCTGGGCAGCAATAGTTTCCGGCTGATCGTGGTTGAGTACGTGCCCGGTCTGAGCTTCCGCGTCACCGATGAAGTGGCCGAAAGCGTCCGGCTGAGCGAAGGAATGGGTGAAGAGAATATCCTGCGAGCAGCCGCCATGAACCGCGCCGCTAAAGTCGTGCAGATTTACGGCGCGTTCTGCAAAGCATCCGGCATCCGGGACATCATCGCAGTGGGAACCAGCGCCATCCGCGATGCCCGCAACCAGCAGGCCTTCCTGGCGCGGCTGGAAGCCGAAAGTGGCATCCGTGTGCGCGTCCTCAGTGGTGAAGAAGAAGCCTACTACGGTTATCTCGGTGCGGTCAACAGCAGCGACATTCAGAACGGCTTCATTCTGGATATGGGCGGCGGTTCGCTTCAAATTTGCCATGTCCAGGGGCGCCAGCTCCGCGAGGCAGTCAGTTTTCCGATGGGCGCGGTGCGTGTGACTGAACGCTTCCTCCAGTCTGACCCTGTCACGTCCAGTGAACTGGACAACCTCCGTGATTACCTCGACCACCAGTTTGGGCGGCTGGCCTGGTTCCGCTACAAGCCAGGCATGAAAATGGTCTTTGTCGGCGGCGGGGTGCGCATGCTTGGCCGGTTGGCACAGAAGGCTGACGACTACCCGCTCGACCTTATGCACGGTTACGTCCTCAGCCAGTATCGAATCAAGACGCTCCGCAAGCTGCTGGCTGACAAAACTATCGCCGAGCGGCGGCGCATTCCCGGCATGAAGATTGAACGGGCGGACATTTCGCTGGGCACAGCCGCTGTCATTCACGAAGCGATGCGCGTTTCCGGCTTTGAGGAACTGACCATCTCGGCCCAAGGGGTGCGCGGTGGGTTGTTCTACGAGCGCTTCCTCGCCGGGCAGGAGCAGCCGCTCTTCGCCGATGTACGCCGGGCGGCCGTCCTCAATCTGGCGCATCTCTACCGCTTCCAGGAAAAGCACGCCGAACACATCGCCCACCTGACGCTGTCGATGTTCGACCAACTGCCCACCGCCGTGCATCAGTGCCGCAAAGCGGAGCGCGACCTGCTCTGGGCGGCCTCGATGCTGCATGACATCGGAGTTGCCATCGACTACAACGACCACCACAAGCACAGCGCCTATCTGATCCTCAACGACGGGCTGCCTGGATTCACGCACCGCGAAATTGCGCTGATCGCGCTGCTGGCACGCTACCATCGCAAAGGCCAGCCCACACTGGACGAGTTCGAAGCTGTGATGGAACCGGGAGACTCGCGCCGCTTGGTGCAGATGGCAGCGCTGCTGCGCCTGGCTGAACAGTTGGATCGCTCGCGCGATGGCGTAGTGCAGGATGTCAAACTGACGGCAGGTAGTGACTACGCCCAGCTTGAACTGCTCACGCGCGGCGATGGTCAGGTGGCGCTGTGGTCGGTCGAACGCCACCGCGACATCTTCCAACAGGCTTTCGGCTTGGAACTCGAGGTCGTCAGCACGCGCTGAGCGAGGAATTTCATGTACGCCTACACCGAAACCGAAGTCAAACTGCATGTGCCTGACCTGGCTCCAATCCGCGCCCGCTTGGAAGCTGCCGGAGCGGAATTGGCCGCACCGCGTGTCTTCGAGCACAACGTCCGTTACGACGACGCTGGACGGACGATGACGCCGCGCCATATCGTGCTGCGACTGCGAAAGGATACCCGCGTCCGGCTGACCTATAAAGAAGAAGGTTCGAGCGAGAATAGCATCACCAGCCGCTTGGAAGCCGAAGTCGAGGTGAGTGACTTCGAAGCAATGGAGCTGATTCTGGGGCGGCTGGGCTATACGCCCTACATGGTCTATGAGAAATACCGGACAACCTATCATCTAGATGGAGCCGAAATCGTTCTCGACGAGATGCCATATGGGACTTTCGTGGAAATTGAAGGTGATAAAGATACCATTGAGGGTGTGATGAACCGCCTGGAGCTGCAGGGGTTCCAGCGTTACGATGTCAGTTATGCCGTACTCTTCGACCGGGTGCGGCGTTTTTTGGGATTGGGGTTCGACGATCTGACGTTCGCCAACTTCGCGAGCATCACCGTGCCTGAAGAGGCTTTCCGGCCCTAGCGCAGGAACAGACGATCCTGCCCCGATCATCACTGCCAGGCTCCGATCAACTCCGGTTCATGGAGGGGGATTGATTATTATGTCTGTGACCGAGGCTTCAAAAGCCAAATCCAAGGGCGCTCAGGAGCGCAAAGAAGTCTTCACCACCTCGTCGGATATTGAACTGAAACGCGCATTCAAGCCGGAAGACGCGCCGCTGGATTACGCCGCCGATCTCGGCGATCCGGGTGAATACCCCTATACGCGCGGAGTCCAGCCGACGATGTACCGTGGGCGCTTCTGGACGATGCGCCAGTACGCCGGCTATGCCACCGCCGAAGAATCCAACGCCCGCTACCGCTACCTGCTCGACCAGGGGCAGACCGGTCTCTCGGTCGCTTTCGATCTCCCCACCCAGATCGGCTATGATGCCGACGACCCGATGGCAGTCGGTGAAGTCGGCAAGGTGGGGGTCAGCATCAGCAGTGTGCATGACATGGCCCGGCTGTTCGAGGGCATCCCCCTGGATAAAGTTTCGACCAGCATGACCATCAATGCTCCGGCCACAATCCTCCTGGCGATGTATATCGCCGTTGCCAAACGCCAGGGTGTCGGTGAGGATCAACTGCGCGGCACCGTGCAGAACGACATTCTCAAAGAATACATCGCACGCGGAACCTATATCTTCCCGCCTGCTCCATCGATGCGGCTCATCACTGATCTATTCGCCTACTGCAAGACGAATGTGCCGCATTGGAACACCATCAGTATCAGCGGTTACCACATCCGCGAGGCAGGCTGCACTGCCGTCCAGGAAGTCGCTTTTACGCTGGCGAACGGCATCGCCTATGTCCAAGCCGCTATTGACGCGGGGCTGGATGTCGATGACTTCGCGCCGCAGCTCTCCTTCTTCTTCAACGCGCACAACCAGTTCTTGGAAGAAATCGCCAAGTTCCGCGCCGCCCGCAAACTCTGGGCGAAGATCATGCGCGAGCGCTTCCACGCCAAGAACCCGCGTTCCTGGCAGTTAAAGTTCCACACCCAAACCGGCGGCAGCACCCTGACCGCTCAGCAGGCCGAAAACAACATCGTCCGCGTTGCGCTCCAGGCACTCGCGGCGGTGCTGGGCGGAACGCAGTCCCTCCACACCAACAGCATGGACGAAGCTCTGGCGCTGCCAACCGAGAAGGCCGTCCAGGTTGCGCTGCGGACTCAGCAGATCATCGCCTACGAAACCGGTGTCTGCGACACGGTCGATCCAATGGCTGGCAGCTACGCCATCGAACACCTCACCGCGCAAATCGAGAGTCGTGCAGCCGAATATATCCAACGTATCGACGCGATGGGTGGGGCGCTCAAGGCCATTGAAGCCGGCTTCATCAACATGGAGATTCAGGACGCCGCCTACCGCTACCAGCGCGCGGTCGAATCTGGCGAGCAGATCATCGTCGGCGTTAACCAGTTCACTGTGGAGGCTGAAGAACACCGTGATCTGCTGCGCGTCAATCCAGAGATCGAAGCCTCGCAGCGCCGCAAGCTGGCCGAACTCCGCGCCCGCCGCGATAACGCGAAGGTTGCTGAGCTGCGCGGCCAATTGGAAACAGCTGCTCGCGGCCGAGACAACCTCCTGCCGCTGTTTGTGACCTGTGTCGAAAATGATCTGACGCTGGGTGAAATCTGCCACACCCTTCGCGGCGTCTTCGGCGAATATCGTCCGAACGTGAGCATCTGATCGAGGCTCAGCGGGTTTTATCTTGAGAATGCGCCGCTTCGCGATGATGAAGCGTGAAGCGGCGCGCCTTTTCGCCCAGTACAAAACATCTGGTGCAGCCCCATGACCGAATCGGCAAGCTTTGAGCAGTGGCTCGAACGGATCTGTGAGCGTCCGCTGCCCACCAACCCCATGGCACAAATCCGCACACTGGCGAAAGAGCTGGCCGAAGGCGCAGCGCTGCGTTACTGGGACGTACAGCTTTCCCTGTTCCGGGGAGCGCTCACCCGGTCTGAATCCCAACAGAAGCTCCTGAGCTACCTCAAGCGCCGTTGGAATGACGACTACCCCGGTCTAGGGCTGCTCATCCGCAACCAATACCTGAGCTTGACCACAAACGACACACTCGACATTGCCGAAAAAGCTTTCAACCTGCTGGAAGAAGCTGAACCCGCCAACATCTTCATCTCCTACAAACGCAGCGAAAGCAGCGCTTTTGCCCTGCTGGTACTGGCGCGGTTGAAGATGGCCGGGCTGGAACCCTTCCTTGACCTCGCGCTGGAACCTGGTGAGGATTGGGAAGCTGGCTTGAAGGAGCGCATCCAGAAGTACGACTATCTGATCGCGCTGTTGGGGCCGAAGACGCTCACTTCGAAAGTCGTGGTGCAGGAGTTGACTTGGGCCATCGAAGCCGGCCTCACGGTGATCCCGATTTGGCACAACCGCTTCAAGTTCAACGCGGAGAAATGGTCGCTGCCGCCCCCCATCGAAGACGCCCTGCATCGCACCCATACCATCCGCGTGCTGGAAGAAAGCCCATTGGGCTACAACAATGCCATCGTCGAACTGCTCAATCGCTTTGGCGTCACGCCGTGATTCCGCAGCAGCGATTGTTACATTTGTCACAAACAATGATGAGTTTATGCTTTTGTAGGCCGTTGGCAGGGGGGATATAATACGGCGGTGATGAGTACAGAACAGCCTCGTCGATCCCGCTGGTTCATCATCTTGATGGGGCTGTTGGCGCTGTTTCAGGGGGGTGCGGCCGTTCGCGTGCTGCACATCGCCCTGGATTTGACCGCGCAGATTAGCTTATCACTGCCGCTCGAATTCGTGGTGAGTCTGCTCTGGACAGCAGCCGCTGCGTTGGCTGTTCGTGGGCTGTGGCTGCGGAAGCCAGGCGCTGAACGGCACGCGCGGGCTGTACTGGTCGGATTTGTGGGATACAGCTTGCTGCGGCTGATCCTATTTGCCCAGGCTTCATACGACCGGGGGCGGCTGCCCTTCCTCCTCATCGTCGGCGGATTGCTGTGTGCCAGCCTGGTAATGCCGTGGCTGCTCCGCCACGTTAACGCATATCGAGCACTCAACGGAGATGAGTCATGACAGTAGTAGACCCCAAGATCGAAGAACTGCGACAGAAACGTGCGGAAAGCCACGCGGGCGGCGGGCCGGAGCGCAACAAGAAGCAGCAGGAGGGCGGGCGCATGACCGCCTACGAGCGGCTCGATGTCCTGCTCGATCCTGGCAGCTTCCGCGAACTCGATGCTTTCGTTACCCACCGCATCAATGACTTTGGCATGGACAAGAAACGCCCACCCGGAGACAGTGTCGTCACTGGTTGGGGGACGGTCAACGGCCGCCTGGTCTATGTGTATTCGCAGGATTTCACCGTCATCGGCGGCAGCCTCAGCGAAGCCCACGCCCAGAAAATCTGCAAAATCATGGACATGGCGATGAAAGTCGGCGCTCCAGTGATCGGCCTGAACGACAGCGGCGGCGCCCGCATCCAGGAAGGCGTTCTCAGCCTAGCGGGCTACGCGGAAATCTTCCTGCGGAATACAATGGCAAGCGGGGTCATCCCACAGATCAGCCTCATCATGGGGCCGTGCGCTGGCGGCGCGGTCTACAGCCCGGCGCTCACCGACTTTGTGATCATGGTCAACGCGACCAGCTATATGTATATCACCGGCCCAGATGTCGTCAAAGCCGTGACGCATGAAGATGTCACCCACGACGAACTGGGCGGCGCAATGGTTCATGCCTCGCGCAGCGGCGTCTGCCACATGGTGGCCGACAGTGACCAGCAGGCGCTCCTCCTCGTCCGCGAGATGTTGAGCTACCTGCCGCAGAACAACATGGAAGACCCCCCCTACATCGCCACCCAGGATGATCCGCTCCGCGCCGATGCAGAACTGGATACCATCGTCCCGGAAAACCCGAACAAACCCTACGATGTCAAAGAGGTCATCAAGCACATCGTCGATGATGGCATCTTCTTGGAAGTCCACGAGAATTACGCCATGAACATCGTGGTGGGTTTCGCCCGGTTGGGCGGGCACAGCGTCGGCATCGTCGCCAACCAACCGCAGGTGCTGGCTGGCGTCCTCGACATCAACGCCAGCAATAAGGCTGCCCGTTTCGTCCGCTTCTGCGACGCCTTCAATGTACCGCTGATTACCCTGGTCGATGTCCCCGGCTACCTGCCCGGTACAGCCCAAGAATACGGCGGCATCATCAGCGCTGGCGCCAAGCTGCTCTACGCCTACTGCGAAGCTACCGTGCCCAAGCTGACCGTCACGCTCCGCAAAAGCTACGGCGGAGCGTACTGCGTGATGAGCAGCAAACACTTGCGCGGCGACCTCAATCTCGCCTGGCCGTCGGCCGAAATCGCAGTCATGGGACCAGATGGCGCAGTCGGGATCATCTTCCGCCGCGAAATCGAGTCCGCGCCCGATCCGGTCGCCAAAAAAGCCGAACTGACCAACCAGTACCGCTACAAGTTCGCCAGCCCCTACGCGGCCGCCGAGCGCGGCTATATCGATGATGTCATCGAGCCGCATGAAACGCGGGCGCGGCTGATCAACGGGCTGGAGGTCTTCCTCAACAAGCGCGATTCGAATCCGGCTCGCAAGCACGGGAATATCCCGCTGTAGGCGGAGAACGGAGCGAGATCATGCAGCACGAACAAACGAAAATCAACAAAATTCTGATCGCCAACCGCGGCGAAATCGCCGTGCGCGTCATCCGCGCCTGCCGCGACCTGGGCATCCGCACGGTCGCCGTCTACTCTGATGCAGATCGCACCGCACTGCACGTCCGGTATGCTGACGAAGCCGTCTACATCGGCCCCCCGCCCCCGCGTGAAAGCTATCTCGTGGCCGAAAAGATCATCCAGGCCGCCAAGCAAACCGGTGCGGATGCCATCCATCCCGGCTACGGCTTCCTTTCGGAACGCGCCTTTTTCTCACAGATGTGCCAGGATGAGGGCATCATCTTCATCGGCCCAGGCCCCAAGGCCATCGACACGATGGGCGATAAGCAGACTGCCCGCGAAACCGTCAAAAAAGCCGGTGTTCCGGTCGTCCCTGGAACCGAACCGGGAATGCGTGACGAAGACATCCTGCGGATCGCCCCGTCTTTTGGCTTCCCGGTGCTGGTGAAGGCGACAGCCGGCGGCGGCGGTAAAGGCATGCGTGCCGTCTATAAAGAAGAAGACATGCCTGAACTGCTGGCCTCCGCCCGGCGCGAAGCCGAGTCCGCCTTCGGCAACGGCGATGTCTATGTCGAGAAGCTGCTCGTCGGCGCGCGTCACATCGAGTTCCAGATCCTCGCCGATATGCACGGCAACACCATTCACCTGGGCGAACGCGAATGCTCGATCCAGCGCCGTCACCAGAAGCTCGTCGAAGAAGCCCCCAGCGTCATTTTGGATCAAGACCCCGACATGCGCCGGCGTATGGGCGAGATGGCCGTCAAGGCCGCTGAAGCCGTCGGCTACGTCAATGCCGGAACCATCGAGTGCCTGGTAGACCGCGACAAGAATTTCTACTTCCTGGAGATGAATACTCGCCTCCAGGTCGAGCACCCGGTCACCGAGATGGTCACGGGCATTGATCTGGTCAAGGAGCAGATCCGCATCGCCCGCGGCCGCCGCATGGGACCAACCCAGAGTGTGCTGGAGCCGCGCGGCTGGGCCATCGAATGCCGCATTAATGCCGAAGACCCCTACAACAACTTCATGCCGTCGGTTGGCAAGATCACTACGCTGAACGTGCCCACTGGGCCGGGTGTTCGGGTGGACAGCGGCGTATATGCCGGCTACGAAATCACCCCCTACTATGACAGCATGATTGCCAAGCTGATCTGCTGGGGCGAAGATCGCAGCGAGGCCATGCTGCGGATGCGCCGCGCCCTCCAGGAATATGTCATCATGGGCGTCAAACACAACATCCCGTTCCACCAAAACCTGATGAACAGCTTCAGCTTCATGGCCGGCAAGTTTGACACCAAGTTCATCGAGGAACGCTTCAGCATGGATACCTATGAAGAAGCCCCAACCGAGGATGAACTCGAAACTGCCGCTATCGCCGCGACCCTGTTCGCGCATCGCCAGCGCCAGCTCGCCAGCCAAGTTGTCACCAAGAATGAACGCGATACCAGCAACTGGAAGTGGGTCAGCCGCTGGGAGAGGATGCACCGATGAAATACCAAACGATCATCAACAACAAGAAGTACGACATCGACATCCAGAAAGACGGCTCCCTGGTCGTCAACGGGACAGTGCGCAAGGTCGATTTCCAGGCGCTCGGCCCATCCATGTATACCATTCTGGCCGAAGGACTGTCGCACGAGCTGACCATCGAAGAACGCGATGGAAGCGTCGAGGTCCTGATGCGCGGCAAGCTCTACACCACCAAGGTCATGGATGAACGTGCCCTCATCATGGCACAGCGGACAGGTGGGCTGGCTGCCGAAAGCGGCCTGATTCAGATCAAGGCCCCTATGCCCGGTCTGATCGTGGCCGTCAAGGTCGAACCCGGTCAGGAAGTCAAAGCCGGCCAGACGGTCGTCATCCTCGAATCGATGAAGATGCAGAACGAACTCAAGTCCCCGCGGGATGGTGTCATCGATCAGGTGAATGTAATCGGCGGGCAAACCGTTGAACAAAATAAGGTGTTGGTCACCATCACCTAAGATTGCGTCACCCAAGAAGTCCACCGGCGTGGAGGAAACACGGCTCTCCACGCCGGTTTTCTGTTCCGCCATTGCCAGCCCTGGCGGAATCAGGAATAATCCGCGCATGACCATCTTCCGCCGTGCCCTGCCCGCCATTTGGCTGGCTGCCCTCATCACCTACGTCCTGGCTGCGATCCCCGATGTGCCCTTCCACGGGGACGAATCCACCCAGATTTACATGAGCCGGGATTATCACTACCTGTTCATCGCTCGCACTCCGCTGCGAACCCAGGTGGTAGACTTCGACCTTCCGACCAGTGCCACCGAGATGCAGCTCCGTCTGCTCAACGGCACCATCAACAAACTGCTCATCGGTCTGGCTTGGCACAGCGCCGGGTATACCGTGGACAGCCTCAACGAGCAGTGGGATTGGGGTGCAGATTGGAACTACAACCAGCAGTTCGGCCACGCTCCCAACGCTGATCTGCTGCGGTTGGCCCGCGTGCCCTCGGCGCTCCTACTGGCCGCCGGCGTCGTCCTGATATTCCTGCTCGGCAGGACGCTGGGCGGCGGCTGGGTTCCTTATGCGGCCAGCCTGTATTACGCGCTCAATCCCGCCCTGCTCATCAACGGCCGCCGCGCCGTGATGGAAGGCAGCTTTATCGCCTTCAGCCTGTTAACAGCGCTGGCCGCAGTCTGGCTTTTCCAGCGCCCATCTTGGCTGCGGACGCTGCTCCTGGGACTGGCGGCGGGGTTGGCACTCGCCAGCAAGCATACCGCCCTCTTCACCGTCGGCATCGTCTTCCTCACCGGCATCGGCTACCTGATCTGGCAGTCTATCCGCTCACGCGATGACTCCAGCCCCGTCGAATACTTGATCCTGCCGCTGCTCATCACCGCCGCGCTCGTCACAATCGGAACCTTCTTACTCCTGAATCCCGCTTGGTGGTTCGATCCACTCGGACGAATCAGCACAGTCTGGCAGATGCGCCAGGATTTGCTGGCCGGGCAAACTGCTGCATTCGGCGGCTACCCGAACCTGGTCGAACAGCTCCTGGGCTTCTTTCGCCAAGCCTTGATCGTCCAGCCGCAGTATTTCGAGGTCTCCGGGTGGGAGCAGTTCATTGGCGGGCAGATCGGCGCCTACGAAGCGCTGCCCTGGCGGGGGGTGAGCGTCGGGGGGTCTGTCTTGGGCGCGGTGATCTGGTGCGCTATCATCGGCCTGGGTGGTTGGCGGCTCATCCGCGACCGCGCCATCGATGGCGCCGCCCGCTGGACCATCGGACTGTGGGCGCTGACGATGGCCCTCACCACCGCGCTGCTGACGCCAATTGAGTGGCAGCGCTACTATCTGCCCGTCTACCCAGCCGTCGGACTGGTCGGCGCACTCGGCCTTCAGACACTCATCCAGCGCCTCCGCGCGCGCCTACGCTGAACCATGCCGTATTGGATTATCTCGACCCTTGCCCCTACGCCTGCCCTGCTGTGGATGTTCCTCGGCTTGGGACTGCCCTGGGCGCTGGCTGTCCTGCCCCGCCGCGATTGGCATGAACGCGCAATCGTGACCTGCCTAGCGCTGGCCTTCGGACCAGGTCTCCTCACCGCCTGGATGCTCATCCTCGGTAGTCTTCCTGGCGCGTCCCTGCTGCGGATCGAATGGGTGATCCTCGGCACAGCAGTCCTCGCTGCGGTGGGATGGCTCCTGGCCTGGAAGAAAAAAACTCACCCCTTTACCACCCCATTCACCGGCCAAGCACCAGTGCCATTCGAGCGCTTGCTCATAGCGCTGGTCGCCCTTGCTCTGGTGATCCGCTGGCTGGGTGTCGCCTACTGGCCCTCAACAGCCTACGATGCCCTGTGGGTCTATGCCTATCAGGGCAAACTTTACACCCTGCTCGGCCATATCCCAGCTAGTATCGATTATTACCCGCAGTTCCTCCAGCTTCAGCATACCTACTTACAGCTTGCCATTGGCGCGGTCGACGACCATGCGGCTCGTGCCGTCCTCCCCTGGCTGCACCTCGGCAGCATCCTGGCCGCTTATACGCTTGGCAAGCTGCTCTTTCACCGCCGCGTCGCGTTGGCAGCCGCCGCCATCTGGGCGCTGTATCCCCACCTGGGCGAGTGGTCGCGCTACGGCGATTTGGAAGTCCCCCTGGCCTTTTTGTTCACTGCTGCCGCCGCTTTCTTCCTCAAAGCCTGGCTGGTCGCGTCTAGTGTCGAAACGATCCACCAGCGCCGCCGCTATGCCATCATCGCTGGTCTGCTGCTGGGCATCGGCATGTGGACGAAGCCAACCATGGGTGGATTCATCTGGGGCGCAGCGCTGCTGGCCGCCGTCGAGATCGGTACAGCCTTCTGGAAAACCGCCAGCGCCGGCGGCATCATCGCTTGGCTGCGCGCCTCCTTCATCCACAGCTATCGACGTCTGGAAGTTGTGGCGCTGGTCGCGCTGCTCTGCCTGCCTCTCGGCGCGGTGTGGTATCTCCGCAACGCCGCGCTCGGCCATGAGATCATTACCTTCCCCGATGCCATCTGGACGACCCGAGCTGCCCGCAGCGGCGTCGAGTTCGGCTGGCCGCTGCTGGCCTTGATCCTGCTGTCCGCGCGGCTGTGGAGCCGCCGCCTGGAACGCAGCGCCGTGCTCCGCTTCGCTGCCGGCGTCGCGCTGATCCTGCTCGGCCTGCTGCCAACGCTCCTCAGCTACTGGTCAGCCGTGTTCCGTCCAGTCGGAGCCGCGGAGGGTGGCATCAGCTTCATCGAGGCTGTTTGGCGGCTCATCATTGGCGCGGGCTTGATCGGCGGCAGCGATAACCGCATCAGCGCGGTCGAATGGCTTGCCATTACCGCCGGACTCATCCTGCTATTCTGGACGCTGCGCCGGCTTGATCTGCGCTGGACGGAGTCAAAACCGCTCGGCTGGGCGCTGCTGCTGGCGCTGCCTTATTTCATCACCTGGTTCTTCTCCTACAGCTACCACTACCGCCTGTCTTTCGCCATCGTCCCCCTGATGATCCTGCCGGTCGCTGTCCTGCTGGTGACGCCCCCGGCTGCCCCGCCCGCCGCGCTCCAGTCAGCCCAGCCTCCACGGCGGCGCGGTTGGTTCGCCATCGCCATCCTCTTGGCCGCCGTGCCCGGCTTGATTGCCCCGCTTTACGATGGCAACGCCGGCTGGGACTGGCTGTGGACGAATAAACTACCCGACGACCACGCCCGCTATGCCTCCGGCAACCGTGCCCTCATGACCGTCGTCGATGGTCTTCAGCTTTATCTCGACCAGAACACTGCCCCTCTGCGTGTGATCGCTCCCGGCATGAGGCGGCTGCCTTTCTTCTTCCCACTGGAAGACATCCAGATCGACTCTCTGCCCACTCGCCTCGACGAACTGGCCGGAGCAGCTTATTTCATCTACAGCAAACCGGAAACAGGCGGCGCGCTCAACACCTACGCCCCAGGTGAAAACGCCGTCATCGCTGCGCTTGCGCTCGCCGCCAGCAGCGAATCAGACATCCAGGAAGGCCGCGCCTTCATCCGCCGTGCCTGGGGGGATGACGATGGCATCTTTCAATATACCGTCTATGAGCTGCACCTGGAGAACCGCTTCAAAGCGCCTTTTGTCAACGCCCCTGCCGGGCAAAATGTCGTCTTTGACGGCGCCGTGCGCCTGCTCGGCCATGACATCGGCGGGCTGGAACTCTGGCCGGGCCGCCGCTTAATTCTGCATCTTTACTGGGAAGTGCTGGAACGGCCTGGCGTCGATTACACCGTCTACGTCCATCTGCGTGATCCCGCCGGGAATGTCATCCAGACTTGGGATGGCCCCGTCACCCGCGCCGCCGATGGCAGTTACTACTCCTCACTGGTCTGGGAACCGGGCGAATTCATCACCGATCCACGCATCATCACCTTTGACACGGCGGATGCCCCACGCGGATCAGGCTACAGCATCGTCGTTGGGCTGTACGACCGCCTGACTGGCCGCCGCGCCGCCGTCACCATCGACGAGCAGCCCGCTGGGGATGGCTATCTGCTCAATGACCGGATCAGCGTCGTCGCTGCCCCCGCTTCATGATCGCACCCTATGTTGCAGGCTCCTAACTTGCCTTTCAGTTTTCCAACTTGATCTTCGTTAAGCATTCATAAACTTGACACACGATGAAGACACTCTTAACCTGAAGGTGAGATTTAACACAGAATCCATGTTACGGCGCCTGCTGCGCGGAGCTTGAGGCCATGATCGGAATTCGATGTGTCTGGGATGACGTAGGTCATACCGTCATCCGCGTTTATATCGGCGAAGCCTGGTCATGGCATGATGTCAGCGAATCCGTACAGGCTGTCGTCAGCATGATGGGCAGTGTTCGCCATCAGGTAGACCTCATCGCCATCATGCGCCCCACCACGCCGCTGCCCAGTGAAAACATCGATCAGGTCCTCGCCGACATCGCACGAATCGCGCCGGAGAACTGCGGCATCCTTGTCTTTGTGGGCGGAAATCCTGCGCTGCTGGATGTGATCCGCACGGTCAGCCGCGATAACCCGGCGCTGATGGGCCGCATCTTCATGACCGATATGCTCGGTGATGCCTATCGAATCATCTCCATGATGCGGCCAGAAGTCCAGGGCTTCGACAGCCTGATCGCCGTCTGATCCATCCCTTTCACCGTAGCGCCAGCACCGCCCTGGAGAGTTTCTCCTGCACTTTGCGGCTGTTGAACCGCGACCACAAATCCAGGAACTGCGTCCGCATGGATGCTTCTTTTTCATCCAGCCGCGTCAGATACAGGCTCAACGCCTCAATCGGATGATCGGCCAGCAGGCCATTGAGATGTGCCCGCGCTGTTGCTGCGTCGTTCATATGCCCCAAACAGTCTTGGAGCGCCTTGATCTCGTCGATGAAGTCCCCGATCTGGGACCCGAGCAGTTCCTCGAATAACGAAACAGTGTAGCGCAGCCGCTTGAACTCAATCCGCAGACTGTGGAACGTCGGCGCTGGGACATCCGGCAGCACTGTATCATACGCCCGCACCGCCGCCAGATGGTTGTAGATCATCCCCGGCAGCACATGACGCACCTGGGTTGGCACAATGCCATCTGCCACAGGACGCGCCCCGGCTCCCGGCGTGGTCACGAAGCTGCTGAAGGCTTTTACAAACTTGCGGTAGCGCCGCGAGTCCAGCACTTCAATCAAATCCTCCCGCGCATCCGCCCGCTGCCGCTCCAGCTCGTCAATGGCCTCCTGGAGCGCCGCCTGTTGTTCCGCCTCTAGCGTCGCCTGGTATTCACGAATATCCTCGATCAGCACGTCCAGGTCGCGCACCTGTCCCAGCGCCCAGGCTAGATTCCGCAGCTCACCGGAAAAAGCGCGGACGGTCGCCCGCTTGTAGTACGATCCCAACAGCCGGAAAGCGCTCCGCATCCGCCGGATCGCAACCCGCATATCATGAACTTCTTCGATATCCTCCCCCAGCCGGCTGCCCTCTTCGTGTTCCAGCATGGCGATAAACTGCCTGAGCAGCACCTTGCGTCCAGCTTCCGCCATCAAATCCTCTGGCAAGACGGGCTGAACTTCGGCTCGCAGCCGTTCGATCCGTTCCTCAGCAGTGAGTGCCATAGCGCTCAACACTCCTCAATTATCTGGTTTAGCATGATGTGCAATTGTATCGAGTTTTTATGATTAGATTAAAAATCATCGATAAACCTTAAAGAAATTAAAACTGTAACAAACCAACGTCTCGTTTGTCGAGCTTCCCCCTCCCCTGGATGCTATAATGGAATCCATCAACCCCCACAGGCTGGAGGCACGCTGATGACGTTCGACCGCGACACCCTCAACAGGCTGTCAGAAGCCCAGACTCGCTGGCAGCAGACCACCCTGGAATCCGCCACCCAGAGACTTCCCGAACGCCGTCCCTCTTTCACCACCCAGTCAGGCGTGCCCATCAACCGCCTGTATACCCCGTTGGATATCGCTGACCTGGATTACCTCGCTGACCTGGGACTGCCGGGCGAATACCCCTTCACGCGCGGCGTCCATGCCAGCGGTTACCGGGGCAAACTGTGGACCATGCGCATGTTCGCCGGCTTCGGAACGGCCGAAGAAACCAACGCCCGCTTCAAGTATCTGCTCGAACAGGGCAATATGGGCCTCTCGGTGGCCTTTGACCTGCCCACGCTGATGGGCTACGACACCGATGCGCCGGAAGCATTGGGCGAGTTCGGCAAATGCGGCGTCGCCGTCTCCTCGCTGCGCGATATGGAAATCCTCTTCGACGGCATCCCGCTCGATCAGGTCACCACCAGCATGACCATCAACAGCCCTGCGCCAATCATCTGGGCCTTCTACATCGCCGCTGCCGAAAAACAGGGCATCCGCCGTGAACAACTCAGCGGCACGCTCCAGAACGACATCCTCAAGGAATACATCGCCCAGAAAGAATTCATCTTCCCCCCCGAACCTTCGATGCGCCTCGTCACCGATACCATCGAATTCGGCACCCAGCATATGCCCCTCTGGAACACCATCAGCATCAGCGGCTACCACATCCGCGAAGCCGGCAGCACCGCCGTGCAGGAGCTGGCCTTCACCCTCGCCGACGGGCTGGAATACGTCCGCTGGGCGCTGCGCCGCGGCCTGGATATCGACTCCTTCGCCCCACGCCTCAGCTTCTTCTTCAACATCCACAACGACTTTTTTGAAGAAATCGCCAAGCTCCGCGCCGCCCGACGCATCTGGGCGCGGGAAATGCGCGAAACTTTCGGCGCCAAAAACCCCCGCTCCTGGTTGATGCGCTGCCATACGCAAACCGCCGGCGTCAGCCTCACCGCTCAGCAGCCCGAAGTCAACCTCATCCGGGTGGCGATCCAGGCACTCGCCGGCGTGCTGGGCGGAACCCAGTCACTCCACACCAACAGCATGGACGAAGCCCTTGCCCTGCCCAGCGAGCATGCTGTCCGGCTGGCGATGCGGACGCAGCAGGTCATTGCCGAAGAGACCGGCGTCGCCAACACTATTGATCCGCTCGGCGGCAGCTACTTCATCGAAGCCCTGACCAACCAGACCGAGGCTGCCGTCTACGACTACCTCCGCCGCATTGACGACCTCGGCGGCGTCATTCCGGCCATCAATGCCGGCTTCTTCCAGCAGGAAATCGCTGAAGCCAGCTACCGCCATCAGTTGGAGATCGACCGGGGCGAGCGGGTCATCGTCGGCGTCAACCGCTATGCTGGCGACGACAAACCCGCCATCCCCATCCTCCAGATGGATCCGCAGGGTTACGAACGTCAGGTTGCCCGCCTCAACCGCCTGCGCCTAGAGCGTGACAGCGAGCGCGTTGGTGAAACCCTCCGCGCGCTGGCCGCCGCTTGCGGCGGAACGGCCAATACCATGCCCTATCTCATCGATGCCGCTCACGCCTATGCCACCCTCGGTGAAATCACTGATGTGATGCGCCAGACCTTCGGCATCTATCACGAACCGGTTCATATCTGAGGCTGCCATGCTCAGCACCCGTGTCGATGATGAAGTCGAGGTCTTCCTGCTCCTGCCGCACCACGCCCCGGCCTTCTTCGCGCTCCTGGAAGCCAACCGTCTCTATTGGGGCGAGTGGCTCGGTTGGGTTCCGCGCGTCACCACCCTGGATAATGTCAGCGACTTCATCCAGCACGGCCTGAATGAACTGGCCGAAGGGACTGCCATCCGTTTCGGCATTCGCTATCGCGGCGAACTTGCGGGGCGCATTTTCTACAGTTATATTGACGAGACCGCCCGGCGGCTGGAGATTGGCTACCAGATCGGGCAGGCTTATGTCGGCAAAGGCATTACCACCCGCGCCGTCAAGCAGTTGGTACAGGACGCCTTCACCGAGATGAACATGAACAAAGTCGAGATTCTCTGTGCCACCGAGAATACCCGCAGCCGCGCCGTCCCGGAGCGCCTCGGCTTTCAGCAGGAAGGCATCCTCCGCCACTCGGAGCAGATCAACAACCGCTATCTCGATCTCGTTGTGTATGGCATGTTGGCCGCCGAATGGCTGGCCCACCACACCAAGTAAAGGGCAAATCGACACTATGGAACGCTGGGAATACCTGACCAAGTTCGTCCGCGCCGATTCTAAAGCCGCCGGGGTCAAAGAGTTCTTTCAGCAGTACCGCCCCAACTGGAAGAATCCGCCGCCGTATGCCCCCGAAGCCATGATGCCCGAACTCGACGATCTCGGCGCCCAGGGCTGGGAACTCGTCCACATGGAACCCGTTGCCCGCGTCGGCAGCAAAGGCGATGTCTTTTTCACAGGCGCGAGCAATGAATGGAGCAACACCTACTTCTGCGTCTTCAAACGCCGCAAGCCCGCCGTCTAAAGCGCGATCATGATGTCATCTACCCCCCACGTCGCCCTCATCACCGGCGCATCCAGCGGCATCGGCTTTGCCACTGCCCTGGCCTTCGCCCGGCAGGGAACGCATGTCGCCGCCCTCGCCCGCCGCGCGGATCGGCTCGCCGAACTCGAACGCGCCGTCAATGCCCTGCCCCCAGGCCATGGCGATCTGCTCCCCCTCATTGCCGATGTCACCCGCCCAGAGGATCTCCAACATGCCGTTCAGCAGACGCTTGAACGCTTCAGCCGGCTGGATGTTGCCGTTGCCAATGCTGGCGTCGGGCACCGTGGCAGCATCGCCGATGCTGACTGGAACGATCTGGAAACCCTCCTCCGCACCAACATCGACGGTGTGCTGCATACCGTCCGTGCTGCCGTCCCAGCCATGCGCCAGACCGGCGGCGGTCACATCGTGATTGTTTCTTCCGTCGCCTTCAACCTGACCGCGCCCTACGCCGCCGCCTATTCCGCCAGCAAAGCCTTCGTCAGCAGCCTCGCCCGTTCCATCCGCCTCGAACTCGAAGCCGATCACATCGCCGTCACCGATGTGCTGGTCGGTCGCACCGCGACCGAGTTCAACGAACGGCGGCTCGGCGCCGGTAAACGCACCGGCCAGGGCGTCCCAACCATGTCCCCCGACCGTGTAGCCGAAGGCATCCTCGATGCCGTGCGCCGCCGCCGCCAGGTAGTCGTCCTGCGCTTCTTTGATCGACTGATTGTCTGGGCCAACACTTTCTTCCCCAACATCATGGGCAGACTGGCGCAGCGCCAATATCAATGAGTAGAATCAGAGCATACAAAACATAATTTCTGAAGGACGCGGCGCGTCCTTCGCCTCCTGCCCGTCTAGATGTTGTCGCAAGAAACCATGCCGGATCAAAACTTCGTCCATCTTCACGTCCATACCGAATACTCTCTGCTCGACGGTCTCAGCCGCATCGACAGTCTGGTCGACCGCGCCAAAGTCCTGGGCATGCCCGCCCTGGCGATCACCGACCACGGCGCCATGTTCGGCGTCATCGATTTCTACCGCGCTTGCAAAGCTGCCGGCATCAAGCCAATCATCGGTATGGAAGCCTATCTCGCCCGCCGCTCAATGCATGATCGAGACCCCAAGCTGGATAAGCGCCCCTACCACATGCTCCTGCTGGCACAGAACCAAACCGGTTATAAAAACCTGCTCAAGATCGCCAGCGCCGCCCAGTTGGACGGCTACTACTACCGCCCGCGCATCGACCGCGAATTCCTTGCCCAGCACAGCGCTGGCTTGGTCGCCACCAGCGGCTGTCTGGCCGCGCAGATCCCTTCTCTCATCATGGAAGGCCGTGACAGCGAAGCCAGAGAACTCATCGGCTGGTATCAGGATGTTTTTGGCCGCGAAAACTTCTACCTGGAGCTTCAGCAGCACGACATCCCTGAATTGGAAACGCTCAACCGCTGGCTGCTGGACTACAGCCGCACCAACCACACCCACGTGCCGCTCCTTGCCACCAACGATGTCCACTACGTCAACCAGGCCGACCACGACCCGCACGATACCCTGCTCTGCATCCAGACCGGCACCCTCAAAAGCGATGCCAACCGCCTCCGCATGTCGGACGCCAGCTACTACCTGACCACCGCCCAGGAAATGTGGGGCTTCTTCGGCGAGGCCGCACCCCAGGCCTTGACCAATACCCTCAAGGTCGCCGAGATGTGTGACCTCAACCTGGATGACAAGCAGTACCACCTGCCTGTCTTTCCTGTCCCGGAAGGCTACGACTCGACCAGCTACCTGCGCTACCTCTGCGAGAAAGGGCTGCGCTGGCGCTACGGGGCGCGCGCCGATGATTCCGAACTCCGCGACCGCCTCAACCGCGAACTCAGCATCATCGGCGATATGGGCTTCAACACCTACTTCCTCATCGTCTGGGATCTCTGCCAGTTTGCCCGCCACGCCGATATCTGGTGGAACGTCCGCGGCTCTGGTGCGGGCAGCTTGGCGGCTTACTGCCTGGGCATCACCAACATCGACCCGATTCAGAACAATCTCCTCTTCGAGCGGTTCCTCAATCCCGGCCGCGTCTCCATGCCCGATATCGACATGGACTTCCCCGACGACCGCCGCGAAGACATGATCAACTACACCGCCCGCAAATACGGCGAAGACAAAGTCGCCGCCATCATCACCTTTGGGACCTTAGGGGCCAAGGCCGCCGTCCGCGATGTCGGACGGGCGCTGGCCGTCCCCCTGGAAATCGTCAACCAGGCCGCCCGCCTAATCCCCACCGAACCCAAGCCCAAACCCATCATGAAGTACGTCGAGGATAATCCCGAACTTCAGCAGTTGTACCAAACCAGCACCGAAGTCCGGCAGATCATCGATACCGCCACCCACCTCCAGGGCGTCAGCCGCCACGCTTCGACCCATGCCGCTGGCGTCATTGTCGCTGATAAGCCCCTCGTCGAATATATTCCGCTTCACCGCCCCACCAAGGTCGAAAAAGAAGATGACGGCGAAAGCGGCGAGAATCCCCTCAAGGCTGTCACCCAGTTCCCGATGGAAACCTGCGAGTCCATCGGCCTGCTCAAGATCGACTTCCTCGGCCTTTCCACCTTGACCATCATGCGGAAAGCCTGCGATCTCATCGAGCAGCAGCACGGCATCCGCTATACCATGGACAACATCCCCTACCGTCCCACCGGCGATCCCACGCTCGATCAAATGCTGGCCGAAACCTTCACTACCATCGGACGCGGTGAAACCGTCGGTGTCTTCCAGGTCGAAAGTACCGGAATGCAGCAGATGCTCCGCGACATGCGCCCCACCCGCTTCGAGCACATCGTTGCCGCCGTCTCGCTCTACCGCCCCGGCCCGATGGACTTCATCCCGTTGTATAACCGCCGTCTGCGCGGCGACGAACCCATCCAGTACCGCCATCCTTCCCTTCAGCCGATCCTGGAAGAAACCATGGGCATCCTGGTCTACCAGGAACAGATCATGCAGGTCGCTGGCGAACTCTTCGGCTACGAACTCGGCGAAGCCGACCTGATGCGCCGCGCCGTCTCCAAAAAGAAAGAGAAGGACCTCAAGCTCCACCGCGACATCTTCTTGGAACGTGGCCAGCAGCGCGGCCTTGACCCTGCCACCATCAACACCATCTTCGACGACATCGAATTCTTCGCCAACTACGGCTTCAATAAAAGCCACGCCGCCGACTATGCCGTCATCACCGTCCAGACGGCCTTCCTCAAAACCCACTACCCCGCCGAATATATGACGGCCATGCTCTCCGTCCACCGCGACGACATCGCCAAGATCACCCACTTCCTCGGCGAATGCCGCCGCCTGAACATCCCTGTCCTCCCGCCGGATGTCAATCACAGCGGCCTCGACTTCGACATCCAAACCCTCCCTGATGGAACCCGCGGCATCCGCTTCGGCCTCGTCGCCATCAAGAACGTCGGTGAGGCCGCCGTCCTGCCCATCATCCAGGCCCGCCAAGCGGGTGGCCCCTTCGCCGATCTTGAGGATTTTTGCCGCCGCGTCGATCTGCGCCAGGTGCAGAAGCGCACCCTCGAAAGCCTCGTCAAAGTCGGCGCCCTGGATGCCTTCGGCCCCCGTTGGCAGTTGGCCGAAGGCGCTGCCCTGGATCGCATTCTCAACTACAGCGCCGACCACCACCGTGCTATCGAAATCGGCCAGATGAGCATGTTCGGCGGCATGAGCGCAGCCGCCGACCGCATTACCCTGCCGGATGTCCCCCGCCCGGCAGATCGCCAGGTGCTCACCTGGGAGAAAGAACTCCTCGGCCTCTATGTCAGCGGCCGCCCTGTCGATAAAGTCCGTGCCGAACTCTCGCTCGCCGGCAATACCCATGAACTGGCTGTCATCAAATCGCCCGACTCGGGCATGAACGGCCGGCCGGTTTCAGTCATCGGCGAAGTCGTCAGCATCCGCAAACTCGTCACCAAAAACGGCCAGATGATGGGCGTGCTGCACATCGAAGACTGGCATCCTTCTGCTGAAAGCATCGATGTCGTTCTGTTCTCGCGCACCTGGGAGAAATTCGGTGACCAGTGCGAAGAAGGCGCCGTCATTCTGGTCGCTGGCAAGGTCGATCTCTCCCGCGGCGACCCACAGATCATCTGCGAAACCGTCACCCAAAATCTCAATCTGGTCATCCCTGCCGAAGAAACAACCTACCCTGGCAGCAGCAGCGAACCATCCCCCTGGTTAGCCGCTCTGCCGCTCTACGACGAAGAACTTGGCGAGTCGCTGCCGCCCCCAACCGAGCCAGAACCCGAACCGGTCGCCGTCGTCGCCCCAGCCACCCAGGGCGCGGCGGCTGTCCCCACCCCCTCGCTAGAACCGCAGCTTCCCGTCCGTTCTGCTCCCATTCCAATCACCAATTGGATGGATGCCCCTGATACCGAACCCCTCGATGGCGATGACCTGCCCCCCATCGAACCGCCGCCCCCGCCTGAACGCTGGATGATGATCTATTTCCGCCGCTCGGATGACCCAGAGAAAGACCGCCGCCGGCTGCGCCGCCTGCACGGCCTCCTCCTGACTTATCCTGGCCGGGATCGCTTCAGCATCATCATCGAAGGCGGCGACTCCGACTACAAGATGGAATTTCCCAACGACACCACCGACTGCTGCGAAGCCCTCATTACCGATCTGGTCAGCATCGTCGGGGAACGCCGCAACATCGAGATATACGACCGCCCGAACGCGCTGTGATTTTTTGCGTCTTTCGGCTACAATACCCGCGTTAACCGCTTAACGTTTCACACAGGCCGCATCTTACCCGTGTCGTCTGTGTTTTCTTGTTGGGCATCCCAGAAAACAGCACACAGAGGTTGGCTTCCCATGAAGCGTATCGGAGTCATGACCAGCGGGGGCGATTCGCCGGGGATGAACGCGGCCATTCGCGCTGTGGTCCGCACCGGACTGGAATACGACATCGAAGTCTACGGCATTCGCCAGGGTTACCTCGGCCTGCTCAACGGCGACTTCCACAAACTGACCAGCTTTGAGGTCAGCGGCATCTTGCAGCGCGGCGGAACCATCCTGCAAACCGCCCGCACCCAGGACTTCAAGACCGCCGCCGGTCAGGCCAAAGGGCTGCGCCGCCTCAACGAACACGGCATCGAAGGCCTCATCATCATTGGCGGTGATGGCAGCTTGCGCGGGGCGCAGGCCCTCGCCAACCTCGGATTCCCGGTCGTCGGAGTTCCCGCCAGCATCGATAACGACCTCGATGGAACCAACATGAGCATCGGCGTCGATACCGCCCTCAACACCATCATCGAGGCGCTCGACCGTATCCGCGATACCGCCACCTCGCACACCCGTGCCTTCATCATCGAAGTCATGGGCCGCAACTGCGGCTATCTCGCCATTATCTCCAGCATCCTCGGCGGCGCAGAGATCGTCTCCGTCCCGGAGCGCGAAATCTCCATGGAAGAAATCCATGACGCCCTCGTCAGCGCCTACGTCCGCGGCAAGTCCCATGCCGTCGCCGTCATCGCCGAAGGCGTCTCATACAAAACCACCGACCTCGTGACGTATCTGGAAAGCCGTGGCGATGTCGGCTTCGAGGTGCGCCTCTCCATCCTCGGTCACATCCAGCGCGGCGGCAGTCCCTCCGCTTTCGACCGTCTCTTGGCGACCCGCATGGGCGTCAAGGCGCTCGAAGCCCTGCGTGAAGGGCAAAGCGGCGTCATGGTCGCCCTCGATGGCCGCGAAATGACCACCATTCCCATCGAGAAAGCCATCGCTCGCACCCGCCCGATCAATCCAAGCTACTTCGAGCTGGCCCGCGTCCTCTCCCGCTAGATACCGGTAGCATCAACCCCAACAATCGGCATGAAACCGCCAGCAACTGTAGGGGCGCACCCACGTGCAGCGCCCCCGGTTTCCTTTATTCCATCCCCTGACTGATCTCCGCCACCCGTGCTCCCAACACCCGGATCAGATCGGCCACCCGCACCCGCAGGTCCATTCCCCGCTGCCCCGCGCTGACCAGGATATGCTCCAGCTCCGTCGCTGGTTGGTCCAAAAACACCGGCCAGTTCTTATGCGTCAGCGCCAGCGCGCTGATCCCGCCGACCTTCAACCCCGTCAGCGCCTCCGCATCCTTGTGCGCCGCCATCACCACCTTCTTGTACCCTGCCGCAGCCGCCAGCTTCTTCAAATCCAGCGACCGGTCCGCTGCGATCAGTGCCAGCAGCGGCTTCTTGCCCGTCTCAACAGGTTGAACCACCAGCGTCTTGTAAACCATGAACGCTGGCACGCCCAGTATTTCCGCGATCACCTCGGCATCCCGCTCCGTATCCGGGAACTCCGTTACTTCATATGGAACCTGATGCTTTTCCAACAGCCGCATCGAATTCAGCTTCGCCGTCACTTTGCGTCCTTTGCGTTTTCACAGTGAATCTTCATTCTCCGAGCATGGCTCCAAGCCGCACTCGCCCGCTCGCCGATTCCCCCGGCTCCAGCACAAACACCCCGCTGCCCGGAATGCCATCCTCGAACAGATTGAATCCATCGCTGACGTTCGTCATCGGCTCCACTGCAAAGAATTCCTTCCCCGACGGCGCGAACAGCAGAATCTGCTCAAAAATCGTGTCGCACTGCATTTCCAGCCTGATCCCCTGGCCCGGATACACGATCTCTGCCGGCTCCAACTCCATCCGACCAGTCAGCACATCGTTGATCTCCGCCGCGTCCAATCCGCGCCGCTGCCGGAAATCTAGCCGCGCCGGGATCGGAACCGCCGCCCCTGTCGCCATGAAATCCGTCAGCTCGAACGCTGCCGTGCACGGAATCCGCACCAGTACATCATCCGTCCGTACAAAATACGGATGGTGTCCGAAGCCAGCCGGGAACGCCCGCGTGTCTATGTTCTGCAGCGTCAGCTCCCAGATAAAATCTACCCCGTCCAAGCGATACACCGCCTCCGCCGTGAACCGGAACGGCCAGTTCAGATCGGGATAATCCGCCGACCGCAGGCTCAGCCGGACATGCTCGCGGCCCGCCGCTTCGACCGTCCACGCTCGCCCGCGCGTGTCACCATGCCGCGCCGTCCCATCATCTTTTGCCGTCCGCAGCAGGTAGTGCTCCCCACGGAACCGCAGCACTCCTCCCTTGATCCGGTTGCACCACGGCAGCATGATGAAGCTGGAACACGCGCTGGAATTCCCAAACTGTTCCGGCGGAGTCGGCCGCAGCACATCCACGAACCCGGCGCGTCCCTTCACCCGCCCATACGCCAGCGACGCCCCCGTTCCCGGCAGCACCCCCACCTGCCACACCCCATTTTCCAGATGCACCACCCCATCACCCATCACCCCACCCCCTGTATAACTTTGCATTCTTTGCGTCTTTGCGGTTAAGGTCTTTTGTCTCCCTCTGGATGATCTTGGCATCATGGCGGTTCGACTCTTCTCCGCCCACCAGCGGCAGCAGCACCCGCTCCACATCCGCCAGCGACTCCGCCTGGAGCAGCCGGTTGCGGATGTCCACCGACCCCGCCCGGTCCAGCGCATACTTGCTGAGCTGTCCGCGCAGCTCCCGCACCGCCACCCGCTCCGGCAGCCGGGTCGTCCGCACGGTCCGCCGCGCCTGTTCCAGCGCATAGCCTGCCCGCTCTGACCGAGACGGTTCTGGCAGCGCCGTCCCCGTCTGGAGTTCCTGCGCGATCTGCCGGAAAACCCAGGGACGCCCCAGCGCTGCCCGCCCAATCATCACGCCGTCGCAGCCCGTCCGCGCCAGCATCCGTGCCGCGTCATCCGCCGTCCATACATCCCCGTTCCCGAACACCGGAATTCGCACCGTCTCTTTCACCATGCGGATCACATCCCAGTCCGCCGCACCCTGGAACCCCTGCCGCGCGAACCGTCCATGCACTGCAATCGCCGCCGCGCCCACCTGCTCCGCCGCCCGCGCGAACGGAACCGCCGTGACCTCCCCCGGTTCCCATCCGCTCCGCACCTTCACCGTCACCGGGACGCGCACCGCCTTCACCACCGCTTCGACCACCGCTGTCGCCGTACACACGTCCTTCAGCAGTGCCGCACCTCCGCCTTTCCCGGCCACTTTCGGAACCCAGCACCCCATATTAATGTCCACGATGTCCGCGCCGTAATCAGCTACCACCTGCGCCGCCAGCGCCATCGCCGCCGGATCACTGCCGAAGAGCTGCACCGCGAACGGCCGCTCCGCCGCCGTCCAATCAAACAGGTGCGCCGTCCGCTGCACGCCGCTGGTCTTCAGCACGTTGCTGCTGATCAACTCCGTGCAGACCAGCCCGCACCCGCCCAAATCGCGGCACAGCGTCCGGAATGCATGGTTCGTGTGCCCGGCCATCGGCGCCAGCGTCAGCGGCGGGTCAATCACCCATCCGCCGATCTGCACGGCTGCCACCCCTGTCTTCAATCCATCCATCACCCGTTCCCTGAACCCCATCATGACGCGCCGCATTATAGCAGCATCCCCGCCGCTCCTTCATCCACCCCTGTCAAAAAACGTTCCTCGTTTCCCCCACCCCCTAATCCCTTGCATGCATGAGGCACCAAATGTTTTTCCAAAATGTCACCCTAAACGCCCCATTTTGTGCTATCGTAGGAATGATGTAGGGATGCCATTCTTGGCGTCCGGTTAGACTCCCTCTCCCAGCAAGCGCAGCGAACGTTCGGGAGAGGGCCGGGATGAGAACCACCAGATTCTCATATTCTCATTCTTATCATTCTTATCACTTTTCTCATCGATCACTGCATTTTTACATCAACCATAAACTACCAACAACGAACTTTTCTTCCCGTCTGGCTATAAAATGCCAGCTAATAGCCGCTCCACCAACTCACTATAGAACTTTTCTACCAGGCCGCGTTATCATCAGACTGTAGTGTCCTGACCGGAACCCTTGAGGTCCAATGCCTGAATTACCGGAAGTCGAAACCGTCGTCCGAGGTCTCCGCGCCCCCCTGGTGGGTCGCCGCATCGAATCCGTCTGGCTGGCTTCCCCACGCGTCATCCGCACACCCTCGCCGGAAGAATTCACCACCCGCCTCCCCGGCCAGACCATCCGTGCTGTCGAGCGCCGCGCCAAGTACATCCTCTGCCGCCTTGACCAAGGCGACACTCTGGCGGTCCACCTCAAGATGACCGGGCGGCTCTACGTCAGCCCCGAAGCCCCGCCCGATGACCGCTGGGTGCGGCTGCGTCTCGGCCTGGATAACGACCAGTCCCTCCATTTTTCCGATGCCCGCCGCTTCGGTCGCGCCTACCTCGTCCACGACATCGCCGAAGTCGCCCCCAACCTCGGCCCGGAGCCGTTGGAGGACGCCTTCACCCCAGCCGTCCTTCGTGAGCGGCTGCGCGGCCGTGCCCGCCAAATCAAAGTTCTCCTGCTCGACCAGTCCTTCATTGCCGGCGTCGGCAACATCTACGCCGACGAAGCCCTACACCGTGCCGGAATTCACCCCCTGCGCCGCTCGGACACCCTCACCGAAGCCGAGATCGACCGCCTCTACCAGACCGTCCGCGCCGTCCTCTTCGCCGGCATCGACCACGAAGGAGCCAGCGTCAACTGGTATCGCAAGCCCGACGGCGCACCTGGCGAGTCTCAACATTACTTCGCCGTCTACGACCGTGAAAACCAGCCCTGCCTGACCTGCGGCGCGCCCATCCACAAGATCCGCGTCGGCCAGCGGGGAACCCATTTTTGCCCGAACTGTCAACCGGAGAAACTCAACTATGGGCGGTAGCGACCTCGAACAATTCATCCAGCAGCCCTTCGTCGGAGCCATGCTAGGGCTGATGTGCTTCTTTCTGGTGCTGCTCCTCGTGGTGGTTGCCCTGCTGATCTACGTCCGCCGCCGGCGGAAGCGTCTGCTCGCCCCGGCTGTGGCAGCTCCTGCTGCGCTCCACGACATGCCTGATCTCAGCCTGCTGGTGAATACGCCCAATACACCCGTTCCCGCCGCAGCCAACCGCCCCGCGCCGCAGTCTGCGCCCCCAGCCGCGCCCCCAACGCGCGCCGCCCGTCAGGGAACCTACCTTGTGCCCGTCCGCGATGGCGATGCGGCTGAAGTCGTCGAAGTCCTCACCATCCTGCGCGATGTGGTTGATGGCCGCCTCGTCATCCAGATGGGCGACAAAGCCTACCGCAACGTCAACAGCGATCCCGATTTCAAAGACCGCTTCACCCGCCTCATGCGCGAACTTGCCCAGGTCGCTTCCAAACCGGCAGCCCCCGCGTCCGAATCACCCCCCGTGCCCAACACTGCTGCCCCTGCCGTAGACGAAGCACCGCCGCCCGCCCCGCGCCGGACGCCCCCACCCCCCGGCGACAGTCTCCCTGCCCCTGGCATCTTGCCCAGCTTCAAGCTGGAAGACAACCCCCTTCAGCAGCGCCGCCGGGGTGAAAAGTTCGAACCAAAGCCCGTGCCGGAGATCAACATTGCCTCCGCCATCGAATCCTACCTCCAGCACAAACTCTACCTCACCGGGGAATTCGCTGGCCGCAGCATCCACATCTACCCCGCGCCGGATGGTGGTGTCAGCATCGAAGTGGACGGCCAGTACTTTGACAGCGTAGCCGATGTCAGCGACGTAGCTGTGCGCACCTTCCTATCGGAGACCATCCAGGAGTGGCAGGATCGGCACTAACCCCCCAAATTCGGGCGGTTCTGGCCGAATTTACTGCCGGCTTTAAGCCGGCTTAACCCAACCCCTCATATAATGAGGTCAGCAGCCGGTCACGATCCCAAGGATGCGCTGATGAGAAAACATGCTCTGATCTTGATGGTACTCGGCTTCCTTTTCATGTCCGGCACAGTCCTCGCTCAGAGCGAGCTGAGCCGCCGGCAGATCGAGGACATCGCCCAGACAGTCGTGCAAATCGTCACCCTTGACAACCGCGGCGACCCCATCTCGGCTGGCTCCGGTACGATCATCGACGCCACCGGAATGATCCTCACCAATCGCCACGTCATCGATGGAGGCAGTGATTTCGCCATCCTCACCATCACCGACATGCGCGAACAGCCTGAATTAACCTTCTACGCCAGCCTTGTCGGAGTGTCCAGCGACATCGACCTGGCCGTCCTCCAGATCGACCGCGACGAAAACGGTGACGACATCAATCCTGCCCGGCTCGATTTGCCCTATATGGACGCCACCAACATGGACGTAGCTCACGGCGACCGCATCTATATCTTCGGCTTCCCTGATATCGGCGATGGCTATCTGGTCGTCACCCAGGGTTCCATCACCACCATTGAAGCCGACAAGATCGGCAGGGATCGCGTCGCGGTCTGGTATCAGACCGATGCTGAAATCTCTCCCGGCAACAGCGGCGGTCTGGCCGTCAACACCGCTGGCGAATTCATTGGCATTCCCACCGCCGTCCGCACCGATGAAGCGACCCTGGGCCGCCTCGGTGGGATCACGCCCTATGAGGCTATCCAGGTCGTCCTGAAAAACGAGGGTCTGGACACCCCACGCCGCCAGAACTCCAGCAGCGACCCCGAAAATCAGCGCCGCAGTGATGCCGATCTGGTGGGCGGTGTCTCCGTCGATTGTGGCGATGCCTCTTTCGAGAACGGTATAGCCTTCACCGTCATCCAAATGCGGGCCGGCTTCACCTATACTGCTACTGCCATCGGTATCGATGGTTTCGATCCAGTTCTGGCCGTCTACGATCCGAAGACGGGGCGCGGCCAGTGCATCGATGATGTCGAAGACGCGGCTGTTTACGAAGCCCATCTGCCCACTACAGGCGACATCCGCGCCGACGAAACGACCGCCCAGATCAACTTCTCGCAGAACAGCGGCAGGAGCTTAGCCGATGTCACCATTGTCGTCGGCGGCTGGAATAACGCTGAGGGCGAGTTCATCCTCATCCTGGAAGGCATGGCCGTCACCCAGTACGACGGTGTAGGCGACCCCTTCTCGGTGATCCTGACGCCAGGCATGGTCGGCCATGGAACCCCATTGACCGTCTACATGATCGGGATCAACCGTGGCTTAGACCCCTTCATGTTTATCCCTGACCAGGACTGGAACATCTTGGAAACCAGTGATGGAGACCTGTTCGCCTGCGATAATGCCGGTTCGCGAAGCTGCTGGGGCGACTCGGAACCCCTCTCCGGCTACTATGTCTCCCGCACCAGTGGCCGCATCGTCGAGTCCGATGATGCCGATGCCATGATGAGTCTGCCCATCGATGGCTTCACTGATGTCACTATGGATGATCCGTTCTACATCTACTTCGCCATGACTAGTGCAAACCAGCGCACGACCGGAGACTACACCATCATCTTCCATGCCGGGACCCGCTGAAGCAGAAAAACAAAGGGCCGGCGTTCTGCCGGCCCTGTAGTACTCATGCAAACGGTTCATCCACGCGCTCTACAAACGGCTTGCCATCCGCGCCCATGACGTACCGCCCTGCCGGACGCTGCGGGTCGTGACAAAAAATCAGCAGCGCCCCAGTCTCCA
This sequence comes from Anaerolineae bacterium, assembly GCA_034431625.1. Taxonomy (GTDB): domain Bacteria; phylum Chloroflexota; class Anaerolineae; order Aggregatilineales; family Phototrophicaceae; genus CFX2. The sequence goes on along the minus strand of DAOUCY010000157.1, from coordinate 19,660 downwards.
ACGCCCACTTCTGCCAGCGGCGCTTCGTCTCCAGCGTCACCAGCGGCTCGACATCGTAGCCCGTCATCCAGCCAAGCCGCTCAAAGTGAATCGCGTAGCTCGCCAGGTCGCAGACAAACATGGCCTTCTGCCCGCCGCTCTCGAACAAAACGCTCATGTGCGCCGGTGTATGCCCTGGCGTCACCACGCACCGGATGCCCGACATCAGTTCAGTATCCCCATCCAGCAGCCGCATCTGCCCAGATTCAACTAGAGGCTGGTAGTTCATCGGAAAGTAAGTCGCCCGTGTTCGTTCGTTGGGGTGCATAGCGTCTTCATACTCCCGCCGCTGCACCACATGTTCCGCATTCGGGAACGTCGGCACGATCCGCCCTTCCGCATCGTAGTAGGTATTTCCACCACAGTGGTCGCCGTGCAGGTGTGTGTTAATCACCAGATCGACATCTTCCGGCGCAACACCCAGCCGCGCCAGTCCGTCCAGCAGGCCGCCGTTTGGGCGCTCATAGTAGATGAAGGCTTTCTGTTTCTCGGTCATCTTCTCGCCGTTGCCCACATCCACGACGATGTTCTTGCCATCTACCTGCACCAGCAGGCAGTTGTGAATCATCGGAACCAGATGGTTCTCGTCTGGCGGCATCAAAGGCGACCACAACACGCGCGGAACCAATCCAAACGCACCGCCCGGATCGACCTTGATGGACGAGTCGTTAATCAGATGCAGACGAAACTCGCCGATAGAAATCATGTGGAATCCTCGATCTGCTCAGCTCGCTGGCGCAGCCCAGGCAGCCGGAGTATTCAGCCATTCGCTGAACTGGCGAACCAGTGCTTCTCGCTCTTCTGGCGGCAGAAAAGCCGACCGCGCCGCATAAAGCGTTTGCTGCTTGACATCATCCCAGCTCAACGCCAGATATTCGATCACATTGGCGATCTCGTCACTCAGCCTCAGATCGCTCACCAGCGGGTCATCGGTGTTAATCGTGGTGAAGACGCCACGCCGGTACAGCGGCTTGAGCGGGTGCTGGTCCCATGTGCTCACTACGCCGCTGTGCAGGTTGCTCGTCGGGCACACCTCCAGCGTCACGCCGCGCTCGGCCAGCCAATCGACCAATACATCATCCTCTATCGAACGTACTCCATGCCCGATTCGTTCGGCGTGCAGCCGCTCGACAGCTTCGCGTACGTTTTCCGCTCCAGCCCATTCACCCGCGTGAATCGTGATACCCAGCCCATCGGCCCTGGCCCGTTCGAAAATTGCTTGGAACGGCGCTGCCGGATGTCCCTCTTCCATCCCTGCCAGATCAATCGCCACCACGCCTAGATGCCGGAACCCTACCGCGGCCTCGATGACCGCTTCGCCGATCTCCACGCTCTCGTGACGGTTCATAGACAGAATCAGCCGAACTTGTGTGCCCGTTTCGGTCGCTGCCTGCTGCACCTCCGAACCAACCCATTCGATAACCTCTTCAAACGAGCAGTTCAGGATGTTAGAAAGCGCCCGTGGGGTGAAGCGCAGCTCCATGTAACGCACCTGGTCAGCAGCAGCGTCCAGCACGGCCTCTCGTGCCACCCTGCGGATCACACTAGCTGAACGAAAAAACTGCCGCAGCGTCTGGAATTTAGCCAGGAAGTGCTGGGCATTGCGCGTTTCCCCAGGCATCATCTGGACAAAAGGACGCAGCATCTCTGCATCATATTCTGGCATCTCGAAGCTGTATTCCCGCGCAATATCGATCAGCGTATCCAGGCGCACGGAACCTTCCAAGTGACGATGTAGCTCTATTTTTGGCAGGCTGCGCGCTGCGGCCAGCAGGTCAGCTTTCACGGCCCATCCTTAAGCGTGAGTAGAGGACACTCTTTCGATTATAAATGATGTTTAGCCGCGTTCTGCCAAAAGCCAGCTCCAGTATCTCCAGGCAATTGCCACACCCAGCGTAATCGCCAGCGCGGGCAGACCAGCCACCAACAGCACTGCCACAGGATCGGTATGCAGATCGGCTGGTGTTCGCCCCTGAATCAGGTACATCACTCGTGCCACCAAACTGATTCCGAGCAGCATCCCACTGAGGTAGAAGCCGCGGTAGAAACGTGGCGCGCGGGTCACTTCCCCCATCCGCCGGCTTAACAACCCTAACACAACCAGAGCCGCGGTAATCGACCCCAGCCCCAGCAGGCTGAACCATTCGCTCAAGGTGACCACGAATCAGTTCCTTCATCGACGGTGCGACATGCGGCGGTACAGGTACACCGATGCCCATAACAAGATCACCCCCCCGGTTCCAAGCAGCATATTAGCAAGAATGTCCCCGGTGAGGTGGTCAATGCTGGCATAGCGCACTGCCGCCAGCCCAAAGAGCAGCAGTGGAGCCAAGAACCACTGAAAGCGCGTTATCTCGCCTGTGGAACGCTGGTAGTGCCGCGCGATCAGCAGAAAGAACAACAGCAGCAGTGCCAACGGAAACCAGGTGTACAGTGTAAGAATTTGGCTGACGGTGATAGAAGCCACGCCGATGACTCTCCGGCGTTAGCGCATACTGTGAATGACGTGGTTGATCGCCTTGACTCGGAAGGCGCGGTCATCGCAGGCACGGACAAAAGCATTAATCAGATCGCGTATCGAAGGATCAGAGGCCAGCCGGTAAATCATACGGTCAGACACTTTCACCTGGGTCAGAACCCCAGAAGTCACCAAACCGTTGAGTTCATCAGCAATGCTGGCAAGATCGCGCCCCATGTAGCGAGCGATATTCTCGGCAGTATCCGCCGCGTGTGGATTGTCGTGGAAGAAACGCACTAAGTCCCACTTGACGAAAGAATTGACCTTGCTGCGCAGGAATTCGAGCAGCTTGGGATCAATATCTTCTGCCCGACGTGAGGCATATTCAGTCTGTGTCATCACAACCACCCCATCAAATGCCCCTCATGTTGGCTAAGAACAGAGCGCGAACACCCCGCACGCAGTTGTGGCAGTGTCCACGTTGAGTCCTCCTCTGGATAGTCCTACCAGAGGCGAATCCTGTCCCATAGCTTTATTGTACCCCTTACGAAGCTTTTCCGGTTGCCCGATCTGTCTTGTAGTGACAGAATTTGTACTTTTTGCCGCTACCGCACCAACATGGATCATTACGTCCCAGTTTGTTGAGCGCCCGCACTGGTTCTGCTTTCGTTTCAGCCGCGCCATTCGCTCGTGCTGCCTGCATCTGCATTGGACGGCGGAGTGGCTGCTGCTGGCGAGCAACCTGAGCCGTCAGCAGTTGATAGGCAGCTTGCTTGCGAATCTCTTCGGTCATACCCTGCCACATATTGAAACCCTGGCGCTTATATTCTACCAGCGGGTCGCGTTGGGCAATCGACATCAGGCCGATCCCCTCGCGCAGCACATCGAGGTCTGTTAAGTGACGCTGCCAATGCTGGTCAATGCTCCGCAGCATGGCCCAACGTTCAACACGATGCATCATATCGGGCGTAAGTTCAGCAGTCTTTTGGTCGTAGACTCGCTGAATGGCCGCGAAGAGCGTTTCCTCAATTTGTTCGATGGTTTGTCCAGCCAGGGTATCAGGCGTAATGTCTTCGGGAACCGGAAAGACAGTCAGCAGGCGGCGGTACATGCCTTCCAGGTCCCAATCCGACGACGGCGCCGACTCAGAGGCAAATTCGTCAATGACCTCAACGACGGCGTCTTCCAGAATCTTGATGTAGTCGTCGCGCAGGTTTTCTTTGATGACGACTTCTCTCCGCTGGGCATAGATCACTTCACGCTGCTTGTTGACTACATCGTCATAGTCCAGCACACGTTTGCGGATATCGAAGTTGTAGCCTTCAACCCGAACCTGGGCTTGAGCAATCGAATTGCTGATGATCCGGGCTTCAATTGGCTCATCTTCAGGCATGTTTAGCCGTGTCATCAGGCTTTTGACACGCTCACCGCCAAAGCGTTTCATCAGGTCGTCTTCCAGACTCAGGAAGAAACGGGATTCACCTGGATCACCCTGACGACCGCAGCGCCCACGAAGCTGGTTATCAATGCGGCGGGCTTCATGTCGTTCTGTTCCCAACACCATCAGACCGCCCTGCGCCAGCACCACCTTGCGGTCAGCTTCGCATTCCGCCGCCGCTTCCGCATAAACCGCCTTCCACTGTTCTGGTGTCACTTCGGTGATTTCCAGCCCCTGTTTGCGCAGCTTCTCGCGTGCCAATCCCTCTGGATTACCCCCCAGGAGAATATCGACACCGCGACCAGCCATATTGGTCGCGATGGTCACCGCACCAGGTCGTCCTGCTTGCGCGATGATGGCAGCTTCTTTTTCATGCTGTTTAGCATTCAGTACCTGATGTTTGATCCCAGCACGATCCAGCATTTTGCTCAGCCGCTCAGAAGTTTCAATCGCCACCGTACCGACAAGGACCGGCTGCCCGCGCTGGCTACGCTCCTTGATCTCGGCAACAACGGCTTTGAACTTGGCGGCCTCAGTCATATAGACCAGGTCTTCGTAATCCTTACGGATGACGGGCAGATTCGTCGGAATCGATACCACTTCCAGGTTATAGATCTTCTCGAACTCTTCAGCCTCCGTCATCGCTGTACCGGTCATACCAGCCAGCTTTTTATACATGCGGAAGAAGTTCTGGAAGGTAATTGTCGCCAGCGTGAGGTTTTCACGGCGAACCTTGAGTCCTTCCTTCGCTTCAATCGCCTGATGCAGCCCTTCTGAAAAGCGGCGGCCGTGCATCAAGCGACCCGTAAATTCATCGACGATGATGACTTCCATGCCATCGCGTCCCTGTTGGACAACGTACTCCTTATCGCGCTGGTACAGCGCCAGTGCTCGCAGCGAGTTGTCCAGATACGGGATTAACTCGGCATGGCTGGGATGGTAGAGATGATCAATCCCCAGAATGCGTTGTACCTTCTCGACCCCCTGGTCTGTCAGGTAGCAAACGCGATCCTTGATGTCCACCACATAGTCACCATCCGGCTCTTTGGCCTCCACACTTTCTTCACTGCTGGGTTTAAGCCGCTTGACCACTTCGGCGAAGGTCTTGTAATAGTCCGAGGGTTCGTCGGAAGGCCCGGAAATAATCAGCGGAGTACGAGCTTCGTCGATCAGGATATTATCGACTTCATCGACGATAGCGTAGTAGAGTTCCTGGCGCTGCACCATCTGGCTGACATCATAGACCATGTTGTCCCGCAGATAATCGAAACCATACTCGTTGTTGGTTCCATAGGTGATGTCAGCTTCGTAGCATTCACGCCGTTTACAGGGGCGCAGGTTTTGATAACGTGCGTCACTGGAAAGGAACGTGGGATCGTACAGGAAAGAACCAGCATCAGGATCGGGACTGTCTCCCTTGCTCTGGATGACAGCTACTTTCAAACCCAGGGCATGATAGATTGGCCCCATCTGCTGCACGCCCACTTTGCTCAAGTAATCGTTGGGCGTCACCAGATGCGCACCTTTGCCAAGCAGCGCATTCAGATACAGCGGCAGTGTCGCGACCAGCGTCTTTCCTTCACCCGTCTTCATCTCAGCGATGCGGCCAGAATGGAGGACAATGCCACCGATCAACTGCACATCATAGTGGCGCAAGCCAATCGTCCGCACCGAAGCCTCGCGCACCACAGCATAAGCTTCAACCAGCAGATCATCGAGTGTCGCGCCCTCAGCCAGTCGCTTTCGGAAAATATCGGTCTTGCCGCGCAGTTCGGTGTCACTCAGCCGTTTGATTTCCGGTTCAAGTGAATTGATCTGAGTTACGGCTTCCCGGTAACGTGCCAATGCACGCTCAGCCGGATCACCGACCACTTTCTTCATCAGATTCTTGAGCATAGTTGCCTCAGTTTCCAACCCAGCATGGGTATGGCTTACGCGGCAGCATTATATCATAATCGCTCTAGGCTGCGCTTAGAAGCGAATAAGGAGCTATCAGGCGATGGACTCGGTCAAACTCGGACGAACAGGATTGAAAGTCAGCCGGCTGTGCCTAGGCACAATGACCTTCGGCTGGTCCGCCAATGAATCTACCTCTTTTCAGATTATGGATGCCGCCTTTGACGCAGGCATGACCTTCTTCGACACTGCCGACATCTACTCCCGCTGGATCGAAGGCAACCAAGGCGGCGAATCGGAAACCATCATCGGCAAATGGATGAAACACAAACCCCGTCGTGAACTGGTGATCGCCACCAAGGCGCGCGGCCGTATGTGGCCGGGAGCAAACGGCGAAGGTTTGAGCCGCGCCCACCTCATTCAAGCCGTCGAGGACAGCCTGACACGGTTGCAAACCGACTACATCGATCTCTACCAGGTTCATTATCCCGATGAGGAAACCCCGCTGGATGAAACCCTGGCTGCGCTCGACTCGCTGGTGCAGTCCGGTAAAGTGCGCTATATCGGATGCAGCAACTATCCAGCCTGGCTCCTGATGAAATCCTTGTGGATCAGCGATGTCAAGCGCCTGACCCGCTTCGACTGCCTCCAGCCGCATTACAGCCTGCTGCACCGCAGTGAATTCGAGCAAGAGTTGATGGCCGCCTGTCGCGACCAGCAGATTGCCGTCATCCCCTACAGCCCGCTGGCTGCCGGGTTTCTAACCGGCAAGTACAACCGGGAAAGCCGTGAGGTCGATACTACCCGTCAGAACAGTGGTTTGATTCGACAGCTCACTGCTGATGAACGCGCCTACACCGTTCTCGATGAAGTCACACATATCGCCGCCACCCATAACGTTCCGGTGGCACATGTCGCCCTGGCCTGGATGCTGGCAAATCCGGTCATTACCTCCCCAATCATCGGGGCACGCAGTCTGGCACAGCTTCAAGAGGTATTGGGCGCGCCCGACCTTAAGCTGTCCGGCGATGAAATCAAGCGTCTGAATGATGTCAGCCAGGGATTTTAGGACCCTAAACATGCAGCGCTGCGCTTGGGTGACCCCGAACGAACCGCTCTATATCCAGTATCACGACACCGAGTGGGGTGTGCCCGTCCATGATAATCGCATATTGTTCGAGATGCTCATTTTGGAAGGAGCACAAGCCGGGTTGAATTGGATCACCGTCCTCAAGAAAAGAGAGAACTATCGCGCGGCCTTCGACCAGTTCGATGTTGAGAAGATCGCCCACTATGACGATGCGAAGATCACAGCACTGCTCGCCAATCCTGGAATTATCCGCAACCGGCCCAAAATTCAAGCTGCCATTCGTAATGCCCAAGCCTATCTGCGTGTGCGTGAGGAATTCGGGACATTCGACGCCTATATCTGGTCATTCGTCGGCGGGCAGCCCATCGTCAACCGTTGGCAGACGCTGCGCGAAATTCCCGCTGAAACTGCGGAGTCGAAGGCGATGAGCAAAGATCTGCTCAAGCGTGGGTTTCGCTTCGTTGGCCCGACAATCTGCTATGCATTTATGCAGGCCTGTGGGCTGGTAAATGACCATACCATAGATTGCTTCCGCTATTTAGAGGTCGGCTGACGAGCGTACGGAACACAATGATCGTCGAATTGAGCAGAAAATGAACATCGATTGAACTTCATATCGATCCTCACTCTGCCACATACTGAGTCCATCAGTAACCAGGAGGAGGCTGCATGGAGATCGAAGCGTTTCTCGATGGGTATGGTTTGGCCGCCATCTTCGGTGTGCTGCTGCTCAAATCGGTCGGCGTACCCATCCCGATTCCTGCAGATGCCTTGATGTTGGCGGCATCGGCGCGGGTGGCAAGCGGCAGCATCGCCCTGCCAGCAGCGTTCATTGCTTTGCTCGCCGCACTCACAATCGGCGGAGTGGCTCAGTTCGGACTCGTGCGTGGGCCAGGTCGGGAACTGCTCACGCACTATGGCCGCTACTTGGGCATTACCCCAGCCCGGCTAGAAACAGCATCATCTAAGCTGCGGCGCGGTGGCATTCCGAGTATCAGCCTTGCCATCCTAACCCCTGGAGTGCGTTCCATCGCAGTCGTCGCCTGCGGCTTGGCTGGAATCCCACTGCATCTGTTCGTAACCGGGTTGTTCGTGGGCAGCAGCTTGTTCCTTGCACTGCACTTCCTTCTCGGCTATATCGGTGGTTCCATCCTGAATACACTAGGCGGTGTCCTGCCACTTCCCATCATCCTCATTGGGTTGGTTGTGCTGCTGGTTGCCGGCTTTGGCGCTTGGTTCGTCATCCGCAAACGCCAGACGCCCAATGCCACACCGCGAGAGCTGCTGGCTGAAGCAGCTGGCGCCTGGCACGAAGCGACTTGCCCAGTCTGTCTCGCACTTGGCACCGCCAACCGCCTCCAAATTCGACTCCCCATCGAACACCATCACTGACCGGCCCTGCCGTATTGACAGGCTGTCGAGCAAAGGAGCAGAACAGCATGCCAGTCCCTTTTCACTTTGATCCCGACCAAATCGCCCACTACGAAGTCCAGGGCTGGAAAGCCTACTATGACCGCAATTGGCTGCGGCTGCTGCGGCTTGTTGTTGCGCTGGTTCAGGCCCAGTTCCATATTCCCTTTCCAGTGTCGCTGCTGGCTGCCTACTATGTCACCCGTGCATCGATAGCCTGGGTTCCCCAGGATCATGATGGGGCAGCAATCCGGGACAACTTGGAGAAGTTCTATCGGATTGCACGGCGTTATTCCGGCTTAAATTTTGATCCGCAAACAGTCGCCCAACTGGAAGCTGAGTACTGGGATGTTCATCGCCGCCTGGTCGGTCAAAGTGACAAATCGGCTTTCGTGCAAACCATGGCCGCGCTGCATGCAGCTATCTTTGGATTAAACCCCGAACAGACCCGCGAGTCTGCCGAACTACGGGTCGAAGCCAACAACGTGCTCGATACCATCACCGGACAGACTTCTGCTGATCCAATGCGCGATTGGCTTCGATGCAAAGACCTGCTGCGCCGCTGTTACGGTTCGCTCCACGCACTGATCCATCAGCAAGCTGCGTAATATTTGTCCCGGTTGGCTGAATTCTCAATGTTCAGCCAACTGCACACACATTACAATCTAAATGTCGTAAAGGAAACCCTAGTCAATGAGGACGACATGAGCAGCAGCCCAGCATGGACAATAGGCTTCTCGAATCTTGATGAACGAAACCCCTTTACAGTCCAGGTACGCGAACACCTAGAATCGCAGGTCTCCCAACATCCTGACCTACGGTTGGTCGTCCGCGACAACAACATGGACACATCCCAAGCACTTCGCAATGTCCAAGAGTTCATCAGCATCCCCGTCGATTTGGCTATTCTGTTTCATATCGATGAGCGCGCCGGCGCTCAGCTTGTCACTCCGTTCATGAAACGCCGCATCCCTACCATCTGCATTGACATCCCCTTGTTTGGAGCCATCTTCTTTGGCATCAATGCGCGTTCTGCCGGAAACCAGGTCGGCGAAGCACTGGCGCATTGGATCCAAGCCAACTGGAACGGTCAGATCGACAAGATTATCGTTCTGCTGGAGTCCCGAACGCTGGATGTATTTCGACAGCGGTTTGACTACGCTCTCCAGAAACTGGATGCGCTGATCGGTTACGACAAAGGCAGTTTGCTCTATCTGGACAATGGCGGAGACCGCACGATCACAGCCGAGCGCGTTGCCCAGGCCATTCAGAACTGGCCCAATCATCACCGCATTGTCATTCTGTGCATGAACGACAAGATTGCTTCTGGGGCGCTAGAAGGTGTTCGTGCACTGGGCAGGGAGGAGGATGTCGCTGTAGCCAGCTACGACGGAACACCCGTCGCCATTGAGGAATTCCGGCGTGCAGACAGCCGTTTGATCGTCTCGCCGTCATTCCGCGCAGACCTTTACGGCCGGCAGTTGGTAGAACTCTCCAGGCGAATTCTCAGCGGCGAAAAAGTCGAGCGCACTCACTATGTCGAACCGCTCTGTCTCACCCGCGAAAACTACACACAGTATGTCTCTGTGCCTGAATAATGCAGGCTTGACTTGAGATTACAGCTACCGCCTATTCGTTGAACAATTCGCCAACGCTGCGCCCCTGATGCGAACGAAGGATGACTTCGGCCAAAAGCGGCGCTACTGACAAAATGGTCATGTTGGGGAGAATTTTGTCAGGGAGCAGCGGAACTGTATTGGTCGTGATGATCTCTTTCAGCTCCAGCTCGCGCAGGCGATCATACGCTTGTGCTTTCAGCAGCGCATGGGTGAAGACCAGGTACACATCCTTCGCGCCGCGATCCCGAATAGCCTCCACAGCCTTGACAATCGTTCCGCCCGTCAGCACTTCGTCATCAACCAGAAGAACATTGCGTCCTTCAATATGCTCGCGCTCGCCAATGACTGTCAATGCTTCAGCGTTTCCCGTGTTGAACAGACGCCTCTTCTCGATAATGACCAGCGGCGTTCCCAGCTTCTCTGCCCAATTACGCCCCTTTTTCGCGAACCCCAGATCGGCAGAAGCGACCGTCAAATCCGGGATGTGCTTATCTCGGATATAGTCGCTGAGCAAATGGAACGCTGTCAGCGCGTCACCAGGAATATTGAAGAATCCCTGGATTTGGCCAGCATGAAGGTCAATGGTCATGTACCGGTCTGTCCCGGCTGCCTCAATCATGTTCGCAATCAGTCGAGCCGTGATCGGCACACGCGGCTGATCCTTTTTGTCAGAGCGCGTATACGACATGTAAGGCACAACCACATTGATGCGCCCAGCACAGTCACGTTTGAGCGCGTCAATCATGATGAGCATTTCCATGATATTGTCATGGAGCGGGGTGACCATGCTCTGGATCAGGTAGACATCCTGACCACGAACGCTTTCCTTAAGTTTGATGAAGATGTTCTCGTTAGGGAAAACGATCCGCTCATAAGACCCAATCGGCACTTTGAGTTCCTGGGCGATTTGGGCACACAGTTCCTGTGAAGCTGAACCGGAAAACACCATGATACGGCCATACGGCCCAGTCGGTTCAGCCGTCCGGTGTGTATCCGTATCCCGAACATAACTGGTCGTACCCGGAACTTTGGTTACGGTCGTATCCATGCTGCTGATGTTGCACCTCGCGGCATCACCCGTCGAAAGCTCACCCATACTCTTATTTTGCCACAGTCAGGGCTTGCATTTCCAGCAGTTGGTCAACCGCGCCCTGGGGGTCAAGCTTGCGCTGCTGCACCTGGTTGATAATCGATTCAACCGATTCTACGGGAAGTGTCCGCAGCAGCCGTGCGATAAGCGCGTCCCGCAGCCGGTCGTGCAGTTCCATCTCGATGTGCTGGCGTTCCAAGCTCGTTATACGGCCATCCTGATTTAGGAAGATGCGGTGAGCTTCAATGGCCTGCACAACTTCTTCGATCCCTTTATCTTCAATCGCGACCGTCCGTACCACTGGGGGAAGCCACAGCCGCTCATCTCCAGATACAGCGGGAGACTGCTTGACAGGAATAAGCTGTCCGTGATGGCTGACCATCTGATCGCGTGAGGCTGGATGTCCCATTTCCAGCATCGCCCGCAGACTGCGCACAGTGTTATCCGCGCCAGGGCGATCAGCCTTGTTGACGACCAGCACATCAGCAATTTCGAGGATGCCCGCTTTGATGGCCTGTACATCGTCGCCCATACCCGGTGCCTCAATCACGACCGTGGTGTAAGCCGCACGGACGATATCAACCTCGCTCTGCCCTGCTCCAACCGTCTCGACCAACACGCGGTCGAATCCGGCCGCATCGAGGACGCGGATAGCATCCCGGGTCGCGCGTGAAAGCCCGCCCAAACTCCCGCGCGTTGCCATGCTGCGGATGAAGACGCCGCGATCCCCAGATAGATCACGCATTCGAATACGATCACCAAGAATCGCACCACCTGTGAATGGGCTGGTGGGATCAACCGCAATAATACCGACAGTATCACCCTGTGCCCGGTACTGCTTGGCGAGCGCTGTGACTAGGGAACTCTTGCCCGCCCCTGGTGATCCAGTCAGCCCAATCACCCAGGCCCGTCCAGTGCGTGGGTACAAGGCTGCCAACGCGGAATCGACCCCCGCTGTTTCATTCTCGACTGCGGTCAGCATCCGCGCCAACGCGCGCCGATCTCCCTGGAGAAGTGGTTCAACCAGATCGATCATCAGACTTTATCGCCTACCAGTTCATGAATTCGCTTGGCGATCTCTTCCGTATTCGTTCCGGGACCAAAGACTCCAGCCACTCCAGTCTCTTCCAGGATGGGAATATCCTCATCCGGGATAATGCCGCCGACCAGAAGAGGTACATCAGCCAGTCCTTGCTCATTGAGCATCTGGCGTACCCGTGGAACCAACGCCAGATGCGCACCGCTCAGAATGCTCAGGCCGACCACATCCACATCTTCCTGAAGGGCTGCTTCGGCAATCATTTCTGGGGTCTGCCGCAGCCCCGTGTAGATGACTTCCATGCCCGCGTCGCGCAGCGCACGCGCGATCACTTTCGCGCCGCGATCATGCCCATCCAAACCGGGTTTAGCAATCAGAACGCGGATCGTCGATGCTGCTGTCTGTGACATGGGTTCCCCCTACATATACGTTATCTTTAGCTCGATTATATCCCAATCACAAGCGATCTTCTGAAACCAAACAGGATACCAACTCAAAGGCAATTCTATGCACCAATCCAAAGTTAAAGTTGTGTTACAATCACGAAGTGAGATGAGTCTGAATGTGGAGGGCTTTGATGAGCATTGCACCGGCTGTCCAGCCCATGCCCCACTCGAAGCAGAAGCATGTTTTGGCCTTAATGCCCGACCAGAAAGTCGGCTTCTTTGCCACGTTTCTGATTGTGATCCTGGCTGCTGTGGTGGTACTGGTCTATCTCGTCGCCGCTCTAGAATGGCGCAGCCGCCCCTTCTTGGGTGCGATGTTGACTCCCTATCTGGCAGTAGACGGCAGCCGGCCAATCACTGCGGGAACATGGGAAGCCGTAAATGCCGGTTTGGATCGGCTCGATCTGGTAACCGCCGTCAATGGCCAGGCGTTGTTCGACCAACCGGGTGATTACACAGGTGCCCAGCAGCGCTTCATGTCCATTTTATCAGGAATGGAACCAGGCCGCGGCGTGGAATTGACCTTCATTCGCAGTTCCGGATCGCCGCCACCGGAAGCCGCATGCCGGCCCCTGCCTGACTCCAGCCTGGAATGCCAGATCAGTTTCACGCTGCAAACGCTGCCCAATTCTGATCTCCTGACTTACTTTGTACTTCCTTTCATCAGTGGAATTATCACATGGGTGATCGCCGCAGCAGTTCTGCTGCTGCGCCCCAACCAACCCAACGCGCGGATCATTTCGACTTTCTCTGCCTGCCTAGCGATCTTCATGGCTGGGATGTTCAACATTAACAACACCTACCAACTCCTGGTCATCTGGCTTGCAGCAACATGGGGAATAGGAGGCGCATTGGGGGCGCTGGCCTTATCTTTCCCTGTTCCGCTCACCCTGCTCTACCGGATGCCACGGCTGGTCTACCTGCCGGCCGTTGGGAGTGTAATCGGCTTTGTAGTTTCGCTGCTGCTCTACCTGAACCCACCTAACCGAACCGTCTTTCCCGATGTGTGGCAGCCCGGTGTATTCTACGCCGTGCTGATGCTGATTACCCTAGCCGGCAACCTGATCCGCCGCCGCCGTCTAGCAGCCTCAGCCGGACTGCGTGACCAGGCCAATACGGTCCTGATTGGCATTGCCCTGACCGCTTCCCCGATCCTGATCTGGGCCGTAGACGCGCTGATGTGGGCGCTGACCAACACCAACTTCCTACGGATCAACACCTCCGCATTGGTGCCCTTCTTTGTAATGCCGCCGGTTGCGTTGGCCTACTCAGTGCTGCAATACCGCCGGCTGAATACTGACCGGATCATCAGCCAGGGAATCACCTACAGCATTATGCTGGTAGCGCTGGTGTTAGGTTACTTCCTGTTGGTCTTTGGAGCGAGCCTGTTCGCCAACCAAACCTTCCAACTTCAAGGCAATGAACTGCTGATTGCCCTGATGATCTTCATCCTGGCCGTACTGTTACTCCCGGTCAGAACCTTCCTACAGGAACGCATCGACCGGATTTACTACCGCCGCCGGTTCAACTACCAAGACCGCATCGAGCAGTTCTCCCAGCGTCTGACCACACTGGAAACGCTGGAGCAGATTGTCACTGCCTTCCGTCAAGAGGTCCAGGAAACGCTCAATCCAGCCAGCCTGTTCGTCTTCCTTTCAGACCCAGCCACGCGGGATTACATTTCCTATGGAGAACCGCGCTCCGATATCCGTTTCGAAGCCCAGAGCGGACTGGTGGGGCTGCTCCAGCAGGAAGAGCTTATTTACCTGGAACCGGGGCGTCCCTGGCCGCCGGCGCTTTTGCCAGAAAAAGCACGGTTGGGGATACTCCAAACCACAGCGATTGCTCGGCTGCGCGGTCGAGCAGGTACGATTGGCTTCATCTGTCTGGGCAAGACCCGCAAAGACAGCGGAGTCTATATCTTTGAACAGCTCCGCTTCATCCAAAACCTGACGGCACAGCTCGCGCTCTCGGTCGAACGAGCGCAGGTCGTGGCCTCATTGGAACGCCGCGTCCGCGAATTGGATGTCCTCAGCCAGGTCAGCCAGGCGGTGAACTTCACCATCGAGTTCGACTACCTGCTCGAATTGATCTATGCCCAGACAGATCGCTTGGTTTCCGCCCCGTATTTCTACATTGCACTGCGCGACCGCAGCGTCGCTTCAGGAGCCGACCGCCTGTACTTCGCTTTCATCTCCGAAGATGGCGAACGCTACGCCGAGCGTGAAAACCGCCGCTGGGTGATGGGACGCGACCTGTTCAGCGAAGTCATCCGGCAGGGAGTCCCCGTGCGGGTGGATGATTATGCCGCCGAGATGAATGCCCGCAACGCGATGATCGTCTACGAAAGCCTGTCGCTGAAGGGGTGGATGGGTGTCCCCTTGATCGCAGGCACGAACACGTTGGGCGTAATCGCCGTCGCCGATGTAGTCCCTGGTAAAACCTATACCGATGACCAGCTCAAAATCCTAGGAGATGTGGCAACGTTGGCTGCAACCTCGCTGGACAAAGCCCGTCTGTTCGCCGAGACGAACCTGCGTGCCCGCCAGCTTTCCGCGCTGAACGAGATCAGTCAGAAGCTGGCCTCCGAATTGAACGTTGATAACCTGCTCCAGCTCATCACCGAAAGTGCGGTCAAAATCCTCGATGCTGAAGCGGGATCACTCTTGCTGACGCCGGAAGACGACAGCAAGGTGTTAGAATTCAAAATTGCGGTGGGCAGTTCCGGCAAAGAGCTGGTTGGACAGCGCTTCCCCAAGAATCGCGGTCTGGCCGGGGAAGCCGCTACCTCCGCCAAACCCGTCATCGTCAACGACGCGGCTAACGATCCCCGTTGGGCCGGTGAATTCGCTAAGGGCGAGTTCAGTACAACCGCAGTGCTGGCCGTGCCGCTGATGGCCCAGAACCGGGTCATTGGTGTGTTGGAAGTGCTCAACAAAAAGGACGGCGGACAGTACGGCCCGGAAGATGCCGAACTGCTGACGACCTTTGCTGGACAGGCAGCCGTTGCCATCGAGAATGCGCGCTTGTTCCAGATGACCGACTTGCAGTTGAGCAAGCGCGTGGACGAACTTCAAGCGATGGAACGCATCGACGTGGAGTTGAATCGCTCGCTCGATCTAAAGAAGGTGGCCGAGATCACCATGCGCTGGGCGATTGCCAATACCGGGGCCACAGCCGGCGTGCTGGGGATTGTAGAAGGCGAACCAGCACATCTGGAAATCGTCGCCATGTATGGCTACCAACCGGAGGATTTTCCGCCAGGCGCGGACGGGATGATCTGGCCGCTGGATCGCGGTATCGTCAGCCGCGTGATGCGTACCCGCCAGCCGGACCTCGCCACCGATGTCCGCATCGACCCCAATTATGTCCCCAGCTTGAGAAGCTCACTCTGCCAGATGACCATCCCCATGATGTCCGGCGGCGAGATCAACGCCATTCTGGTGCTGGAAAAAGACCGTGAGCCGCGCCTGAGCCTGGTTGATCTGTCCTTTGCTCAGCGGCTGGCCGAACATGCCAGCATCGCCATCGCCAACGCCCAGATCAACGCAGAACTGACCCGTGCCAACGAGTCCAAGAGCGAGTTCGTGAGCTTTGTCGCCCACGAGTTGAAGACGCCGATGACCTCGATGAAGGGGTATACTGACCTGCTGGTCAGCGGCGTGGTCGGCCCGCTGACCGAGCAGCAGCGTGAATTCCTGACGACCATCCGCTCGAACATCGACCGGATGAACACGTTGGTCAGCGACCTGAACGACGTGACCAAGATCCAGACTAACAACCTCCAAATCGAACTGGCCCCAATCGATTTCCAGACAGTGGTGCAGGAGACGCTGCGGCCGCTGAACAAGCAGCTTGAAGACAAGGAGCAGCGGCTCACCGTGAACCTTCCAGAAGGGCTGCCGCCGATTCTGGCCGACCAGAACCGCATGATCCAGGTGATGACCAACCTGGTGAGCAACGCCCACAAGTACAGTCCCCAGGGCAGCGAAATCATCATCACTGGGCGGTTGGTGGAGAAGAACTTGGATGCCAAAGGCCGAGACCAGGGGCCGGCGCTGCACATCAGTGTGCGTGACCAGGGCATCGGGATAAGCGAAGAAGACCTCCAGAAGCTGTTTACGCCCTACTTCCGCAGCGAGAACCCGCTGACCCGGTTACAGCCGGGGACGGGTCTGGGACTGACCATCACGCGCGGGATCATCGAACGGCATCGCGGGCAGGTATGGGTGGAAAGCGTGCTGGGTGAGGGCACAACCTTCAACTTCACGATCCCGGTTGTCCTGGAGCCTGAAGCCGAGCCAGTCAAGTAGGGGCAGTGATAGTTCGCAGCGGCTGACATAATGGACAAGTTTCCTAACGATTCGGCTCGTCCGGCTGCATCGCGGCGGGCCGACCGCGTCCTGTATGGGGCCGCCGTTGGGTTAGCCGCACTCTGGTGGGCTGCAGCTCTGGCGATCCGCGCCAGAAACCTCATTCCAGTATGGCATGACCAGCAGACTACCTTCACCCAGCTTATTCACCACCTCCACGCACCTTACGACACCGTCGGCTTCGTGAATGTCCCGTGGACGGCACTGCTGCTGGCGCCTTTCGGGTTGATTCCCCTCGAACTTTCAACCCTGATCCAGACCATCCTTTACTTCCTGTGCCTGACCGTTCTGGTCAAGCGGATGGGCGGCAGTCTGCGCCATGTTCTGCTGGCACTCACCTCGTTCATCGCGCTGGACGCCGCGCTGGAACTCAATGTGGATTGGCTGATCGCGCTTGGAATCCTGCTGCCAGTTATGTGGAGCGGGCCATTCCTCATCATCAAACCACAGGTTGCACTGGGGATCTATGCCGGGGCACAACTGCGCCAGCTTGTGATTGCGGCGCTGGTGGTTGGGGTGATGCTGGCGCTTTCACTGCTCCTATGGGGTTGGTGGCCGCCCCAGATGCTTGCCAGCATCGCGCAGCATTCACTGAACCGTCCCTTCAACCTAGCACCGGTGGCTCTGATGCCCGCCGTACTCTCATACGCAGTTGGCCTGGTGATTGGCATCCGGGCCGTGCAAAAAAAGGACGCAGTCTTAGGTGTCTACGCCTGGCTGTTCTTCGTTCCCTATATCACGCTGTACAGCCTGCTGATCCCTTATACCTTGGCGTGCGTTCGCTGGCCGCGCGTTGCGCTCATCATCCACATCGCCACCTGGGTGTTTTACGGTGGGGTGCTGCTCCTGGGTTTAGTGCTCTGAGGCAGCGATTCGTCGATCTTAAGGCGATTCTTGAGAATTTTTGAGAATGATAAGAATGAGAATGAGAATCGGGTTTTAATTCTCATTTATGCCGCCCTCACTCCTGCATTTACTATGCTCAGCATAGCACAAAACGGAGCCGAAAGGGTGACATTTTGGTAACTCTTTGGTGTCTTCTCCCTAAAACAAGAGCCTCCGCAGTGGAGGCTCTTGCGACTGAACTGGCCGGAAAAGCAGGCTCAGCTCAGGTGGGGAATCAGCTTGGCGGTGATCCTATCTTTCGGCTGGTAGCCGGTGATACGTTCGACAGGCTTGCCGCCTTTGAAGAGGATCAGCGTGGGGATGCCCATGATATTGTAGTTGCTCAACACCTGCGGATTGAGATCAGCATCGAGCTTGGCGACACGAAGCTTGCCGACGTATTCCTCAGCAATCTGGTCAACCAGTGGAGCAATCATCCGGCATGGCCCGCACCACTCCGCCCAAAAATCAACCAGCACCGGTTGGCTGGACTTGAGAACTTCGCTTTCAAAGTTGGCTTCGGTGACTTCAAACGTCTTGGCACCCATGAATGGTTCTCGCTCCTCCATACAGCTTTGACGTGACTCTACGAGGCATGTTATCATACGGATAGGACAGAGACAAGCAGATATACCGCGTGATAGTCACGTTTTTGTGGTTTATTCTATGTCTTCAGACGACACGCACCTCCCACAACTTACCCGACGCCAGGAAGAAATCCTCTCGCTCATCATCCGAGCCTACACCCGCACGCCAGAACCGGTCAGTTCCAAGAACCTAGCCGAAGGCACAGACATCAACGTCAGTTCGGCGACGATCCGCAACGAAATGGCAGTGCTGGAAGAACTGGGCTATATCGCCGCGCCGCACACCTCCGCCGGGCGAATCCCCACCGAAAACGGGTTTCGCTACTTCGTCAAGCGGCTCATCAACATGGATGATCTGAGCGCGGCGGAGCAGACCCGCATTGCCGAGAAGTTTCAGGACTCGCCGCTGGCAACCGAACAGTGGATGCGCCGGGCAGCGACGATTCTGTCGCGGACGGTCAACTCGGCAGCGCTGGTGACTCCCCCAATTGCTGAAACGAGCCGCTTCAAACACATCGAGCTGATCTCAATCCAGGGACGATTGGTGCTGATGGTGCTGGTGCTGCAAGGCGGCGCGGTGCACCAGCAGATGCTCACGCTGAATGATCCCATCCCCCAACCGCAGCTCAGCGAAGTCGCCTCGCGGATCAATGACCTGTGCCTCAACCTGAATGCTGACGAAGTGCGCATGAAGAGCGTCCAGCTTCAACTGCTTGGCCGGGAAATGGCCGATCTGGCCGCAGACCTGATGGAGCGGGCCGACTCGAACCAGGTGAGGCTGATCTACCGCGAGGGACTGAGCGAGATCATCAGCGCGTTCAACAGCGGAGAGGAAGCCCAGAAAGTTGTACGCGTCTTCGAGGAGCGGGCCTTCTTGAACATGATTCTGAACGAGCTGCTGACGCCGATGTCTCGGCACGTCGAGGTCGTGATCGGCGGTGAAGGCCGCTGGGAAGAACTCAAGCACTTGAGCATGGTGCTGAGCCGCTACGGAATCCCCGGCCAGGCCAGCGGCGCCATCGGCGTGCTGGGGCCGATTGCCCTGAACTACGCGCGGGCGATCAGCGCGGTGCGCTACATGTCCGGCCTGATGACCGAAGCGCTGGAAACAATTTACGAGAATCCCGAGAATTCCAAATCAGAGAATCCAACCTCGGACAAGGATAAAGGATAGTTTGGCGGTCATGCTCCCGCCCTAATAACCGTTGGTGCTAGTTCACAGAGCGAACTGGGCGAGATGATACAGGCGATCCTGGGGATCAGCCTCTGGCTGTAAGATGCGATTGAGTC
>DAOUCY010000156.1:0-23665 GCA_034431625.1 Anaerolineae bacterium | reverse complement strand
CCTCAGTGTCGATGCCATCCCGGAAGCCATCGAAGCGGTCAAGGCCGGTCGTCTGGCCGGTACGGTTGCCCAGTATCCCGATGAAATGGCCTATCTGGCAGTCGAAGCCCTCGTCAAGGTGATCGAAGGCCGTCCGGTCGCGCCGTTCATCGAGTCGCCCGTCGTCCTCATCACCAAGGACAACGCTGGCTAACCGCCATCGTTCACGCGCAGGGGACGCGCTGCGGCGCGTTCCCTGTCCACAGTCCTAATCTTCACGCGCATTGGTCGAAGGAACACCGCTATGCCAAAACTGGGCTGTCACGCATTCGTCTGGGTAGGTGAATGGAATACCGAAACCGGCAACTATGCCATCGAACAGGTCGGGCGAGTCGGCTTCGAATACATCGAAATACCTCTGCTCAACCCGGCCACATTTGACGCCGCCAGCCACCGCGCTGCTTTACAGAAGGCCGGCATCAAAGGAACCTGCTCGCTGGCGCTGCCCAAAGACGTACACCTGCCGTTTTATCCCGAAGCCGCCCGAAAATTCCTCTACGCGGCGCTGGCACGGGTCGAAGAAGTCGGCAGCCAGTATCTCGGCGGCTGCATCGCCTACCACCTCGGCACGCTGACGGGCAAGCCGCCCACCGCCGAGGAACGCGCCACCGTCATCCAAGTCCTCAAGGACGTTGCCGCCGAGGCCAAACGGCGCGGCATCACTATCCTGCTTGAACCCTGCAACCGCTACGAAACCTACCTCTATAACACCCTGGCCGATGCCCGCGAGACCATCCTCGCGGTCGGCGCGGATAACTTCAAGCTCCACGCCGATACCTACCACATGAATATCGAGGAAGAAGGCTTCTACAAGCCCATCATCGCCGCCGCCGATGTGCTCCACTACGTCCATATGAGCGAGAGCCACCGCGGTCTGGTCGGCAGCGGAACCGTCAACTGGGACGAAGTCTGGCGTGCCCTCGGCGAGATCAAGTTCGATGGCTTCTTGGTGCTGGAGTCCTTCGCCGCAGTCAACCCGGATTTACAGGCTGCAACCTGCCTCTGGCGTCCACCCAACCAGCCTTCGGAAGTCCTGGGGCGCGGCGGCTTGGAATTCCTCCAGAACGGCGCTCGCGCCGCCGGCCTGCCCTAAACCGGACGATCCGCCAGCCTCTTTCCAGCTTGCCATCACCTCCCCCTCTCTGCTTCGCTCTCCGCTGCCCAGAGAGGGGGCTGGGGGAATGAGGATTATCCCCCGGCCAGCCGCCGTAGTTCGACCACCATCATCTGCGCCGCGCGTCCCCGGTGGCTGATCGCGTTCTTGACCGCTTCCGGCAGTTGGCTAAAGGATTGCGTGTACCCGTCCGGGATGAACACCGGGTCGTAGCCGAAGCCGCCATCCCCGTGGGCTTCTTCCAGCGCGATGCGCCCCGGACACACCCCCCGCACGGTGATGACCTCGCCAGTCTGCGGCTGGCACAGTGCGATCACGCACTCGAACCGAGCCGCCCGCGCCCCTTCGCCCGCCCCGGCCTCCGTCAGCGCCGCCAGCAGCTTCCGCCGCCGCTCGTCCATCGTCAGCCCAGCGCCGCCGTACCGCGCCGGATAAATGCCCGGTGCGCCCCCCAGCGCCTCGACAAACAGCCCGGTATCGTCCGCCAGAGTCGGCAGACCGCTCGCCTCGGCATACACCCGCGCCTTGTGGGCGGCGTTCGCTTCCAGTGTGGTTCCATCTTCCGGCACATCCAGGCCGTCCAGCCCCACATCCCGCAGGCTCAGCAGCCGCACATCCAACCCGGCCAGCAGCACCTCGAACTCGTGCAGCTTGCCGGGATTGCTCGTTCCAATCAGAATGTCCATCATCCGCATCCTTCCCAATCCAATCATCCCTCCACAATACCCGCCCATCCCTCACAAGTCCATTCCGACTCTTCACATTCTCCCGATGATCTTCGTGTTCTCTGTGCCTGTGCGAAGACCGCCATCAGGAGGCTGAGGTGGTATCAATGTTCTTGTGCCCTTTGCTATAATGAGCACGTTTATTCGACCTATTGAGCGCGTGAGTGAGCGCCCATGAGTAGCGAACTGTCCCAAAAACCCCGCTGTGAATACACCCATCTGGAGAACGGCGTCCACCAATTCATCTTCTACGAGTCGTCCAAACAGGCCATCGACGACTTCTTCCGCGACCTGGAACACATCCTGGTCACCACGCCGCACACTGAAACTGCCCGCTACTTGATCGACATCACTCAGGGCAGCCGCGAGATTTCCCTCGTAGCTCTGGTGCAGCGTTTCCGCCGCCTGGAGACTCATATCCCTCACCGCGCCCGTGGGCGCTCCGCCATCCTCCACAAGCCGGGGCTGGTGATTTCGGCCATTGACAGCTTCATCCGCACGCTCGCCCCCAGCCGGGATGTCACCCGTTTCTTCCCGGTCGAGCGCCGCGACGACGCCCTGGCCTGGCTGCTGGCCGAGTAGCATCACCATGCCTGCTGTTCATGTCGCCACCTTCCGCGTCCGCCATTACGAGTGCGACGCCTATGGACACCTCAATAACGCCAATTACATCCGCTATATGCAGGAGGCCGCCTTCGAGGCGTCTGCTTCGGTCGGCTATTCCAAAGAACGCTACGAGCAGATGGGCTACCTCTGGCTGGCGCATGAAACCCGAATCGAGTATCTAGAACCGGCTGCCTATGGCGAAACGCTCCACGTCAAAACTTGGGTCGGTGATTTCCGCCGCGTGCGTTCCCGCCGCTTCTACGAATTCTACCGTGCCAGTGATGATGCCCTCATCGCCCGCGCCAGCACTGATTGGGTTTATCTGGAAGCCGCTACCGAGCGCCCCGCTGTCGTCCCGCCAGAGATGATCGCCGCTTTCGTCCCCGAAGGCCTCACCGAGCCGCCGGGGCCGCGCCCGCATTTCCCCGAACCCCCGCCGCAGCCAGCAGGCACCTTCCGCTGTCGTCGCCGCGTCGAGTGGCGCGACATTGATACCGCCCACCACGTCAACAACGCTGTCTACTTCAACTACATCGAGGACGCAGCGCTCCAGGTCGCCAACCATTTTGGCTGGCCCCTCTCTCGATCCGAGGCCGCCGGCTTCGCCGCCATCGCCCGCGAGCACCACATCGAATACCGCCAGCCCGCTGTCCTCGACGACGACCTGGAGATTGCCACCTGGGCCGCGCCCGATGGCCGCGCCACCGCCTACCGCTACACCACCATCCAGCGTGCGCGGGATGGCGCGCTGCTCGCTCAGGCGCGGACGCGCTGGGTCTGGATCGATCTGCGTACCCGCCGCCCCATCCGCATCCCCGAAGATTTCATCGCCGCTTTCCGTCCTAACATCTCCGGTGAGATCGCCCCATGAACGAACCCGCCCCCATTCGCACTCTGGACAGCCAGCGCGTCTGGGAATGCCGCTGGTACGGCGTGCGCAAAGACCGCATCCTCCTGCCGGATGGCAGCGAAGGCGAGTACAACGTCGTCGAAACCCCCAATGCCGTCTGGATCGTCCCCGTCACCACTGCCGGTGAGGTCGTTCTGCTCCACCACTACCGTTATCCCTTGCAGCGCTGGATTTGGGAGCTGCCCGCTGGCAGCCTCGCCCCTGGTGACACCCCCCTGGATGCCGCCCGCCGCGAACTGCTGGAAGAAACCGGCGGCCAGTCACCGGATTGGCAGCCCCTCATGACCGTCTGCACCATGAAAGGCATCGGCACGGAGTACGCCCACCTCTTCCTCGCCCGTGCCGTCACCTTCACTCAGTCCCACCCAGAACCCGCCGAGGTCATGACCGTCCACCGCATCCCCATCGCCGACGCCCTGCGGATGGCTCAATCTGGCGACATCCTCGACGGCATCAGCCTCCTCGCCCTCATCCTCGCTCAGCCGCATTGGTGATTAATCTGCTTCCCGCAACCGCATCCCGCCGTCCCACGTAAAGGCAGAACAGGGTATACTTGCCCAGTATTGCGCGTGTCTGCATCCTCTCAATTCCTTCCCTTAGAAAACGTCCGTAAGACACGGACAGAGTTTTCTTCCCATCGTCTTCATGACGACGGGGCCGAAAATTGAGGGCTGCATGACTTTCACAAGCAGGAGATTTGCCTCGTGCGGTTGTGGACTTTCCTTCTCATCGGACTGCTGCTCCTCGGCGGCTGCGGTGGCGCAGCCACCCCTGAACCACCCCCCGATCCCAACCAGCTCCTCACCCAGGCCACCACCAATATCCTGGGGTCAGAAACCCTCCAGATTCTGCTCGACCGCAGTGGAGCGGACTACGCCATCCAGACCGAACTCGGCTCGGCGGTCATCAACCGTCTGGAAGCCCAGTACCGCGCCCCGGAAACCATTCGCGCTCTCGCGCGGGTGATGCTTGGCCGCCTCACGACCGATATCGAAGTCTTCGCCCGCGACGAAGACCAATGGTGGCGTGTCGCCGGAACCCCCTGGCAGAACATCCCCTTCCTGCCTGGATTCAACCCCCGCGCGCTCCTTCAGGAAGAAGATCGCGGCTTGCAGGCTGCCCTCCGTGCCCTCAAGAATGTCCGATACCTCGGCGAATCCACTCTCGAAGACGGCTCGACCACTTATCACCTCACCTCTGAGGCTGATGGGGCCGAAGTCTCCTGGATGCTGCTCTACATCGTCCAGATCACTGGCCGCGTCACCGTCGATGTCTTCATCGACAAAGCGCTGATCCTGCCCGTCAAGTTCATCATCGTCCAGCCGGAAACAGCCACCGATCAGGTCGGCCCCACCACCTGGAACATCGAGCTGTTCGATTTCAACGAGCCGCTGAACCTTGTCGATCCGTCCGGCGCGCCAACTGCCGCGCCCGGCTGAGCCAATCCCAACAGAAACCGGTAACCCGCCATGACGCAGCCTTCAACACGCTCCACAACCACGCCCAACCCCTGGTTGGTGCTGGCCTTGATCTGCCTGCCCGTCTTCATTGGCTCGCTTGACCTGACCATCGTCTCTGCCTTCCTGCCGGAGATCGTCGTCAACCTCGGCCTGCCCCTCCAGACTGCCCTGGATGAGGCCGCCTGGGTCGTCAGCGGCTACCTGCTCGCCTATGCCGTCAGCATGACCTTCATGGGGCGCATCAGCGATCTCATCGGCCGGCGCTGGGTCTATATCGCCTGCCTGCTCATCTTCATCGCCGGCTCGATCTTGGTTGCCACCGCCCACCAGTGGCCCGCCGACACCCTCAACCTGCTCCTGCGCCGCCTGGATATCCGCCTCCCGCGTGAAGAAATCACCCTCATCGCCATCATCATCGGACGTGTCGTCCAGGCCCTCGGAGCCGGGGCGCTCGTCCCCGTCAGCCTCGCCCTCGTCAGTGATCTCTTTCCGCCGCTCCGCCGTGCCCAGCCGCTCGGCGTTGTCGGCGCGGTCGATACCCTCGGCTGGGTTCTCGGCCATCTCTACGGCGGCGTCCTGGTCAACTGGTTCGCGGCCCAGCGGGAAGGTTTTGTCGCCTTTCTCGCCAGCCTCGGACTCAACTGGCCGCCCCCCGATTGGCGCACCCTCTTTTGGATCAACGTCCCGCTGACCGCCATCGCTCTTGTGCTGACTGTCATTGCCCTGCGCCGCCTGCCCGATCAGCGCTCGTCTGGCCGCTTCGACTGGCTCGGCACAGCCCTCATCACAGCCGCCCTTATCCTTCTCGTGGTCGGCCTCGGCGGGAACGTTGATGCCTCGCTCGCCCCCACCAACCTCAGCGACATCAGCCAGCTTCCGACCTTTAACGGTTGGGCGCTCCTGCTGGCGCTTTTCGCCCTGCTGGGATTCATCCTGGTCGAATCCCGTCTCAAAGACCCCCTCATCGACCTGCGCTTCTTCCGCCGCCGGCGCTTCGCCGCCGGAGCCATCATCAACCTGCTGGTCGGCTTCTGTCTCATGATCGGACTGGTCATCGTCCCCATCCTCGTCAACGTCCGCACCCAGGATGTCAGCCTTCTCAGCCAGGCCGCCTTCCAAGCCGGAGTTCTCCTCTCTGCTTTGACCGTCCCGATGGCGCTCGCAGCGGTCCCCGGCGGCTGGCTCAGCGACCGCATCGGCATCCAGCGCACCACCTTGTTAGGGCTGGCGCTGGCCTTAACCGGCTTCCTGCTCGTCTGGCAGACCTGGCGGATCGATCTCGCCGATGCCGTCATGGCTGCGGAAATGGCCCTCATCGGCACCGGCATCGGCCTCACTTTTTCGCCCATCAGCGCCGCCGTCATCAACGCCGCCGATACCGATAAACGTGGCGTCGCCTCTGCCCTTGTCATTATCCTCCGCCTGATCGGCATGACCATCGCCGTCGCCTCGCTGACCACCATCGCCCTCTACCGCGTCAACAGCATCGGCGCGGTCGAAGTCGGCATCAACCCTGCCGCGGATGCCAATGCCTTCCTTCAGGCCTACGCCGAGATCACCGTCCGTGTCCTCGCTGAACTCGGCCTGATCGGAGCCGTCCTCTGCGCCCTGGCGCTCATTCCTGCCGCCCTCGGCTTCCGCCCCCAACCCGATTCATGACCCACCATCGCCAGCAGACCGCCCAGCGCCGGTGCGTTCGCCCCATGTACATTTATGGAGCACATCAGGCCTCCTCCTTTGAGTCGTCGCCCGCCCAATTTTCCTCAAAAGAGCAGACAAAATGTCACCCTAAACCGCCCATTTTGTGCTATCGTAGGGGACGGGCAGGCATGCCATTTTCGGTGTCCGCTTCTGGACGTCCGCTGCATCTTCACTGCTCCTTCACAACCTATCGCCTGCAAATATCGCACCCCATTGCAGTTGCCAGAATCGCATAGTTGCAATTTTTGCAGCATTTCTGGCAAACTGCTCTAGATCAACATCACCTGGAGGGCGCATGAAGACCAATATCTACCATCTCTGGGTCAAAACGGGCGACCAACCCCTCGGCGGAACCGATTCGAACGTGTTTGTTCAGTTATTCGGCACGCAGGGCCAAACCCAGTCGCTCTATCTCCCCCCACAGGACATCTTTGCCTTCGAACAGGGCAGCATCGACAAATTCGTCCTGGAAGTCCCTGACCTGGGCGACCTGACCCGCTGCTGCATCGGCCAGGACGCCAGCCAGGACTCTGGTTGGTTTGTCGAGTCCGTGCGCGTCCGCGACGACGAGACTGACCGCGAATGGCTCTTCACCTTCAATCAGTGGTTGGGCATCGAAGAAGCTGGGACGCTCTCCGCATGTGTCGAATGCTGAGCCGCTTCCTAGTCGTGCTGGCCGCCCTGCTGCTGGCCGGCTGCAACCTCCGCCAGGGGAATGTCACCAACACGCCGCTCCCAACCCCCGACGCACCCCGTGTCCGCTTCCTCTTCCCCCCCAACGCCAGCACCATCCTGGAAGGTGCTGAACTGCGGATCGAGCTGCTCGCCGAAGACAGCGGCGAAGGCGTCGCCCGTGTCGAACTGCTCGTGGACGACCTGCTCTTGGATGAAGGCCGGCCAGAGATCGCTCCCGCCGTGCCCACCTTCACCGTGACCATGGGCTGGCTGGCCGAGGGCGTCGGCAACCATTCCCTCAGCGCCGTGGCCTACCGCCAGGATGGAACCGCCAGCCCGCCGACGACCATCTTCATCCAGGTGCTGCCCGGCCCGCAAAGTACCGAGTCCGCCGCGCCATGAACAGCCATTGCCCAGCCTCCTATGCCAAGAATCACAATTCGCGTTACACTGATAGAGTCACAATGACTCACAGCAGGCAAGGATAGACCCGCATGGCGAGCATCTTTATTTCTTACCGCCGGATGGACAGCATGGCGCACACCGGCCGGATTTATGACCGCTTGGTGCAGGCCTTCGGCGCCCGCAACGTCTTCAAGGATGTGGACGACATCCCCCCTGGCGTGGATTTCCGTAAGGTGCTGGATAAAGCCCTGACCGCCGCTGACATCGTCCTGGTCATCATCGGCCCGCGCTGGTTGATGGCAACCGATGACCAGGGCAAGCGCCGCCTTCTCGATCCCGACGATTTTGTCCGTCTGGAGGTCGAAGCGGCCCTCCAGCGCAGCGATGTGCTCGTCATTCCCGTGCTGGTCGATAATGCCCCGATGCCTTCTGCCGAGTCGCTGCCGCCGACCCTGCGTGATCTAGCCTTCCGTAACAGCGTCGTCGTCCGCAATGACCCGGATTTCAACCGCGATATCAGCAACCTCATCAAGGCCATCCAGGGCGGGACGAAAGCCCGCCCTCGCCTGCCCCTCTTCGCCGGCATTATCGCCGCAGTGGTCATCGTCGCTGTGCTGGCGCTGCTGGCCTCTAGCAGCGGTGGAACACCTGCCGCGACCACAACCCCCACCGAAGCGGCGCTGCTCGTCACTGACGAACCCACCGCCGAACCCAGCCCGACCACAGCCCCGACCAACACGACCCCGCCAACAACCGAGCCAACGGCTGAACCCACCGCCGAGCCAACCGCCGGTCTCGCCGCCGCGGATCTCACGCCCACGGTGCTCTATCCCGATGGCCGGCGTCTGGTCTTCTACTACAACAGCACCAGCTTCTACATCAACAACCCAGCCGCAGCCAGCATTCCGTTTGCTCCGCTCAAGTTCGAAGCGCTGGACGCCAGCGGGCAGCCTACCGGCGCCACTTTCAACGGCATACGCTGGACATCGTTCCAGGACAACCTCTTCCGCAGCGGCTGCGGCGCGCTCGAACCGGTGCAGTTCGGTAATTTCCTCGAACCCGAAGCCTGTCTCCAGTACAACGCCCGCGTCACCAACCTGACTGTCTCCGAGCAGTTCTGGCGTTCCATCAATAACCAGACGCAGTTCCGCGTTCTCTGGAACAATGAGGAAGTTGGCCGCTGCGCGCTGGACGCCGGCGTGTGCGAGGTTCGCATCCCGCAGCGCTGAACAGCGGGCTTGCCCAGAGGAATTCGCCCATGCCCCTCCCTCTTGATTCGATCCGCGTCCTCGACCTGACGCGCCTCCTGCCCGGCGGTCTGGCAACGCTGATGCTCGCCGATCTCGGCGCTGATGTCATCAAGATCGAAGACCCCGCTGCCGGCGATTACGCCCGCTGGATGCCGCCGCTGATCGATGGGCAGAGCGTCTACTTCCGCGTCCTCAACCGCAGCAAGCGCAGCCTGATCCTCGACCTCAAGCATGCCGAGGGGCCGTCCATCCTCAAGAAGCTGGTCGAAAGCGCCGATGTCCTTGTCGAAGGCTTCCGCCCCGATGTGATGCGCCGCTTCGGCTGCGATTACCCGGCCCTCCAGGCCATCAACCCGCGCCTCATCTACTGCGCCATCTCCGGCTGGGGCGCGGATGGCCCCTATGCCAGCCGCAGCGGCCATGATCTGAACTATGTGGCGCTGGCCGGTGTGCTCGGCGCGATGGAGAATCCCCAGCCCCTTGGCGGCCAAATCGCTGACATGGGCGGAGCCTATACCGCCGTGGCCGGCATCCTGGCGGCGCTCTTTCGCCGCGAGCGCACCGGGGAAGGCAGTTTCGTCGATACCTCGCTGTTCGAGTCCGCCCTGCCCATCGGCACCTATGCCCTGGTCGAAGGACTGATGACCGGCACAGGCGGCGGTCACGGCGGCTTGACGGGCGGGATGGCCTGCTACCGCGTCTACCGCGCCCGTGACGGCCAGCCGGTCGCGCTGGCTGCTCTGGAACCAAAGTTCTGGAGCGCCTTCTGTCTGGCTGTTGAGCGCCCCGACCTGATCCCGGATTACACCGCTCCAGAGCGCCAGCCGTATCTCCACCGCGAACTCGACGAACTCTTCGCGCTGGCGACTGCCGAGGAATGGGAACGCCGCCTCCAGGATGTGGACTGCTGCTTCTCGCGGGTCACACCGCCTGCTGCCGTGATCGATGATCCCCACGTGCGAGCGCGCGGTCTGTTCGGTATCGGCGAAGATGGCGCGCCCTGGCTCCGCAGCCCAGTTCGCCTGGATGGGGCCGAGCCGACCCGGGGGGCTGTCCCCGGTTACGGCCAGCATACTCGTCAGGTGCTGATCCAGGTCGGATACAGTGCTGAACAGGTCGAGGCATTCCTGCAAGCGGGGATTGTCCGTCAGTTGTAAAATGGCGGCATGAAACCACTTTCACTCACCCTCCAAGACGACACCGAAGCCGGCATGCTGCCTGTGCTGGCGAAATTCTGGAAAGTCGCCGCTGGCGGCCTGGATCGCCCCGCGCTGATCGCTGCCCTGCGCGAGGCCATGCTGGAATCCACCAGTGCCGAGCGTGTCTGGGACTCGCTCACCGACCCCCAGCGCGGGGCGCTGCAAATGCTGGCCGGCTCCGGTGGCAAGATGCCGCTGGTCAAGTTTGAGCGCCTCTTCGGCAGCATCCGCCAGATGGGCGTTGCCCAAATCGAACGCGAAAAGCCGTTGGAAAACCCGGCCAATGTTGCCGAGGCGCTCTACTACCGCGGACTCATCGCCCAAACCTTCGAGATGGCCGAGACCGGGCCGCGTGTCACCGTCTACATCCCGGAAGACCTGGCGCGGGCGCTCCCCATGAAGAAAACTTCCTATCCCGACCTCAAACCCGATCCAGCCGCCGTAGCCGCGCTCCAGGCACAGATAGCCGAGCAGCCGCCCCTCGTCGAACCCCTCGACGCCGCCGACGTCAGCGACATCCACCCGGCGGATACCTCCCTCGTCGATGACCTCACCACGCTGCTGGCCTACCTTCAACTGCACGCCCCGCTGCTCGATGGCGAACGCCTCTCGGCAGTAGATCAGGATGTGCTGCGGCCTCACCTGCTCAAGCCCGGCGAGGAGCGCATCGATTTCCTACTGCGCATCGCCCTCAGCGCTGGCCTCGTCGAGGTGCAGGCTGGCAAAGCCTTCCCCAAACGCGCCGAAACGCGCCGCTGGCTCTCTTCCAGCCGCGCCGCCCAGGTGCAGGCGCTGGCCGAAGCCTGGAAAGCCAGCCGCTTCTATCGTGACCTCTGGCAGGTTCCGGGGCTGTACTTCGATCCCGGCGGCGAACTCGATAAGTACGACGCCGAAGCCGTCCGCGCCGCCATCCTCAGCCTCATGGCCGAGATTGTCCCTCGCCAGGAATGGTGGTCGCTGGAAGCCTTCATCGCCGCCGTCAAAGAGTCCGAGCCGGACTTCCAGCGTCCCGGCGGCGATTACGAGAGTTGGTTCATCCGCGACGACGCGGACACCTACCTGACCGGCTTCGAGAATTGGGATGCTGTCGAAGGCGCGCTGCTCGAATTCGTCGTCAGCGGCCCAATGCACTGGCTGGGGCTGCTCGACTCCGCCGAGGATGCCGCCCGCCTGACTGCCTACGGCCGCGCCCTGCTCGGACAGGCTGCCTGGCCCTCCCCGCCGGAAACCGAGGACAAGGTGCTGGTCAAAGATGACGGCACGCTGCTCATCTCCCGCAAAGTGCCCCGCGTGGATCGTTTCCAGGCCATGCGCTTCACCACCTGGGTTGCAGCGGGTGATCCCTATACCTACAAACTGGATGCCCCTGGCATCCAGCGGGCCGCCGAGCAGGGCATCAACACCGGGCATATCGCCAGCTTCCTCAGCCGGGCGCTGGGCGACGTGCCGATACCGGGGCCAGTAGCCCGCCTGCTGGAAAACTGGAAGGCCGGGCCAAGTGCCGCCGTCTCCCTGGAACGCCTGCTGGTGCTGCGGACGACCGCGCCGGAGACGCTCGACCGCATCTACGACACCCCCGCGCTGCGCCGCTATCTGGGTGCGCGCCTGGGGCCGATGGCCGTCGTCGTCCGCGCCGACCAATGGGAGGCGCTGCGCTCTGCCCTTGGCGAGCAGGGCATCCAGGTCGAAGTGCTGGACTAAGCGCATCCCGCTAGCCATCCTTCCCAGTGGCCTGATCGCATTTTAGCGATATACTCGAATCATCATAGAACGGTCGCGCGAACGCACACGAAGGTCTGGTAACTCATGGCCGAATTCACCTCCCACGAAGCCGCCGCCCATCAGCCCCAAGCTCTACCCGTAATGCTGCCTGCCAAATTGGTCGGTCGGGATACCACGCTGGCGCAGATTTACACCCACTTGAAGGCCAACAAGCCGGTCATGATTACCGGCGCTTCCGGGATCGGCAAAACCGCCCTGGCCGCCACCCTCGCCAGCGCTTATACCGAGCTGCCGGGCGGGACGCTCTGGCTCAATGTGAACAGCACCCCGCTGGAAGAACTCATCATCCGCGTTGGACGCGCCTACAACGTCATCGAGATCGCTGCCAGCAGCAGCCCGCTGGCGATGGTTGGCGCGGTTGCTAACACTTTCGCCGCCAACAAACCCCTGATCGTGCTCGACGGCCGCCACGACCCAAAAACCCTCAACGAATTTGTCACCCGCTGCGCCGTAGGGCTGCCCGTGCTGGTCGTCTCCAAAGACCCCCTAGATGGCCCCTGGCAGACCATCAACCTCGGCCCGCTGGAAGCCAAGCACGCCATCGCCATGCTCAAACAGGGCGCTGATCTCAAACCCGCTGACGGTCTCGATGACGACCTCGATGAGCTGGCGAGCATTCTGGATTACACCCCCTTTGCGCTGGCAGTCGCCGCCGGGACGATGCGCGTCACCAAGAAAACACCTGCCGATTACCTGACCGAGTTCGAGAAAATCCCCACCAGCGCCGGGGCCACCCCCCAGCTCCTCGCCCTGACCGTCGGCTTTCGCAGCCTGAATAACGCCCTCCAGGGAGTCATCCTGCTCCTGGGCGCGACCTTTGGTGTCGGAGCCTCCTCGGAACTCCTCAGCCTGATGGCGAATGCGTCCCAAGAGACAGTCGAGCAGGTCATGAACTCCCTCGCAAACAACGAACTGGTCGAGCGCGTTCACCGCTATGAAGTCCCCTTCTACCGCTTGCACGAGATCACCGACGCTTTTGCCACAACCTGGCTCAAGTCCCAGGGCCGGCTGGAGATGCTTCAGGCCAAAACCCGCGAGACGGTCGTCGCCTTCGTCAAGAAATACAGCGTCAACAGTCCAGCAGCCCATGACAAGCTGGCCGGCGCGATGGATCTCATCATGGAAGTAGCCCGCTGGAGCGCCGATCAGGGTGAGCGCGATATCGTCAACCAGCTCGTCGTCAGCCTCATGCAGGCCGGCGATTTCGTCAACGAGCGCGGCTACGTCTACGAACTGCTCAAACTGCGCGAGATGGCCTCCAGCTTCACCAAGCCCTTCCCGGCCAACCCCGTGCCTCAGCGCCCCGAAGATGCCATCCCAGCCGTGCCTGCCCCGGCCGTCGAGGACGAAGACGACCTGCTGGACGACGAAGAAGAATTCGACGAGGAAGTCGAACCCTTCGATGACGAGATTGAGGCCCAAAGCGCAGCAGAGGAAGATGAGGACGAAGGCGATATCCGTCCGGCTGCCGCCACCGCCGTGAAGTCGCTCTGGAATACCATCGAACCGCCCCCCCCGCCCGTCATCCCTTCCATCATGCGGCAGATGCCCGAAGCCAGCGAAGAAGAAGAGGAAGAACTGCCCGAAGACTCCTCTGCTGCTCCAGCACCACCTCTGCCTGAACTCCCCAGCGATCCGCTGGATCGGCTCCGCATCTTCCTGCGGCAGGCCAAGCAGTCCGGTGACCTTCGCAAGCAGGTCGATCTCCTCA
Source organism: Anaerolineae bacterium (assembly GCA_034431625.1). Lineage (GTDB taxonomy): Bacteria > Chloroflexota > Anaerolineae > Aggregatilineales > Phototrophicaceae > CFX2. The sequence continues at coordinate 10,088 of DAOUCY010000156.1, read as the reverse complement.
AACAGATCGGCGAGATCGAGGCCAGCAAAAGCCTGGATACCGAGGCTATCAGCACCTACAGCGAAGTCCTCTCCGTCTACGAGGAGCTGAACGACTCAGCCAACATCCTTGATACCCTCGATATCCTTTCGGCGCTCATGGTCAAGACCGAGAACAGCAGTGCCGCCGTCCTCCATGCTACCCGCGGCATCGCCCTGGCTGACCAGCTCGGCGACCCTGAGACCCGCATGCACCTGCTGGTGACCCTGGCCGATGCCCGCCAGCAGTTGGGCGAAAGTGCCGAGGCCGTCAAAGCCTACAGCCAGGCCCTCGAAATCGCCCGCACCCGTAACGATGCCCAAAATGAGGCACTCATCCTCTACAAGCTCGGCTATGCCCAACTCGATGACAACCAGCCGGATACAGCCGCCGAAACCTGGGAGCAGGCCCTCAAGCTGTTCAGGACTCAGGGCAAGCGCGATTATGAAGGCCGTGTCCTCGGCGGCTTAGGCACGGCTTACGGCGAACTCGACCGTTGGGAAGAAGCCATCAACTTCCACACCTCGGCCCTGTATATCGCCCGCGAGGTCAAAGACCGCGAGGTCGAAGCGCTCGAACTCAGCAACCTCGGATATGCTTCGGTGCAGGCCAACCAGCTTGGACAGGCCGTCACCCGCTACCGCCAGGCACTCCATCTGGCCTACCAAGCTAACAACCGCGAAAACATCGTCAGCAACATCGTTGATCTCGTCCGCCTCCTGGTGGAAAGTCCCCGCCACCTCGAAATTGCCGATCTGCTCATCAACGATGCCATCCCGCTCGATCCAACCGATCGCGATGTCCTCAAACTCAAGGAGCGCATCAGCAGCGGCAAGATGCAGGCCTACGCCGAAGGTGTCGAGATGCTGCCGGTCAAGGGCACCGCCAGGGATTACGCTGCCAATGCCTACAAGATGCTGGAAAGCTGAGTAATCTGACATACCGTGGAGAACAAAACTATGTCCAGGTGGATCGCCGTTCTGCTCGTTCTAAGTACCGTGCTTCTGGCCGCCTGTGCTGGGCAGGCCGCTGCGCCCGCGCCTTCCGAACTGCCCACGCCCACGCCGGAAGTGATGCCGCCCCCTGCCGAGTCTTCAGCAGCCGGCGGCCCCACCTTCGATGTCACCATCAGCGGCGACTTTGACCTCAACCTCACCAGCGCCGTGGGCTACACCCTCAAGCTGTTTAGTGCGGATGCAGGCGGTTCGTTCTACTACTTGCAGTTCGGCGACGAGTTCGGCTTGCCCATCGTACTGATTTCCTTCTTCGGCGAAAGCGGGATCGAAAGCGCCCTGCCCAAACCGGGGACGTTCACCCTCTCTACGCTCAAAACTGGCGAACTCATGTCAGCGGACAAGCCTATCACCGCCAGCGCCAACTTGACCAGCGACGAACGCGATGCTAACGATATGCCAGTCAACTATTCCTTCGACCAGCCCGTCGGCAGCATCACCATCGCACAAGACAGCGGCGGCTACAGCGGCAGCTTCGAGTTCACCTTGCAGGGACGCGCCTTCGCCGCCACTGACTACACTAAAACCATCACGGTGAAAGGAACCTTCAGCGGCGTCCAGCCCGAATGAGTTGTCGGCCAGCGCCTGCCAAGATTCGCCTCTCGTAAACCGGGAAATACAGAAGGGCGGCTGATGATGTGCCGCCCCGCTTTTATTTAAGCCTCAAATTCCTTTATCCCCACCTTAAAACCGATCACAACCCGTTTAAGGTTCCCGCCTTGCTCAATCCTGCCGCTCCCATTCTGCCCCGCGAATCTGCTTCAGGGCGCGCCATTCCGGCGAGACCGGAACCCGCCCTAGCTCGCGCACGATCTGCCGTGCGGCCAGCCCGACGATGGCTGCGAAGGTCGGGTAGGCAAACTCCAAATCAGCCAGCTTCTCGGCGTTCAATCCTCCAGCCATGCCCGCCGCCACCATCTGCACCACCTCGACCGCCTGTTCCCCGACCACATGCGCCCCGATGACCAGCCCGGACGTGCGATCCACCACCAGCTTGCAAAACCCCACCGTCCGGTCGTCGATCACCGCCCGGTCCATATCGGCGTAGGGCACAACCGCCACCACCGGATCGCCCTGCTCGCGCGCCTGGGCTTCAGTCAGCCCGACGCTGCCGTATTCCGGGTCCGTAAAACCGCCGTGCGGAACCAGCTTGTGCTCGGCCAGCCGTGATGGGCCGAGCAGCGCATTCTCCACCGCGATCCGCGCCTGCGTGCTGGCGCTCTGCACCAGCATCATCCGCCCGGTGATGTCCCCCGCAGCGTAGATGTGCGCAGCGCTGGTTTGCAGATAGTCGTTCACCCAGACGTAGCTGCGCTCAGTCCGTACCCCGGCCGCTGGCAGATTCAATGCCTCGACGTTCCCCGGCCACCCCACCGATAGGATGATGCCCTCAGCTTCCAATACCTGTTCCGCGCCTCCCTGGGTGTAGATCAGCCGCTTCAGCTTCGACTGCGTCCCGGCTTCGATCCGCGCCAGCCCCTCAATCCCCGTGATAATCTGGATGCCCGCCTGCCGGAACTGTGCCGCCATCGTCTCAGCCACCAGCACGTCTTCGGCGATCAGAATGCGCGGCGCGACATCCAGCAGCGTGACCTGGGCGCCGAACGTATCGAATATCGAGGCCAACTGGCAGCCTGTCGCCCCACCGCCGACGATCACCACCGAGCGCGGCAGGTGATCCAGCCCCCAGACATCGCTGTGCGTCAGTGCCATCTCCGCCCCGGGGAAGTTCAGCCGCCGCGCCGCACCCCCCACCGCCAGGATGAAGCGTTCCGCCTCGATCTGCTGTCCATCGCGCAGCTCGATAGCCTTCGGGCTAACGAAGCGAGCATTCCCCGCCCCGGTAAAAGTCTCGACCTGAACAGCTTGCAGATGGTCAAGGAGCTGCTTCTTCTCCTGCACTTGATACACCACCTGCTGCGTCCGCTTCAGAACCGCGCCAAAATCCACTTCCGGTGGCCGCTCCAGCAGGATGCCGTACTCCGCGAACTGCTCCGAGTCCCGCAGCAGCCGCGCCGCCTTCGCCAGTACGCGCGTCGGCACGCAGCCGTCATTCGTGCATGTCCCTCCAAGGTTACCGCGCTCGACCAATACCACGCGCGCGCCCAATTCGCGGGCGCGGAGCGCTGCCGTCACCCCCGCAGGGCCGCCCCCCAGGACGGCCAGATCGTAAGCAGCCATCAGTTCTCCTGTGTAAATAGAAAAGGGCAAGGTGTCACCCTTGCCCTGGATCGAAGACCTGCTCAATCAGGCAATCGTCACTTCATCGCACAGATAGACATCCTGAATCGCCTGCAGCAGCGCCGCGCCCTCACTCATCGGGCGCTGGAAGGCCTTGCGCCCGCTGATCAGCCCCATACCGCCGGCCCGCTTGTTGATGACCGCTGTCTTGACCGCTTCCGTCACATCGGATTCGCCGCTGGATGCGCCGCCGGAGTTAATCAGCCCGGCGCGGCCCATATACCCGTTGGCGACCTGGTAGCGGGTCAGGTCGATGGGATGCTCAGTGGTCAGCTTGCTGTAGATGCGCTCGTCTAGCTTGCCGTAGGACGACCCGCCTGTGTTCAGCGCCTTGAAGCCCCCGTTATGCGTCGGCAGCTTCTGCTTGACAATATCAGCCTGGATGGTGACGCCCAGATGGTTGGCCTGCCCGGTCAGGTCGGCAGCCGTCTCGTGGTTGACGCCGTTGACCTTGAAGGCGTTGTTGCGCGTGTAGCACCACAGAATCGTGGCGAGGCCCAGTTCGTGGGCATAGGCGAAGGCTTCCGCCACTTCCACGATCTGGCGCGAACTCTCGTCAGAGCCGAAGTAAACCGTTGCCCCCACGGCCACCGCCCCCATGTTCCAGGCTTCCTCGATAGTCCCGAACATGATCTGGTCGAACTTGTTCGGGTAAGTCAGCAGCTCGTTGTGGTTGATCTTGACGATGAACGGGATGCGGTGGGCATATTTGCGCGCTACCGCCCCTAGCACGCCAAAGGTCGAAGCCACTGCGTTGCAGCCGCCTTCAATCGCCAGCTTGACGATGTTTTCCGGGTCGAAGTAAGCCGGATTCTTGGCGAAAGACGCGCCTGCCGAGTGTTCGATCCCCTGGTCAACCGGCAGGATGCTCAGGTAGCCCGTGCCCCCCAGCCGCCCGTGGTCGAACATCTGCTGGAGGCTGCGCAAGACTTGCGGCGGACGATCGGAGTCCTGCCAGACCCGGCTGACAAAATCGCTGCCCGGCAGGTGTAGATAATCTTTGTCGATGGTCTGGCAGCGGTGGTTGAGCAGGGCATCCGCTTCATCGCCGAGCAGTTCGGCGATCCGGTCAATCGTCATGGCCTTCTGTGGTGCGACAGCAGCGACCATACCGTATTTCCTTTCGGGTGTGTTTGCGATCAGATGCCCCTATGATACCACGTTTGTTTTCTGGGAAGCATCCTCACCACTTGGTTCTATCTCCCCGTGCTACAATCGATTTTGAGGGAAGGAGAAATCACAATGACCACCTCGAAAGACTCTGCTCATGCCGAGCCGGAAAAAGGGATGCGCCTTCTGCGCGGTTCCGGCATCCACAACAAATCACTCGCCTTCAGCGCCCAAGAACGCCGTGAACTCGGCCTCCGGGGACTGCTGCCTGCTCGCATCAACACCATGGAAGAGCAGGTGCAGATCCTCATGAATACCTTCCGCAGCAAGGCCACCTTGCTGGACAAATATATTTACCTGATGGATATGCAGCAGCGCCGCAGCACCCTCTTCTACCGGGCGCTCATCGACCACATGTCCGAACTGCTGCCCATCGTCTATACCCCCACCGTCGGCTTGGCCTGCCAGGAATACAGCCACATTTATGTCGGCGGCCGCGGCCTCTTTATCTCAGAAGAATACAAAGGCGAAATCGAGGACGTGCTCGCGAACTGGCCGGAAGAAGACATCCGCGTCATCGTCGTCACCGATGGGGAGCGTATCCTCGGCCTCGGTGATCTGGGCGCAAACGGCATGGGCATCCCCCTCGGCAAGCTCGCCCTCTATACCGCCTGTGCCGGCATTCATCCCAGCTACTGCCTCCCCATCACCATCGATGTCGGCACCGAGACCGAAGCCCTCCGCAGCGATATCGCCTATATCGGCCTGGCGAAACCCCGCACGCGCGGCCCAGCCTATGACGAACTCATCGATGAGTTCGTCCACGCCGTCGAAAAGCGCTTCCCCAAGGCCCTCATCCAGTTCGAAGACTTCGGCAACCAGAACGCCTTCCGCCTCCTGGAACGCTACCGGTATCAGTCGCGCGTCTTCAACGACGACATCCAGGGCACAGCCGCCGTCACCCTCGCCGGCCTGCTCTCTGCTCTCCACATCACCGGCAAGCCCCTCACCGACCAGACCATACTCTTCCTCGGCGCGGGTGAGGCCGGCATCGGCATCGGTGACCTCATCGTCTCCGCCATGATGGAGCAGGGCATGAGCGAAGCCGACGCCCGCCAGCGCTGCTGGTTCGTCGACTCAAAAGGCCTCGTCGTCGCCAGCCGCACCGATCTCGCCGAACACAAGAAGCGCTTTGCCCACGACCACCCCTTCGTGACCGGCCTCCTCAGCGCGGTCGAGGCCATCCGCCCCACTGCCCTGATCGGCGCATCCGGCATGCCCCAAACCTTCACCGAGCCGGTCGTCAAAGCCATGGCCCAGATGAATGACCAGCCGATCATCTTTGCCCTTTCCAACCCCACCTCCAAATCGGAATGTACGGCGGAGCAGGCCTACACTTGGTCCAACGGCCGTGCCATCTTCGCCAGCGGCAGCCCCTTCCCGCCCGTCACCCTGAATGGCCGCGTCATCGTCCCAGGGCAGGCCAACAACTCCTATATCTTCCCCGGCGTTGGACTGGGCATCCTCGCCAGCGAAGCCCGTCACGTCACCGATGCCATGTTCCTAGCCGCGGCCAAGGCGCTGGTCGCCCAAGTCACCGACGCTGATCGGGCGCAGGGCTGCATCTTCCCGCCCCTGGCAAACATCCGCCAGGTCTCTGCAGCCATCGCCACCGCCGTCGCCGAGGAAGCCTATGCCAGCGGCCTGGCCGATTTCCCGCGCCCGCCAGACCTGCACGCCCATGTCGTCGCCCAGATGTACGATCCCCGCTACTAGCCGGTTCGTCCGCCAAATTCCGGATAGACCGGCTTCACAAGAGTAGGTTTTTCATCCTCCACAGAAGTCCCGAGGGGGATAATCGTCAAACAGCCCGGCCGTTTCGTGGCCGGGCTGCGTTTCCGCCGCATGCCTCTGCGTCCTTCGGGGCTCAAATTGCGCTGTTTTCTCTTTGGAGCGCTGCGCCGCTTCGTTAGGCTTCCGTCTGAAAGCCCATCGCCCGCGCCCGCAGATCGCGTAGGCACGTCGGCGGGGGATGCTCGCTGCCCATCGGATCGCCGGGGCGGTGAAAGTCCGAGCCGCCCGTCACCACTAGCTTGAAGCGCGCCGCCATCCCGCGCAAATTCGCCCGCACAGTCGCGCTGTGGCCGGGATGATGCGCCTCGACCCCGTCCAACCCCGCCGCAGCCAGCCGCTCGATGAGCGCGGCGTAGTCCTGCCGCAGACCGGGATGCGCCAGCACCGCCGCGCCCCCCGCTTGGTGAATCAGGTCGATAGCCGCTTCCGCTGGAAATTCTGCATGGGGGATGTAAGCCGGGCGGCCATCGCCCAAGTAGCGGTCGAATGCGTCGTTGACCGAGTCCACGTACCCCGCTTGGCGTAGCGCGCGGGCAATATGCGGCCGTCCCACTGTGCCGCCGCCCACCAGCGCCTCGACCTGTGTCCAGTCCAGCGCCGCGCCCAGTTCACCCAACCGCGCCACCATGCGCCGTGCCCGCGTGACCCGCTCCACCTGCCGGCGCTGGAGCGCTGCTTGCAGCACCGGGTGTTCCGCTTGAATATAGTAACCCAGGATGTGGATTTCACCGCGCGCATCTGCTGCCGTCAGCTCAATCGCCGGAACGATGACTGGGAAACCCTGGGCTGCGGCCCTGGCTTCTGCAATTCCGTCAGTAGTGTCGTGATCGGTGAGGGCGATGGCGTTTAACTGGCGCTGGCGCGCAGATTCCACCAATTCCGCAGGTCGTAGCTGACCGTCAGAGGCGCTGCTATGGAGATGCAGATCGATCCGCGTCACAAAATACGCTTAACGCGGCTCGACTGCGAAGCGTACCGCTGTGCGTTCCTGTCCGTCGATATTCACCTCAGTAAAAAAAGGCGTAAATACGATGTCGATTTCATCCCGGCTCAGATACCCCCGGGCAATCGCCAGCGCCTTGACCGCCTGGTTAACAGCTCCGGCCCCAATCGCCTGGACTTCCGCGTAGCGATGCTCGCGGATCACCCCAGCGATGGCGCCGGCCACGGCAGTGGAGCGCGATTTGGCCGACACCTTGATCACATCAGGACGAGACAGGTTCTCTTCTTCTTCGAAGCTCATTGATAACCTCGCCTTTGAGCGGGTTTTCACCTTGTAATAAAGGTGAGCAGCTTTCCGCCACGGTGATGCTGCCCGTCGGACAAAGGTCTGTGTGTGGTGCTTGTAAGGTGCGCCTTCATGCTTCGCAATCAAATTCAGTTTACCCCAAAAAAATAGGCGCGTCTACTACTCGGCCTTTTCCCCTCATTCTGTGCTATCATACCCCCGGTAGCATGACGAGGAGCCGTAGGAGGAAATCGAGGCGCGCATGTTGGACTGGCTGGTCGTAGGCGGCGGCATTCAAGGCACTTACCTCTCGCTGTATCTGTCTCGGCGTCGCCGCGTCCCCCTGGAGCGGCTCCGCGTCCTTGATCCCCATGTCGAGCCGCTGGCGCTCTGGAACCGCTTCACCGCCAACAGCGGCATGGAGTTTCTCCGCTCTTCCCACGCCCACAACCTGCATTTCGATCCCTTCTCCCTCGTCACCTTCGCCCGGACTGCCGCCGGGCAGCCGCTCGCCCGCTTCATCGAACCCTACGGGCGTCCCTCCCTCGAACTCTTCCGCGCCCACACCGACTGCCTCATCAACCGCTACCGGCTGGATAGTCTCCGCGTGCAGGGCCGTGCCCGCCGCCTCCAGCGAATTGCTGGCGGCTGGCGCGTCGAAACCGAACACGGCAGCGTCGACTCCCGCCGCGTCATCCTCGCCATCGGCATGACCGAACAACCCTTCTGGCTGGGCTGGGCGCTCGACCTGCGCGCTGCCGGTGGCGTGGTCGACCATCTCTTTGATCCAGCCTTCGACCGCCAATCCCTGCCCCCCTGGAATCACGTCGTCGTGATCGGTGGCGGAATCAGCGCTGCCCAGTCTGCCCTGGCCCTGGCGCTGCGACAGCCGGGAACCGTCACCCTCCTCATGCGCCACCCCGTGCGCGTCCATTCCTTCGATGCCGAACCGGGCTGGATCACCCCGGCTTATCTGAACGGATTCCACGCCGAGCCGGATTATGAGCGGCGTCGTGCCCTCATCCGCGCCGCCCGTCACCGCGGTTCCCTGCCGCCCGATGTGGCCGAGGACTTGCGCAAAGCCGAAGCCAGCGGCCTGCTCGTCCGCCAGCAGGACGAAGTCCACTCCGCACAGCTCCAATCTCCCCATACCCGCCTCGAACTGGCAGGCGGAGCGTCGCTCTTGGCGGATCGGGTCATTCTGGCGACCGGCTTCTCCGGCGACCGTCCCGGCGGCGGTTGGCTGGATGCCGCCATCGCCGAGTACGGGCTTCCCTGCGCCGGGGATGGCTTCCCCATCGTCGATCGGTCCCTGTGTTGGGCCGAAGGTTTATATGTCTGCGGGCCGCTGGCCGAACTCGAAGTCGGCCCGGTGGCGCGGAACTTCGCCGGAGTCAAATTGGCCGCTGAACGCATTGGAGCTGTATGATGCGCCTCTTGAAGGGACTGGTCGTTTTCGGAGTAGTTGGGCTGAGCGCGGTCGGAATCCGCGTCCTGCGCCGCCGCGAGCCTGTCATGCTCATCGACCCGCTGTCGCTCGTTACCCAGCCGGATGGCGAGAGCGACAGTCGCATCGTTCACCTGGAAGGCGCAGTCAATTTCCGCGAAGTCGGCGGCTACCCCACCGCCAGCGGTGGTCGCGTCCGTCGTGGTATGGTCTACCGGGCCGGGTCGCTGGCGCGGCTCACCGAGTCCGATCTAGAACGCCTCCAAAGCCTGAACCTCAAGCTCGTCTGCGATCTGCGCGGGAACGATGAAGTCCAGGACGAACCCGACCGCCTCCCGCAGAACCCGTCCCCACACCGTGTGCATCTCCCCCTCGTGGCCGAAGATGACCGCCTGGAGCGGCTCTGGATGCTCTTCTTCGACCGCCGCAAGCTGTCCAACTTCATGCGCGAGATGTACAGCCGCATCATCCTCGAACAGAATGCCCGGCTCTACGGTAGCATCCTGGAGCGCCTCTCCCACCCCGAGAACCTCCCCGCCCTCATCCACTGCACCGCCGGCAAAGACCGCACCGGCATCGCCATCGCCCTGCTGCTCAGTGTCCTCGGCGTGCCGGAGGAAACCATCCTGGCCGATTACTCGCTCAGCAACCTGCACTTCGATACCTTCTACCAGTACGGCTCGCGCGCCATGAAAGCCATCGAGCGTTTCGGCCTCAGCGCCGCTGATATTCAGCCCTTCCTCCTCGCCAATCCCGCCACCCTCAAAGGCGCGCTGGACGACATGCGTCGCAAGTACGGCTCGCTGGAAACCTACCTCACCCAGGCCGCCGGCCTGGACCCCGCTGCACTCTCGCGCCTCCGCGACCTCCTGGTCGATCCTCCAGCATCCTGACAGTCCACCACCCACGTCCTCACCCCCCGTAGGGACGCCATTCTTCGCGTCCGGAATTTCCTTTCCCTACCGCCCCCACATTACCCAAACCCCTGTAGGGACGCGATTTTTTTCGCGTCATCCTTTGCGCCCGTGCGAAGCCTCCCCAGCAGGAGGATTGTGGTTAAATCTTCTTCCCTTCGATTTTATGCTGTGAACTTGCCCCGATTCAGTGGAGGAAGGATAAGAGACAGGTACACTGAATCGAGGAGCAGAGGACAATGGCAACAGATCGAAGAAGTTCC
>DAOUCY010000155.1:0-2906 GCA_034431625.1 Anaerolineae bacterium | reverse complement strand
TTGTCTCTAGCTGATAAACCAGTGGCAGGATTTCCATACTGCCATTGTCCTGCGGTGCAAACACAGAGGAACGCACATATTCGGCAGCGATAGAGAACTGTTCACCTTCCTTCAGTGCGATAGCCGCATAAGGCAGTTTGAAGGCATCGGCGACCGTCTCCACAATCGTTGGAAGGACAGATTGAGATGCAGCAACAACCTCAAGCTGTTCTGACAGGCGACCCAGTACCGCATAGGGATCGTCACGTTCCCCATACATCAGTCGGTTCACACCGCGCTGCAAGCGTTCTCGCAGTGGTTGAAACGAGATGGCGATAATGCCCGTTCCAACGAGCGAAACGGGCAGATTCCCGCCCGTTTGAAGGAGCGTTCCCAATGAACCGACAATGAGGACATAGAGACCAATCACAAGTGCAGTTAAGGAACCGTAGACCAGGGTGCGATTAACGAGGAGGTGTATGTCCCACAGCCTGTAGCGCAGGATGGCGATCCCGGTGGCAATGACAATATTAACAATCGTGATATCGGTGGCAACAATGCTCAACTCCCAGGCTGTTGTATTGTCTCCCCATATCAACCAGGGAATACTGCCCAGGATATTGCCCATAATCACGACTACCCCCGCCACAACCAGCCACTTCAACTGCGCCCGTTCGATACCAACGGCACGGCGAAAGCGAACGATGATCGAGGCGATTGAGCCAAAAACCCCGATCAGCAACAGTGGCACAGCGAGGGTCAACAGGGTGCTTATGGCTGTTTCACCGCCGGAAATGCCATAGGGATTACGTCCATTCAGCCCCATACTTTCCAGCGGTCCCGGATGAAAAGCCATGCTGACGATGACGCCGAACAGACCGAATCCTGCTGCCCAGGCGATGGGACGCCAGCGCCTGGACAAAAGGTTTCCATCAGGGAAAAGGAGTAAGAGAAACGTGACTGGAAGCAGCACGTTAGGAATCCATATCCAGATTGTCAACCAGCGTGCGAACATTGCGCCCAGCAGCGGCTCGTTCAGGTAGGCAAGTTCACTGTACAAGGCATAGCCCGATGACAACATATTGATAGCGCTTAAAAATCCAGTGGCGCAGAATATCCAACCGATTGGATTACGCGGGTGACGTGACGCAACCAGCGCTCCAACCACGCAGTAAGTTGTGGTCAGCAGGGGTGTGAAGAACTGGTGGCTAAAGATTACGCCCTGTCCACTGACAATCAACGCGAGGATGCTGATGACCAGCCCGGACATGACCAATAGGACGGAAAACACAGCGATTGACCAGGATAGTCGTCGAGCAGTTTGCTCACTCATGATAACTTTCAATCTAAACATTTCATATTCACGCTTACGCCTTATGGTATCATGAACCGTTGGTTGATGGCATGAGGGGGTTACGAGCGCCTCTCTTCTCCAGGGCATTTTTGATGTGCGCCATATTCTGCTTTTCGGCGCGCTTCAATTGTTGAAGAAGTATCGGAAAGAATAACCGCATCAATCCACTCGGGCGAACATCGAAACGGGACGCCAACAGGGTTCCACTACCCTGCGGTGTGAGGGTAATCTCAATGACGACGGTGAGCGGTCCACCGTTTGAATAAGCCCATCGGTGAGGGCGCTCAAACCATATACATTCAACTTCGATCAACTGGCTCTGCTTCCACTTGGCAAGAAACTTGGTACCAAGCTCGATTGGGCCATCGGTAACTTTCTCCATTGACTGTACGCCAGGATTCCATTGCAATTCATTGCGTAGATCAACCAGATAATCGAACACTACTTCAAGTGATCGATTAATCTGCACACTGTTTTCGATGACTGTCATATCAATTCTCCTTGGAATCTATCGACTTGCCTCAGTAAAACCTATCACCTCACGAGCAGCACTAACGACAATTTCGCGCCCCGGTTGAAATTCAGCCAGCGGGCGGGGCGGGACGAGCCTTATCCTCGCGCAGGAAAGCGAGAATGTCCTGTTGAAACTGCTCGCCAGAGATGAGATGCCCCTTACCCGGATACAGAATCAGCCTGGCATTAGGGATTCCGGCTGCGGTTTCGCGGAAAAGGTCGGCAGAGTAAAACGGGTCGTTCTCGCCCGCGATGACGAGCGTCGGGACAGTGATGTCGGAAAGCCGATCCTTGAAGTAATGCTGATCTTCCGCCTCAATGGTGATGACTAGATCGGAAGGATCGTCCGGGCGCATATTGAGGAGCGTGGGTAAGAAGTACGAACCAAGTTGAAGCCCCAGCCGGTTGATCAACCCTTGAATGCCTGCACGGGGTAGCAGGAAGCCGAACAGCGCCACACTTGCCTCTCGCCATCGCCGCTGCTGTACGAGACTGGCAATTTGCAGTTGAACTGCTTTGCCCGCTGCGCCTAACGTGTGTGCCGCCGAATTCAAGAGCAAGTGCTGCACCCACTGAGGATGATTGGCAGCAAAGTGCTGTGCGATGGACCCACCGGTGGAAACCCCGATAATGTCCACCGGATGACCAAATTCCTCAGCGATCATTTCCGCATAATCGTTCGCCATGTCTGCCAGGGAATAGCCCTGAGGCAGTCCCGATTTACGCCCGACGACGTAGATCGTGTAATCGGTATCCAGAAAACTATAGCCACTGAAAAAACGCGCCATACGCTCCGACGTCGGCTTGTTCTCGAATACGAGTCCCTGAAAGACAATGAGCGGACGCGAACCGCTGCCAAAACGATTGTAAGCCAAACCGTTGCGGGTATATCCGGCTGGGTTTTCCAGTGGCATCTTGGGCTTGCTCCTTCAACGTGAACTATGGATCGGGCGATATTGTTACGGGTACGTCCCGTGGTATCCGAGCAGCCGCCCTAAGGGAGACAGGCACATCAACAGAAGCTGCGCAAATCGCGGCGGCTTGGTTACTCGGATCACTT
>DAOUCY010000154.1:0-3607 GCA_034431625.1 Anaerolineae bacterium | reverse complement strand
ACGGACTGCCGTCAATCTTGGCAGCAATGCCATCCATCAGCTTGACCTTGATGCCGCAGCCCGTATTACACTGCAAGCACACGGTATAAATCTGATTGGCGGGATCCGCCAGCGGATACGCCAGTTCACCCTCCGCCTCCTGAGCGCGGGCTGTCATAATCCGGCTAAAACCGGGCATTCCACCCAGAAAGGCAGCGGCGCTGCCCGTGATAGCACCGATCTTGACAAAATCGCGCCGGGAGAGACCACAGTTGGCGGGCTGTTTCGTTTCAGTCTTGCTGGTCATTGTGTCACCTCCGACGATGTTTGCTTGAGAAACGGCAGACGGTCAGTTCCCAGCAGATATGCCAGAGTGGATAGTCCAACTACACCCAGCGTCACTGACCACTCCATCAAGCTTGGTTCATACTCAAAATTCAAATGCGGACCGGTAAATGCGGTTGCGAGTCCATCTAGCTCAGGGATAGACAGCGCGGGGAAGATGATGCTCGTGCGTGCGACAGCCAGCCCTAGAAGTACCAGCACCCCCATCAATCCGGCAACAAAGCCGCGTTGCGTGAAACCGGGCTGGAGCAATACCAGAGCAGGGATCAGCATCCCGAGACCAAGCTGTAAAATCCAGAATGCCCAGCTATATTCACCAAACAATACCAGATTAACGGCATCAACAGCCTGCGGAACGCCGCTGTAGAGTACCTGTGAGTAATCTACCCACAGAAAGTAGGCTTTAACGAGCAGCAGCACAACCAGCGTCAGGCTAAGTATGCGCAGCAAGCGAGTACGCTGTGCTGCATCCTGAACGATGCCAAAGAAACCGACGAAAACCAGCAGGAGTGCTACACCGGAAGTCAGATTGAAGATGGGAAACTGCGCGGGCAGCATTGCCGTGTGTAAACTGGATCGCCCTGCATTCACCCCCAGCAGTGCGCCGACACCACCGCTGACGAAGATGGAGAGAATTAACCCAAATACCATCAGTGGTTTGAGCAGCGCTCGATTATCACGCATGACCAGTATGAGAGAGACGAGCGTGACAATCAAGAACAGTGAATAACTCCAGACCAACTGAGCCAGCAGAGAAGTAAAGTTGGGTTGTAGATATACTTTCCAGATGCGTTCCATGTGTCCCAGATCAAATCCGATCAGTACAAGTGCGGCTGGTAGCGTCACCATCGCACCCCAGAGCGCATATTTACCTGTGCCTTTGAACGGTGCCATACCAAACACATAATCGAGTGTGGCAACCATATAAGAACCAGCCGCCATGCCCGCAAAGAACAAGTACATGGCAACCCATAGTCCCCAGTTGACGTATGAGCCGTAGTTCACGTCGCGTTCACCGATGAACAGACGGCTGTAGAAGCCGTAAAGCCCCAGAATCAGGGCGACAATTCCCAGGACATAAAGCACTCGTTTCACAGTATTCATGATGAGTCTCCTTCCCTAAAGCAGGTAATACACGCGCGGTGATGTGCCAAGTTCTTCTTTGAGGCGCATCACATTCGGTTGAGCGATCATCTCGGAAACAAGGCTGTCCGGGTCGTTGGCATCCCCAAACATCGTTGCCCGCCCGATGCAGGTGGTCACACAGGCAGGCAGTTCACCCACACGAACACGATGCAGGCAGAAATGACATTTGCGGGCGTTACCGATAGGTGACTCATGTCCCTGACGGGCACGGGCTTCACCATATTCAAAATTGGCAGCACGTTCATAGCCTTCAGCATTGGTGCGTCCGGCGATCAAACCATCCGCTACCGGCAGTCCTTCCGTATAGGTCAGTCCGAAGTCTGAGGTACGCGCTCCATAGGGGCAGGCGGTCAGACAGGCACGGCAGCCGATACACTGGTCGTAATCGATCTCGACAATGCCTTCCTCGTTCTTGAAGGTAGCGTTGACCGGGCAGACCGGGGTGCAGGGCGGGTTATCACACTGCATACAGGGACGGGGTATAAAACGCCGTCCCACGTTGGGGTATGTTCCCCATTCTTCTTCCAGCACCGGGCGATAAACAACACCGGGGGGCAGTTTATTTTCGGCGACACAGCCTATAGTACAGGCATGGCAGCCGACACATTTCCGCAGGTCAATCACCATGACCCAACGGCGATCTGCAACCGGTTTCTGAAGCGCCTGGCTGAGTTCAGCTCGCATTCGTTCCAGAATGTCGACCTGTCCGTCATCGGCACTGGTCAGTGCTGTCACCGTGCCAGGGCTGACAACATCTTCTTGAGCCAGCAGCACCTCTGGATTGTTGACGAGGGTCTCGTAGGCAGCAAGCGCCGTTGCCGCACTGGCAGCACCCATCAACCCTTTCAAAAAATTGCGCCGGGTAAAATCCGACTCCTGTTTAACATTCTCTTTTTCACTCATAATGTCCTTTTCCTTTCCGTAGCTAACGAGGCATGGCGCTACAAACAGGACCTGTACTACCAATATAGGTCGGCAGGAAAAGAGGCGGTATCAGGAAAAGTCCGCAAGAATGTGGGGGATTGTAGGGAAATTCCCTACACTGGACGTTACGAGGTGCTGTCCTGTGAAAGGAGACTGTGCGACAGGACAAATTGAACCAGTGCCGCACGGGAACGCAGACCTAATTTCTCCATGCCGCGCGCCCGATAGGTCTCAACGGTTTTGGAACTCAGGCTGAGATTTTCACCAATCCGGGCAGAGGTATGCCCGCGTGCCACCAACAGCAGCACTTCGCGCTCGCGCTCACTCAACGCATCCCAGGGACTGGCGGGGTCTGTTCCATTTGCAGGAAGCAAATCTTCCAGCAGGGTACGAGTGAGTGAAGGGTGGACATACACTTCACCGCGCATGACCGCTCGAATTGCCGCAATCAGTTCGCTGTCCGCCGCTTTTTTCAGGACATAGCCGGATGCCCCCTCGCGCAATGCCTGACGCAGATAGCCCTCATCGTCATGCATGGTCAGGATGAGAATCCGCACCGTCGGGCAGGTCTTTCGCAGTAGCGGCAAGGTTTCCAATCCACCGAGTCCAGGCATGGACAGATCGAGTAGAATCAAATCCGCTTGAAGTTGTGCAACCAGACCGAGCAGTTCAGCACCGCTGCCTGCTTCCCCGACAACCGTCATGTCGGATTGGGCATCCAACAGCATTCGCAGCCCGGCTCTCAGTACCGTGTGGTCATCTGCCATAATGATGCGTATCGCCGCCATAAAACCTCACTTTTCGACTAAAGGTATTTCCACATACAGGCTCGTTCCAGTGCCGGGTTCGGACTCAATGACCAGATGTCCCGATAGCAGTTCGGCGCGTTCACGTATACCGTACAATCCCAGATGTCCATCCTGTCGTTCGACGAACTCCGGGTCAAAACCACGACCATCATCGTCGATAATCGCAAGTACCTTATCATCGCTGCGTTCGATGAAAATACTGGCAGTTTCCGCTCCTGCGTGACGAATGATATTGGTAAGTGCTTCCTGGGTAATGCGATAAAGAGCCGTTTCAACAGCGGGTGGCAGGCGGCAGCCCTCCAGCCCGGTGATCGCAAGATCAATATTCAAAGAATGCCGTTTTTGACAGTCTGCCACATGCCGCTTAATTGCTTCGGGTAAACCGACATCATCCAGCACGCTGG
>DAOUCY010000153.1:0-3613 GCA_034431625.1 Anaerolineae bacterium | reverse complement strand
ACGGACTGCCGTCAATCTTGGCAGCAATGCCATCCATCAGCTTGACCTTGATGCCGCAGCCCGTATTACACTGCAAGCACACGGTATAAATTTGATTGGCGGGATCCGCCAGCGGATACGCCAGTTCGCCCTCTGCTTCCTGAGCGCGTGCGGTCATGATCCGGCTAAAACCGGGCATTCCACCCAGAAAGGCAGCGGCACTGCCTGTGATAGCACCGATCTTGACAAAATCGCGCCGGGAGAGACCACAGTTGTCGGGCTGTTTCGTTTCAGGTTTGCTGGTCATTGTGTCACCTCCGACGATGTTTGCTTGAGAAACGGCAGACGGTCAATTCCGATCAAATAGGCAAGAGTCGCCAGCCCGACGACACCTATCGTTAATGACCATTCCATTAGACTGGGAAAATAATCAAAGTTCAGGTGCGGACCGCTAAACGCTTCCGCCATCCCTTCCAGTTCGGGGATCGACAGTGCCGGGAAGACGATGTTGGCACGCGCTGCCCCGAAACCAATCAGAATCACGATGCCCGTCAAACCCGCCAACAGTCGATTTTTTGACCAGTTCGGCATAATCAGGACGATAATGGGCAGGATGGTTCCCAGAACTATTTGTAGAATCCAGAACGACCACCAGTAATCGCCATACATCACGGCGTTGATGGCATCGACGTTCTGCGGCACGCCACTGTAGAGCGACATGGAGAAATCCGACCACAGCAGGTAAGTCTTAACCAGCAGCAGGACAACCATGCCGATGCTCAATACCCGCTGTAACCGCACACGAATTGCCTCTTCCATCGTCCCAAAGAAACTGACGATGGTCAGCATGAGCGCGACCCCGGTTGCCAGCGAGAAAATGGGGAACTGCGCGGGCAGCAGACCCACATGCCACACCGCACGGCTGGCATTCACCCCCAGCAGCGCGCCCACACCACCGCTGACAAAGATTGCCATCACAAAGCCCACCATCATCAGTGCTTTGACCGCAAAGGTGGAGCGATGACCATGCCGGGCAACCAGCCACAGGGACAACAGGATGACCCCGCCAAAAATGGTATAGCCCCAGACCATCTGTGCCAGCAAAGAGGTCGGATTGGGTTGCAGGTACACCTTCCAGATGCGTTCCAGATGACCGAGATCCATCCCGATAGAGATTAACGCCGCCGGGAGTGTCACCATAGCCGCCCAGAGCGCCAGTTTTCCAGTACCTTTAAACAGGGGAATTTCAAAGAGATATTCCAGTGTCGCAATCACAAAAGAACCCGACGCGATACCCGCGAAGAACAGATACATCGCCACCCATAAACCCCAGGTGACATAGGAACCGTAATTTACGTCGCGTTCACCGATGAACAGACGGCTGTAGAAGCCGTAAAGTCCCAAAATCAGGGCGACTATGCCCAGGACATAAAGCACTCGTTTCACAGTAATCATGATGAGCCTTCTCCCTTACACCAGGTAATACACGCGCGGTGATGTGCCTAGTTCTTCTTTGAGGCGCATCACGTTCGGTTGAGCGATCATCTCGGAAACAAGGCTGTCCGGGTCGTTGGCATCACCAAACATCGTTGCCCGCCCGATGCAGGTGGTCACACAGGCAGGCAGTTCACCTACACGAACACGATGCAGGCAGAAATGACATTTGCGGGCGTTACCGATGGGGGACTCGTGTCCCTGACGGGGACGCGCTTCACTGTACTCATAATTAGCGACACGTTCATAGCCTTCCGCATTGGTGCGTCCAGCAATCAGCCCCTCAGCTACCGGCAGTCCTTCCGTGTAAGTCAGCCCAAAGTCCGAGGTACGCGCTCCATAGGGGCAGGCGGTGAGGCAGGCACGACAGCCAATACACTGATCGTAATCTACCTCGACGATACCCTCTTCATTCTTGAAGGTGGCATTAACCGGGCAAACCGGGGTACAGGGTGGGTTATCACACTGCATACAGGGACGGGGTATAAAACGTCGCCCGACATTGGGATACGTTCCCCATTCTTCTTCCAGCACGGGGCGATAAACGACACCGGGGGGCAGTTTGTTTTCGGCAACACAGCCAATCGTACAGGCGTGGCAGCCGACACATTTCCGCAGGTCAATGACCATGACCCAACGCCGGTCTGCAACTGGTTTCTGAAGTGCCTGGCTGAGTTCAGCCCGCATTCGCTCCAGAATATCGACCTGCCCGTTATCGGCGCTGCTCAGGGCGGTAACGATATCAATACCAGCAGCATCATCCTGAGCAAGAAGCGCTTCGGGGTTGTTGACAAGCGTCTCGTAAGCCGCAAGCGCCGTTGCCGCACTCGCAGCGCCCATCAACCCTTTCAAAAAATTGCGTCGGGTAAAATCCGACTCCTGTTTAACATTCTCTTTATCACTCATAACGTCCTTTTCCTTTCCGTAGCTGACGAGGCATGGCGCTACAAACAGGACCTGTACTACCAATATAGGTCGCCGGGAAAAGAGACGGTATCAGGAAAAGTCCGCAAGAATGCCGGGGATTGTAGGGAATTTCCCGACAGCCGAATTTATGAAGTTAAGTCGTGTGAAAGGAGATGATGGGACAGGACAAATTGAACCAGTGCGGCACGGGAACGCAATCCCAATTTTTCCATGCCGCGCGCCCGATAGGTCTCAACCGTTTTGGAACTCAGGCTGAGATTTTCGCCAATCCGGGCAGAGGTATGACCGCGTGCCACCAGCAGCAGCACTTCGCGCTCACGCTCGCTCAACGCATCCCAGGGACTGGCAGGGTCAGTTCCATCGGAAGGCAGCAGATCTTCCAGCAGGCTGCGTGTCAGAGAGGGATGGACATACACTTCACCGCGCATGACCGCTCGAATTGCCGCAATCAGTTCGCTGTCTGCCGCTTTTTTCAGGACATAACCGGATGCCCCCTCGCGCAGCGCCTGCCGCAGATAGCCCTCATCGTCATGCATGGTCAGAATCAGAATTCGCGCTGTCGGACAGGTCTTCCGCAGCAGCGGTAAGGTTTCCAGTCCGCCAAGTCCCGGCATGGATAGGTCGAGCAGAATCAAGTCCGCTTGAAGTTGTGCAACCAGACCCAGTAGTTCAGCCCCGCTGCCTGCCTCACCAACAACCGTCATGTCGGATTGGGCATCCAACAGCATTCGCAGCCCTGCTCTCAGTACCGTGTGGTCATCTGCCATGAAGATGCGTATCACTGCCATAACATATCACTTTTCGACTAAAGGTATCTCTACATAAAGGCTGGTTCCAGTGCCGGGTTCAGACTCGATGACCAGATGCCCCGATAGCAGCTCGGTGCGTTCACGGATACCGTACAATCCCAGATGACCATCCTGTCGTTCGACGAATTCTGGATCAAACCCCTGTCCATCATCGTCAATGATCGCCAGTACCTTATCATCGCTGCGTTCGATGAAAATACTGGCGGTTTCCGCTCCCGCGTGACGAATGATATTGGTAAGGGCTTCCTGGGTAATGCGATAAAGAGCCGTTTCAACAGCGGGTGGCAGGCGGCAACCGTCCAGCCCGGTGATAGCAAGATCAATATTCAAAGAATGCCGTTTTTGACAGTCTGCCACATGCCGCTTAATTGCTTCGGGTAAACCGACATCATCCAGCACGCTGG
>DAOUCY010000152.1:0-2465 GCA_034431625.1 Anaerolineae bacterium | reverse complement strand
AAAGAAAACGGTGCAGCGCAGCATCACGATGACGCAGGAAATGCGAGATCGCCTCGCTTTGCTGGTGAGCAAGCAGCCGCGCAATACCACTGAAGCCGACCTCATCCGCGAAGCAATACGCCTGTATCTGGATAATCAGGAAGATATCATCGGCAGCCGCAAGCACTTCCAGAAGTCGCTGCAAGAGCGGCTGGATCGACTCGAATCCGCGTTCGCCTTTCACCTGAATGTCTTAATCTATCTACTGGCGGCGCTTGAACCGGAGGGCAGCCCGGAACGCATCGCCGATGCCATCATCGCCGCTCGGCGCGACGGTGAAACACTGCTGGCGCAGATGCGAGCTGTCCGTGAGATGAAGGCTGACAAACGTTGAGCAAAGCCATCATCGTCGTGGACTTCGCCTACAAAGGCACGCAGCGCAAAGGTCATGGCACGGGGCGCAAAGGGCTGAGTTCCACGCTCAAATATCTGCAATATCGGGACAAAGTGCAGAACCAGCTTGCCGAGAACCGCGATTATGAGCGCTGGCAGGATCGGGGTATGGGATTGCACTGGCGCGACATCATGAAGAACAGCGATGACCTTCAGAGCAAGCATGTGCTAGCGTGGACGTGGGTGATTTCGCCTGCCCCCGACCTGGTGGCACTTGTGCCAGAGGAACAGCGGCGCGATTTGGTGTGTGATCTGACCGAGCGGATTGTCGAGGATTACTATCTGGAACGTGGTTTCACCATCCCGGAGTACAGTTTTATTCTCCATGACCGCGAGGCAAAAATGGGAGACGGCAGCGAGACCATGCAGCAGCTACATACCCATGTCGTTCTGCCGGGAACCGCGCCGCTGCCCGGTTCGGATCGTGGGGCGGTCTATAACAATAAAGAAAAGGGACACGATGTACTCTTCCGCGAGATTGCCAGCCGCCACTTCAGCGAGGCTCTGGATCGGATTGTGGGACCAGAATGGCAGCAAATGCGGGAACTCGAACCAGAAATCGAACCGACGCACCCAGCGCCAGATAATTTGGAAGCCTGGTTCCCGCGAAACTAAACGAGAGCCTTGCAGAAATATGCCTTCAGTCAGCCGATAGAAACTTGCTATGATAGACGCAATCCTTTGCCGGATTTCAGGAGAACTTGATGGACGATCAAGAGAATGACAGCACCAATGAAGTGATCGACACTTGTTGTGTGGGTTGTGACCTGCCGTTCCCTGTGAATGATTTGGGCTTGTGCGATGACTGTGCTGCGAAGCTCGACCGCGACCTGATCCGTTCACGGGATTGGGAGTATTCAGTCACCGCCTTCGCCGTCGCACCGGATCAATTGGAGACGCTGCGTGAGCGCGTCATACGTGACTATGGCGCTGCCTACGAACTGATTGAGTCACCCAAAAAGCCGAAGAACAAACGCTCAAAATCACGAGCCAGCCTACGCAAACGGGCAATCGCAGCGCAGGCAATCCGGGACTACAGCACGGATGATGTTTTACAGACAGCGCGTGATTTCATTCGGACACAGAACGAGGAATGGGTGAACTTCAGCCGGGTCTCACAGTATCTCTATGAGACCTTCTATCATCTCAAGCCAAAACGACTGGGGCAGCCGAGCAAGAAGTACAAGAGCCTGCTCAAACTGCTGGCAGATTACCCACTCGATTTTGAACTGCGGCAAGACCCGGATAACCGGGGGCTGTACTGGATTCGCCTCAAAATGTCCTGACGGACAGACTATTTCAACGCATTGGATTGACTTAAGCGTCTCTTCAACTGCCTGCTCACCCGCAGCGTCACCCGCTGGATCATGCGCGGAGCTTCCCCGCTGGTCAGCATCCCACGTTGTTCACCTCGATCAATGGTCTGTGTCTCCAACACAAAAAGGTTCTCCAACTCAATCCGTCCGCCGCTAACGAGTTCTTCTGTCCACACCTCCACCAGTGCTTCCAACATCATCTGGACATCGCGGTTCTTCAGGCGGGTGCGCCGCCCGACTTCACGGATCATCTTATTCTTTGTCAGGGTCATCGGTTCACCTCTTTCACACCCGTCAGCCGTTTCTCGCGCTGGGCGCGCATCTCCGTCAGGGAAGCCATCTGCGCTTTACCGCCGGTCTGCTTCTGCGTTTCCGCGGCCACCTTCGCCATCAGCGCCGATGCTGCCAGTTCTAAGGTGGGTTTCGGTGTGGGCGCTGGCGGCAAGATAGGCGCAGTGGGCTTCAAGTCAAGCGAGATGCCGCGTTCCAGCAGCAGCGGCTGGACATCTTTCGCCGCATTGAGCCGCTGTTTCCAGTCGTCGCGCTCGTAAAAGCGGGTCAGCCGGGCGTTCAAAACCACCTGAGTAGCGAAGCCCGCTTCGACGTAGCGGGCAAAAATGGTGCAGTTACCGACCTGCGGGGTAACCACTTCATCTACCGTCAGCAGCGGACGCTGGCGGAGATGCGAGTTCGGATCATCGGCATTGGCATCGGTGG
>DAOUCY010000151.1:0-10496 GCA_034431625.1 Anaerolineae bacterium | reverse complement strand
TGGAGGCTGACCTGGGCGTCGATACCGTCAAGCAGGCCGAGACGTTCGCGGCCATCCGCAACGCCTTCGACATCCCGCGCCGCGATGACCTCAAGCTCCGGGACTACACTACCCTGGCTAAGGTGATCGACTTCGTCCGCGAGATGCGCCCTGACCTCGCGGTGAGCACGTCTGTCGCCGTGTCTCCTGCTCCAGCAGTGAGTCCCTCAGCAAACGCGGCGACTCTGGCGGTACTGCAGCCGGCTGCCCGCCTAGAAGATGCCGACCGGATGCCACGCCGTGTAGTTGTGCCCGTACTGCGTCCGAGCCTGGACCAATGCAAGCCGACCGGAGTTCAATTAGACAGCACAAGCCGGGTTGTGGTCGCGCTAGATCACGGCGGGGTGGGCAAGGCACTGGTCAGCCGATTGGAAAAGCTGGGCGTGACTGCTTTCGTGCTGGATGATCCGGCAATCTCAGCGGACAGTTTGGTTACGCAGCTTCAGGCCTGGCTGAGCGAAGGGCCGATTCAGGGTGTGTACTGGCTGACCGCGCTCGATGTGGAACCCGATCTGGAACTGCTGGATCTGGCCGACTGGCGCGAACTCAATCGTCAGCGAGTGAAGAACTTGTCGATCGCGATGCGGACGCTGTACAACGTGATCAGTCAACCAGGGAACTTCCTGGTCAGCGCAACCCGGTTGGGCGGCCTGCACGGCTATGGTGAGGACGGAGCGACTGCTCCACTGGGCGGCGCAGTGGTGGGCTTCACCAAAGCCTACAAGCGTGAGCGCAGCGCCGTGCTGGTGAAGACTGTTGACTTCGAGCTGAGCCGCAAGACAGCTGGTCCAGCGGAAGTACTCATCGCGGAAACACTGAATGATCCCGGCGTGGTTGAAGTGGGATATTGGAATGACGACCGGTGGTCGCTCTCGTTCGCCGAACAACCCGCTGTGGATGGGCTGCCAGGATTGAACTTCGGCAAGGAAACCGTCTTCGTCGTGACTGGGGCAGCGGGTGGCATTACCAGCGCTATTGTCAGCGACCTGGCCGCAACCAGCGCAGGGGTTTTCTATCTGCTTGATCTGGTCGAGGCTCCGGCAGCAGATGACCCGCTGGTGAAGCTGTTCCGCCAGGATCGGGAGGCGTTAAAGACCCGACTGATCGAAGAAGCCCGCGCGGCGGGTGAACGGCTGACACCAGTGCAGGTCGAAAAGCGGATTGCAGCCATCGAACGCGAAGAGGCAGCCTTGCGAGCCGTCGAATCGGTGACAGCAGTGGGCGGAACAGCGCACTACCGCAGCGCCAACCTGCTGGACGGGGCCGCGCTCACAGCGGTGGTGGATGAAATCCGCAGCCGCTACGGGCGGATCGATGTACTGATCCATGCCGGTGGGCTGGAAATCAGCCGGGCGCTTTCCGACAAGGATGCAGCACAGTTCGATCTGGTCTTCGATGTGAAAGCCGATGGGTTCTTCAGCCTCCTGAAAGCAGCCCAAGGAATGCCCATCGGGGCAGCGGTGGTGTTTAGTTCGGTAGCCGGGCGCTTTGGCAACAGCGGCCAGACCGACTACAGTGCGGCTAACGACCTGCTGTGCAAGATCAGCAGCAGCCTACGGCGCTGGCGGCCGGAGACGCGCGGGATCGCCATCGACTGGACGGCCTGGGGCGGGATCGGCATGGCAACACGGGGATCGATTCCGAAAATCATGGAGATGGCCGGGATCGAGATGCTCCCGCCGGAAGTGGGAATCCCAACAGTGCGCCGTGAGTTGACTGCAGGTGGGTTCCGAGGTGAAATTGTAGTCGGCGGCAAGCTGGGCATCTTGGGGCAGGAGTGGGACACGAGCGGTGGGCTGGATGTGGAGAAGGCTAACGCGCGGCTTGCGGCAGTTACACCGAAACCGGTGATGCTGGGAAAGGTGACCGCAGCGGGGCTGTACAGCGGGTTCCAGGTGGAAACCACGCTTGATCCGAAGGTTCAGCCATTCATCTACGACCACGCGATGGAGGGGACGCCGCTGCTGCCAGGAGTGATGGGCACTGAGGCGTTCGCAGAACTGGCGAGCCTGCTTGTGCCTGGCTTTCAGGTCGCGGCGGTGAGTGAGGTGCGCTTCGACAGCCCACTTAAGTTCTACCGGATGGAACCAGGGACGCTGCGGCTGAGCGCGACAGCTTCCCCCGCCGGTAATGGGGAACTGATGGTACGAGCAGCGCTGCGCTCGGCACGGACGCTAGCGACCGGAGAGACCCAGGAGAAGACCCACTTCACAGCACTGATCCGGCTGAGCCAGGAGAAGGTCTCTCCACCAGAGGTTTCGTTCAGCCCCCCGAAGCGCGAGGATCTGTCGATCCAGGCAGCAGACATCTACCGGGTGTACTTCCACGGACCAGCTTACCAGGTATTGGAAGCAGCCAGCGTAAATGGGGACCAAGCGGTCGGGCTGTATGCAGAGAATCTGCTGCCCAACAGTGAGCCGGCTGAGGCAGCATCAATTATGATGCCGCGGCTGATTGAGCTGTGCTTCCAAACGGCGGGACTTTGGGAGATGAAGACAAAGGGCGTGATGGCCCTGCCGCTGGGGATTGGTTCGGTGACAGCCTACAGGCAGCCAGAAACGGCCAGCGGCCGGCTCTACGCGGTGGTGCGGGCAGTGGAGAACGGAGTATCCTTCGACGCCGAGGTGGTGGACGAGCAAGGCCGGGTATATGCAGCGCTGCGGGGCTACCATACGGTTCAGCTTCCCGGCAGCGTGAGTCTGTAAGGATTTCCACAGCCAGACATTTCCGCGAGGGGGTGTCCGGCTTTCTTTTTTCCCTGGATACCGATGATCGAGTGGCTGACCCAAACAAAAGCTGACCTGCCCACGAGCGACCCAACGGAGTGGCTGGCAGATTCGGAGCGCGAGCGGCTAGAGTGTTTGGCTACCCCCAAGCGGAGAGCGGACTGGCTGCTGGGACGGTGGACGGCCAAGCGGCTGGTTCAGGCCGTGATTCTGCGGGAGAGGGGCGAGCGGCCTACGCTGAGGGACTTGGTGATCGAGCGCGAGGCGGATGGAGCGCCGCGGCTGCGGGACTACCCAGAGTGGAGCCTGTCGCTCAGCCATTCGCAGGGGAAAGGGCTGGCCGTGCTGCTGAAGGGCGGGCTGGTGGGAGCCGACCTAGAGCGGGTGGAGGCGCGGGCAAGCATCTTCGTGGACGATTACTTTACCGAGGAGGAGCAGGCTGTGGTCGGGGCGGTTCCGGCTGAGGAGCGGGATAGGTGGATCACGGGGATTTGGAGCGCGAAGGAGGCCGCACTGAAGGCGCTGCGGGTAGGGCTAGGGGTGGATACGCGGGCGGTGAGCTGCGTAGGAACACGGCTGGATGGGGAGTGGAGTCCGGTAAGGATTACTGCTGATGCGGGGCAACTGAGGACAGCCCCGATGCTCCAGGGGTGGTGGCGGCTAGAGGGAGGATATGTGCTGAGCACAGCTATTAGCGAACAGCCCATAAAAATTTTATCTGGATCGGTAAATTTAATAATTGATAGTTTATAGTCGAAAGAAAAATGCGGTAATAGATGAGAGATGATAAGAATGAGAATGCGGATATGAGAATTATATCGTCCTCTTCCTGTGGTGGTTCCGGTGAACATTCCCGCGGAATGTCGCAAAAGCTGCAATAGTTGCAACTGCAACGCGGCATTTGCAAGCAAATTCGATTGTCAAGATGCGCGGGCAAGTCATTCCTTCCCCTGACGCCTCTTCGCTTCGCAAGAAGAAATAAGCCTTACAGCTCTACAATAGCACAAAACGAGACGATTAGGGTGACATTTTGGAAAAACATTTGGTTTCCCATGAATGCTTGCACCGCGTTTCGAGGCTGGGCATAAGCAGCTAGGGGCCGGGGCGGGAGGCAGAGGCGAGGAGGCCCCAAAGGGCAGCTTGGGTATGCGGGAGAGTCCAGGGGTAGTGATCGAAGAAACCGATGACCAGCAAAGCGAGAACGGCGCTCACGCAGGCGATGCGCAGGGGACGCTCGGACTGTGGGGAGCGGGTCAAGACGTGGAACGCAGCGATGATCCCAGCAACCAGGGCGACAAGAAAAAGGCTCAATCCCACCAAGCCAAGCTCACTAAGGGCTGACAAGTAAATGTTGTGGACGGGCTGGCCGCGCAGGTCAAAGTCAGTTTTCTCGGCCAGGTAGTAGCTGGCATACCATGGGAAACTGCCGATACCGATGCCGAGGAGCGGGGACTGCTGGATGGCATCGGCAGCGATCTGGTTGAAAACGGCACGATCACTGAGGGAGCGGAGTTCGATAGACTCAGTTTCGATGCCGACGCGGGCGGAGAGGAAAGGCGCGTAGAGCAAGACGAATAAGGCTCCTGCCCCAACTGCAAGCAGGCCAGTGATCGCCAGACGAGTCCAGGCAGCGCGGCTCAAGGCAGCGATGCGCCAGAACAGGATCAAGGCAACAAGTGCAGCGACCGCCAGGCTGATCCAGGCGGCTCGAGAGAAAGTGAGCAGGAGCGCCCAGAGGCCGACCAACGTGACGGCGACTGCAAGCACAGCCGACCACCAGCGGCGGGACTGGATGATCCAAGCGGGGAGCACTAACAGACCGATGACCAAAATGCCCGCCAGGATGTTGGGGTGTGAGACAAGGCCGTACGGACGCAGCCAGCGGAAACCATCT
Source organism: Anaerolineae bacterium (assembly GCA_034431625.1). Taxonomy (GTDB): domain Bacteria; phylum Chloroflexota; class Anaerolineae; order Aggregatilineales; family Phototrophicaceae; genus CFX2. The sequence continues at coordinate 5,837 of DAOUCY010000151.1, read as the reverse complement.
GCCTGAACGATGGCGACGCCCGATTGGAGCGGGTCAAGCGGGAACTCACCGAGGAAGCTTAGGCCGACGGAGCGCTGGAGGGCAACTTGGGCAGCGGCCAACAGGCTGTTGAGGAACAGGCTGAGGATCAAGACAGCGGCGAGATGGCAACGGGAAGGCCCAGCACACGCTACCGCAAGGGCAAAAGCCGCTGTCACGACGAACGGAATGGCCGCGCTGAGGGCCACCTCCGGGCGCAAATCCCGCATATAGGCCCAGGCCCAGGAGAGCAGCGCCCAAGCGGCTAATCCAGCCAGCGACAGCGCCCACACGCTACGCCGTCGATCCTGCCGGAGTGAGTCCCGACCGGAGAAGCGAGTCAGCCCCCAGGCGAGGATGGTCACGAGCATGGCCCAGAAGATGGGAAAGCCGGCACTATAGAAGGCGGAAAAGACAGGAAATCCAGTAAAGCGGAACCAGAAAGGGATCAAGGCAAAGGCGATGAGAGCGGCACTATGAAGAAGGTATTGAGCGATCATGGTTCCATTATAGAGGAAGATTTGAACTGCAAAGTCGGAATGGGACATCACGCCCGAAGATGACAATCTCAATGCAATTTGAACGGCAATCCCATGACGGGGAGGCTACGCACAGCCGCAAGGGACGCAGAGATCATACAGAGAAGATGCGGAACTTGAAAATACCCCACCGGGTATTGTAAAATATACCCAGTGGGGTATATCCCAGGGCGATGGAGGAATGGCATGACCGAAGAAAGCAGCATCCAGACCGAGGTGGGATTGAAGTGTGAATACAACCGGCAGACGCTGCACCGGATTCACCGCATCCAAGGGCAGCTAGCGGCGCTAGAGAAGATGATCGAGCAGGACGCGGGAAGCTGCGAAGAAAGGGTCATCCGGGCGCGAACGATTGAGAAAGGGATGACCAGCCTAATCACGCATTTGGTGGAGTGCTATTTGGTGAATACCGCGCGGCAGCAGATGGAAAGCAACCCCGATGAGACAACGCGGGAACTGGCGCGGATTTTTGATCTACTGAACCATTAGAGGACTGCACTATCGAGAGACACCGAGATCCAAGTGCGCTCCCCTGGTGGGAAGGGCTGGCACAGACGCGCAGCAATGATCGAGTGAGCATCAGTGAAGCAGTGTGACGGAGGACAAGAGGATGAAGACTTTTCGCTGGCTGGTGATTGCAATGCTGATTGCGATAGTGTTTGGCGGCGTGATAGTCCGTGCAGATGGACCGGTTGAAGGACGAGCTGGCCGCGCCGAGGTACGATTCCTGGAAGGGATGATCGACCACCACATGATGGCGCTGGTGATGGCGAATGACTGTCTGGCGAAGGCTAGCAGCGATGACCTGAAGGGGCTGTGCCGATCCATCATCGACGCGCAATCAGCCGAGATTGAATTGATGCGAGGCTGGCTGAAAGCGTGGTATGGCATCGAGTACGCCAATATGCCGATGATGGGCAATAGCATGGATCACATGGACGGCATGATGGGCAACCAACCAATGATGATGATGGGTATGATGGCCGGGCTTGGTGATTTGAGCGGAACCGAGTACGACATCGCCTGGATGGAAGCGATGATCGACCACCATGATGATGCGCTGCACATGTCCGAGCGGCTCCTGCGGCGGGTCATACATGCAGATTTGCGCGATCTCGCGCAAAATATCATCCGGGCGCAGTCGGCAGAGATCGAGATGATGGAAGGGATGATCCACGATTTGAGCTAGAGAGGTTTCGTCACCCCCTACCCTCTCGCCACATCGCAGAGAAGAGGGGGGAAGTGCAGGTCTGACCCGTCAATCGCTAGTGAGACCGGCATGTGCCTAGACCAATTCGTATCCTTACATTACAACGAGTGAGGTTCATGCATGTCTTCATCAAAGCCAGATGTCATCGTGATTGGCGGCGGGTTTGCCGGGCTAACGGCCGCCTACCACCTCAGCGCGGCTGGGGTGCGGGTTCTCCTGCTCGAAGCACGGGAGCGATTGGGCGGCCGCGCCTACACCGTCCTAGATGAGGCGCGGGGCATCCCGATTGAACTGGGGGCCGAGTTCATTCATGGGACGCCGCCAGAGATTTTTACGCTGGCACGGCAGGCCAAGCTGGTGATGATGGAGCTGAAGGGTGAATACTGGCTGGCCGAGGGGCGTTCGATCCAAAACGACAGCGATGATGACGGCACCGATGTGATCTTCGCGGGGCTGGATGGGCTGACGGAAGATATGTCGTTCCAGAAATTCGTCCAGACCCAGTTCAGCGGGACTGATTGGGAACAAGCACGGGCGAGCGCAATCTCGTTTGTGGAAGGCTACCACGCAGCACGGGCAGAGCGGATCAGCGCACTGGCGGCACGGGAGATGGACCGGGCAGGGCAATCTATCCAGAGCGAGATGGATTTCAAGCTCGCGGCGGGATATGGGGCGCTGGTCGAATGGCTGCGGGTTCAGTTGGAACAAGCGGGGGTTGAAATCCGCATGGGTACAGTTGTTCGGGAAATTCGCTGGACGAAAGGACATGTGCATCTTGAGGTGGAGGCAGTGGATGGTACGGCGAAATCCAGCTATGAGGCTACGCGAGCGATCATCACGCTGCCGCTGGGGGTATTGAAAGCCGGGGCGGATGAGCCAGGTGGGGTACGGTTCAGTCCCGATCTGGTGGACAAGCGCGCGGCAATGCAGCAGATCGATATGGGCGAAGCGGCACGCATCACGCTGCGGTTCCGCAGGCGGTTCTGGGAAGAGCCACTGCCTATCGCCAAACCATCGGGTAAGCCGCTGTTCCTGCTGATAGACCATTCCTATTTCCCAGTGTGGTGGACGCCGACACCGCTGGACTGGCCGATCCTGACCGGATGGTCAGGCGGTGCACGAGCGTCGAAGCTGCGTGGGGAAAGCGAGCACATTTGGATGGATCAAGCAGTCGATGCGCTGAGCCAGTTGTTCGGACTGGCGCCAGAGACTATTCGGGACGAAATCGAAGCAGTGTACCGGCATGATTGGATGAGCGACCCGTTCACGCGGGGGGCTTACAGCTATCCGGTGGTGGGCGGATTGAATGCTGCGCAGGTGCTGGCCGAGCCAACCGCCGACACACTGTTCTTCGCAGGGGAAGCAACGCATTCAGGCGGGCATATGGGCACGGTGCACGGCGCCATCGCCACCGGGGAACGGGCTGCTCGCCAGGTTCTAGAGAAGTGGAAGCCAGATCATGACGACACAACAAATTGACCTGCCGATCACCGGGATGACCTGCGCGAACTGCGCCCGGACCGTCGAACGGACACTGAGTAAGACCAGCGGGATACAGAGCGCGGCAGTAAATTATGCGACCGAACGGGCGACAGTGACATTCGACCCTGAACAGATCAGCATAGACCAGATGATCGCGCGGGTGGATCAGGCCGGCTACGGGGTAGCACAGGCGACGCTGGAACTGCCGATCACCGGAATGACCTGCGCGAGCTGCGTCCGCACGGTCGAGCGGGCCATTCAGAAGCAGCCGGGCGTGCTGGAAGTGACTGCCAACCTGGCAACGGAGAAAGCCCGTGTGACATACCTGCCGGGCAGCGTACGGCGGAGTGATCTGGTCAAGGCGGTGGAACAGGCCGGGTACGGTGTCCTCGATCTGGCCGGAGTGGAAGCGCCGGAAGATGCGGAGCGCAAAGCCCGGCAGGCGGAGATCGACCGGCAGCGGCGGCTGGTGCTGACCGGAGCGGCATTCACCCTGCCCTTGTTCATCCTGAGCATGGCGCGCGATTTGGTGATGGCGAGCGCAGCCGGAAGCGTGAGCGGGGGCCATGCGATGGCGGGGATGGAACCAACAGCCAACCCCGCGGTGAGCTGGCTACTGTGGAACGGATGGCCGTTTGTTTTCGGACTGCTGGCGGCGCCGGTGCAGTTCATCTTAGGGTGGCAGTACATCACCGGCGCAGTGAAGGCGGCGCGGAACCGCAGCGCCAATATGGACACACTGATCGCGCTGGGATCACTGGCAGCGTTTATCTACAGCATCGTGGTGTTGGTCAGCATGGCGGCGGGATCAACGCCGGTGAGCGAGCATGTGTACTTTGAGACGGCGGCGGTAATCCTGACGCTGATTACGCTGGGCAAGCTGCTGGAAGCGCGGGCGAAAGGGCGCACCAGCGAGGCGATCAAGGCGCTGATGGGATTGGCCCCACGCACGGCCACACTGCTGCGCGAGGGACAGGAAATCGAAGTACCGATTGACGATGTGGTCGAAGGCGATACGGTACTGGTCCGTCCTGGCGAGCGGATTCCGGTGGATGGGGTGGTGATTGAGGGGCGATCCTCCGTGGACGAGTCGATGCTGACGGGCGAGAGTCTGCCCGTCAACAAAACAACTGGCAGCAAGCTGATCGGGGCCACGGTCAACAAGCAGGGGAGATTGGTGATGGAAGCGACGGCGGTCGGATCGCATACGGCGCTGGCGCAGATCATCCGGCTGGTTGAACAGGCACAGGGATCGAAAGCGCCGATCCAACGGGTGGCCGACCAAGTATCGGGGGTCTTCGTGCCAGTGGTGCTGGTACTGGCGGCGCTGACATTCACCGGGTGGATGGTGATCGGGCAGGTGGGATTCACAGCGGCAATGATGCACGCGGTGGCAGTGCTGGTGATCGCGTGCCCATGCGCGCTGGGGCTGGCGACACCGACGGCGATCATGGTCGGGACAGGGAAAGGTGCGGAGCTGGGCATTCTGTTCAAGAACAGCGAGTCGCTCGAACAAGCGCACCGGCTCCAAGTGGTGGCGCTGGATAAAACTGGGACGATCACCCGCGGAGAACCGAGCGTGACCGAAGTCGTGCCGGTGAACGGATTCAGCAGCACTGAGGTACTGCGGCTGGCAGCTTCGGTGGAGCGAGCCAGCGAGCACCCACTCGGACAAGCAGTCGTCCGGGCAGCGCAGCAGGCCGGAGCCGGGCTGGTTCATCCGCAGGACTTCCACGCGGAATCTGGCCGGGGCGTGAGCGGCATCGTGGATGGGAAACGGGTACTGGCCGGCAGCACGCGGTATCTGGATGAACAGGGCATCGCCCTGGAGGATTTCGCGCCGCGCATCGAGGCGCTGCAGGCACAAGCGCGGACGGTGGCCGGCGTGGCAATCGATGGCAAGCTGGCCGGGATGATCGGGATTGCCGACACCCTCAAAGCAGGGTCGCGGGAGGCTGTCGCGACGCTGCAGCAGATGGGGTTGGAAGTTGTCATGATTACAGGCGACAACGCGATCACGGCACAGGCAATAGCAGCGGAGGCAGGCATCCAACGGGTGCTCTCGGATGTGCTGCCGGGTCAAAAAGCGGACGCGATCCAGAAACTCCAGGTGGGGGGGCGGCGGGTGGCGATGGTCGGCGATGGCATCAATGACGCGCCGGCACTGGCGCAGGCAGATGTGGGCATCGCCATTGGAACCGGTACGGATATCGCTATGGAAGCGAGCGATGTGACGCTGATGAGCGGCGATCTGGGCGGGGTGGCGCGGGCAATCCAATTGAGCAAGGCGACGATGCGAACGATTTACCAGAACTTGTTCTGGGCGTTCATCTACAACATCATCCTGATCCCAGTGGCGATGCTGGGGCTGCTCGTGCCAATGCTGGCTGCTGGGGCGATGGCATTTTCGAGCGTGTTCGTGGTGACGAATAGTCTAAAAATGACAATTCCATTGCAGCGGCGGCTTCAGGATGACGCTTCAGATACTCAGAAATCCGCTCACCATCTTCCAACTGTCCAGTCTCAGTAACCATTGAGCTATCCCCATGAAGTTTGACAATCTTCTTGCGGATAGCTTCCCAACTTCT
>DAOUCY010000150.1:0-6371 GCA_034431625.1 Anaerolineae bacterium | reverse complement strand
CTTCTTCTCGCTCTTCTCACTCATCTCGCTTCTCCTTTGCTCTTGAGATTACCTGATCTCTACTCGTTTGCAAAGAAGGTTTAGCGTACATCCAGCCGTTGCAGTAGATTTAGAAGCACAGGGCAAAACTGCCCTATTTGTACAGAAAGATGGTGAAGTCGTTGCGGTCATGGGGGCATCGGATACCGTGCGTCCAGAAATCCCACAGTCCATTGCCGCTATAAGCGCGTTAGGTATCAAGGACATCCAAATACTGACCGGAGACAATGAGCAGGTAGCGTCCGCTTTAGCACAGAAATTAGGGGTAAGCTACCGTGCCAATCTGCTGCCGGAGGACAAAATCGCCATTGTAAAGGCATATCAGGCACAGGGACGCACCGTCATCATGGTCGGTGACGGTGTGAACGATGCACCTGCTCTCGCCCAGGCAAACATCGGAATCGCAATGGGTGCTGCCGGGACGGATGTTGCACTTGAGGCAGCCCATATTGCGCTGATGCGTGAAGATTGGACATTGGTGCCGGAAGCCATCCATATCGCCCGACGCACCATGCGAGTCGTCAAGACCAACATTGCGTTTACGGCAATTTATAATCTTCTTGGATTAACCCTGGCGGCGTTTGGCATTCTGCCGCCTGTTCTGGCTGCTGCTGCACAGTCTCTCCCTGATCTGGGCATTCTCGCCAACTCTTCACGGCTGCTTCGATTGAAAAGAAACGATAACCTTGTGCGCTAAATTTCACCCTTGAGCTGTAGGAAAGAAAGGATTTAGGCTATGTGTTTATTCTGTACCGCTGTTCCTATGACATTTGCATTGGGTGCGCGTGCCCATGCCAAGCATATTGAGAGGCGTAAAGCGGCTGAGGCGCGTGGCGAACCACCGCCAAAGTTTATTTCAGTCCGTGTGATCCAACGCGCTACGGCGGTTGCCACTGTAACGTTGGTCGTTGGCGCTGTTATCTATCATGGGGTGATAAGCCCACAGGTAGGGATTAGCGCTTAATAACATTACTGAAAAACTTTGTCTGTTCAACGGGCATGTTCTTAGGGAAGTAGACATGTCCGTTTTAGTTGGATTTTTCCTGATGGTTTCGCCTATGCGCTTACAAAAACTGATGTACTTACTGCCAATCTTGCTGATTGGCTTTTTTATGACCGGCTGTACTTTATCCACTCATGAGAAGCCGCCCACACTTATGCCAAGAGCAACACCGTTGCCACCCCCGACACTTGGATATGCGACCCTTGACTCCAGCCAGTTTTCGTCACAGATCGTAGTCCCAACTACCACCCCCTCGTTTGAAGTTGAATTATATACTTTAATGAATCAGGTCGAGTCAGACCGTTTGATTGTTCATATTGACACGCTGCAAAATTTTGAGACGCGGCATGTCAACTCCTCCTATACAGCTTCGGATCAGGGTATTGGCGCAGCGTACAATTACATCGTGGGGCAATTTCAGTCGATCCAGCAGCAGTCATCGGGACAACTTGTTGTAACTACCCAAGATTTTTCACTAAATTGGGGAGGTATTCGTTCAACGCCTAAGAACATTATTGCTATTCTCAATGGCACTGAACCGGGAGCAGGTGTCATCGTGGTAGGCGCACATTATGATAGTCGCATCGGTAATCTGGAAAATGGAACGGGTTATGCACCTGGTGCGAATGACAATGGTTCAGGTATTGCTGCTCTGATTGAAATCGCGCGCATTATGAGCCTGAGTGATCATCACCATCGCGCTACAGTAGTTTTCATCGCCTTTTCAGCCGAAGAAGAAGGGCGTTTAGGAAGTATCGCCTTTGTTCAGGATTATATTCAAGCGTTAAACATTCCGGTCACTGCGGTGATTAACCTTGACATTATTGGCAGTTCAACGAACAGCGATGGTTCGATCAACGACTATCAAATCCGGCTCTTCTCAGAAGGACCGGATGAGTCTGGCTCAAGGCAGCTTGCGCGAGCAGTTAACTTTATTACCTATAATTACCATTCGGATCTGGAAGTAGTGATTCAGGAGTCAGATGATCGAAGTGGGAGTTATGGGGATCATCTCTCATTCAGTCAGGCTGGTTATCCAGCCGTGCGCTTTACAGAAATGAATGAAGAGCCACAGCGCAGACATACCGAGCGCGACACCATAGATGATATTCAGGTGGGCTATCTGGTTCGAGCTACTCGAACGATCCTTACGGTTGTCGTGGTCTTAACCGATGGTCCGCGCCCCCCACATAATATGACGCTGCGCGATAACGGCGATGGCACCAAGCGGTTGGTCTGGGAGAATTCCTTAGATACCACCAATTATATTGTTGCCTTACGCCCACCCGGTTCGTTAGTCTACCAGCAGTTTGCCGTAACTGGAAACCTCGTGGATTGGGAAGGTTTTGTACCGGAACGCTTCAGCGCTGTTGCCGTCGTTCCTATAGATGCTTCAGGCTTAATGGGACCCCCATCACCTGAGTATGTTATTGGTCCGTAAACTCATAGTGTCGTCATGATGAAAAGGTTGTTTTCTATTCAGTTCACTCGTTTCGATGCCACTGTGTTGAGCATCAGTATTGCGTTGCTTACCGCCATTTTCCTTACAATTTTAGCCGGCGACCGGGTGGGGATCACGATTACAGATTTTGCGCCTTCCGGGATGACCTCCAGTACAAGTCCAATTGTTATTCGCTTCAGTCAATTCATGAACCGAAGCAGCTTCACTCAACATTTTCAAATTCAGCCTCCTGTCACGGGTAGTTTCGATTGGAATGGATCAACGTTAACGTTTCGGCCAGCCCAACCTTTACAACCCGGCAGTCAATATACGGTAACACTCCGTTCCGGGATGGAGAGTGAAGGTGGACGTGAACTGCTCATCGATGTGAGCTTCAGTTTCTCCGTTCGCAATCTGCGGATTGCCTATCTTGCTCCTGCGGACAGCCGTGCACCTGCTAACATCTGGATTGCCAGTCTGATTGAACCGTCCGATGTCCAGCAGATCACATTCAGCCCTACTGGGATTACAAGTTTTGATGTTAGTCCAACGGGCAATCAGATTGTATTTGCAGAGCGGAATGGCAGCACAGGACTTTCGGACATCAAAATGCTCGATTTGGAAACAGACGCGCTCATACAATTAACCAACTGCGCCGATAATCGCTGTGAACATCCAAGATGGAGTCCCAATGGCAACTTTATTGCTTACGAGCGCATCGACTTTAATTCTGATTTAGGAAATATAGGATTGCCTTTAGCCAATACAGGGTTGGCATCCAGCCCTTCACGCATCTGGTTAATCAATCTCACACTTGAACCCCCAACAGAATATCTTCTCTTCAACGACAACCAAAAATTAGGTTATTTACCGGCGTGGTCAGCAGATGGCAATCAGATCGCAGTTTATGATCGCGGCTTACCGGGTGTTCGTATCTATGACTTTGTACAAAATCGGGAAATCTCACTTCACAGTCTTTATGGTGTGCCTGGCTTTTTATCACCTGATGGTACGCAATTAATACTACCTGAAGTGGAACAGGACGATACGGGGATGAATCCGCATCTACAAATTATTGATCTCGCTACACAGCAAACGACAGTCCTTAGTACCGCCTCCGATTTAGTCAGTGAACGGGTCGCTGCGTGGCGGCCAGATGGGCAAGCGATTGTCATTGCCCGTCGCAATTTGAATAATCAGAATCGTGGGGATCAACTTTATCTCGTTGACGTTGCTACGCTTCAGACCCGCCCTCTGGTGATGGATATGAACTATGTCAATGACTTCTTCTTCTGGGATCCAGCGGGGATACGTATCGCTATCCAGCGCTCGCAGCACGATAACTTTGAAACATTAGCACCAGAAATATGGATATACAACACAGGAACGAGCGAGATGTTACTGCTTACTGCTAATGCCTTTAATCCCCGATGGGTGCCGTAAGGTGGTTTAAGAGGTTGCCTGGCGGAGTTGCAACAATTGGTATGAGGAGTGTTTACTTTTGCAAAAAGTGAAAATTGACTCGCTGCATAACCAGTCAAACCAGTCAAACCGATCAGGGATGCTGACTGGTTGACCGGTTTGACCACTTTGATCGGTTATTTTGGAGTTCCGTTTTCAATCGGTGGCACATCATAACGCTGCATCATATCCAGCACTTCCCGTCGTTCGATGGCATACAATTTGCCACCAACATGATGTTTGCGCCGGGACTGGTCAATGAGTTGCAGCCGCTTCAGGATATGCCCGATCCATTGAGCATTGCCCATCTCATCAGCGGATTGCCCCAGCAGGCTGCGAATCTTCTCGCGTAAATCCGTTCCCTTCACCCAGACGATCTCATCCACACTGCGCGTAAGCAGTTCCAGCGCCTGCAAGACCGCTTCTTCGCGCTCACTGAGCGACTTGCCCTCACTGATCTGCTCATCCCATTCGGCTGCGTTGGAAATCGCATCCAGCAGTCCGACCACGCCACCCTGCTCTTCAAAGAAGGCTGCCAGCGCGACCAACGGCGACCATAATTCACCTGATCGGTTGTGGAGTTTGTGCAATTCGGGACGCTCGAAATAGTTGCGATACACCGCTTGAAACTGGGACAATGCCAGCGTGTAAAGCTGGTGACGCAGCGCTGCGCCTTCGAAATCAGGTGGAAAGGATGGCATTTTGCGTGTGGTACGGCGCATGGGAATAGCGATGCAGCGGCTGGCGAGGATATCTTCCAATCCCATAATGGCTGCCAGTATTTTGGGGGAATACACATCAAACGCCTGCGGTTTCAGGTCATCGCCAGTGACGCGGATTGCGGGCATTCCCTGCTTGTAGCCGCTGTTGAGTAACTGGCGGATCTGCTGCATTCCGGGGTCTTTCGGATTGTGGTAACGTTCGGCTTCGTCAATGCCAACGGTGCAACTGGTCTGGTGGATCAGCCGAAACATGCTCGGACCGGTTGGGTCGGAAGTCGTAATCATATTGAATGCCAGTGGCTGTAAGACTCGCATCACCGTGCTTTTGCCGCTGTTTTTCGGTCCGTTGAGCGCCAGATAGGGATAAGCAGGAAACATGGTGTAGAAGTAGGTGCCAATCGTCCACAGCGTCAGCAGACGACTCTCGATGTCAGAGCGAAAATCGACATAGATCTTGAACAAATCGTGAATAGCAGCAAATACCGCGCCGGGCTGAATCGTTTCTCCATCCAGATAACGGCGAATGTCACTGTAGCGCCAGCGCATCAGAAACTCGGAACCATCAGGAATCACTTTCAGAGCAACTTCCTGATCACTGATGGTGATAATCTGCTCATCAGACAGGCGGCGTAGTTCACGGGTGCTGGTCACGAGATAAGGTTGGGTATTCAGTTTGTTCCCTTTGGTGCGTTCAATCACTGAGACCGTGACCATCGCCACTTCGCGTCGGAAACCCAGTGCCGGGGACAAAATCGGGATGCTGTCGCTTAACACCTCGGGCATGTCTGTTCCTTCCGTCTTTTCCTGCTGCGATTGAGCCGCTTTATACATCTCCGTAAAGGTGCGCCCCTTCACGCCAATTCTTGCCATCAGGCTCTTGAATTCTGCCAGTGCGAAATCATCGAGTCCACTGGCGTAGGTGAATAACTCGCGGATAGCATCCTGTCGCTCCAAACCTTCAAGATTGGCGACGTGATTGACTTCTACCGCCAACCAGCTTTCTGAATTATTGAGCAGCACCAGCGCGTCCTCGGTGGCAGCTCCTTTTTGCAACCATTCATTGACATCTTTGACCTCATTGGGCAGAGTGGGCAAGTAAGTTTCGCCCTTCAGCGCCAGGGCAAGGCTGCGACTTTTGGCACGGGCATCCTCGGTATTATCCAGCGCAACGAACAACCGGAGGTGCGCTTTCAGCCGTTTGAGCAATTCATCCGCCGCCTGCATTCCATTGATCGCAACCGCCGCAATACCCCATTCGGCAAAGGTGATGGCATCCGCCTGACCCTCGACGATGACAACTTGTTCCGCCTGTGGTCTGTAGAGATGATTGTAATATGGCTGACGTTCCCCGATGATTTCGCGGGGCGGGTTGTAGTGCTTCTTGCCTTCAATGCTGCGTCCACTGAGATAGGTTAATCGCCCTTGCTCGGTATGGATATAAACAATCATATGGGGTGGGAATTTTTGTATGACCGTCCGCCAGTGGTCTGGCAGGTTCAAGTCCGCTAGCAGCGCACGTTTATCCTGCGGCATAAACCCCAATCGTGTGGCTTTGACGGTATTCAACTGCCAGCGGCGTTTCTCAGTCACATAGGTGAGTGCGATAGCGGTGTTCAACAGTGTTTCGTGCAACCGCTGGACAAGCTGGCGCTCAGCCCAGGCTGCCGACTTCTTGAAATTAACATTCTCTTCCAGGGTGATGCCC